>CALFVL010000069.1 GCA_937928425.1 uncultured Verrucomicrobiales bacterium
ATTTTAATCCTTGGCATTCACGCCACCTTTCACCCAGCATCCGCCCGCCATGGCAGGATTCTTCAAGAAGCTCTTCAATAAAGTCACGAATAAGGCAGAGATCGACTGGGATGATCTAGAGGCTGACCTTATTTCTGGGGATCTTGGGGTCAGGCTCTCTTTAGAAATCGTCGATGAGTTAAAGGGTCTGGGACGTAAAATCTCCGCTGATGATGTCGTGGAAACGACTCGCGCTAAACTTTCAGAACTCTTCCCTAGTGATTCCCCAGCTCTCACTCCCCGTGGTGATGGTAAACCCAGTGTTATCCTAGTCGTCGGAGTCAACGGCACCGGAAAGACCACTTCCACCGCAAAGCTCGGCCACCTTCTTAAAAAGCAGGGCTACTCTGTCCTCATGGCAGCAGCCGATACCTTCCGGGCAGCGGCAGTCGAACAACTCGTCCGCTGGGGCGAGCGCCTTGACCTCCCCGTGATCACGGGCGCCCACGAGGCTGATCCATCTTCGGTCTGCTACCAAGCTCACCAAAAAGCCATTACAGGAGGCTACGATTTCCTCCTCTGTGATACTGCCGGACGCCTCCACACCCGGAACAACTTAATGGGTGAGCTGACTAAAATTAAGCGCACCATCAGCAAACAAGACGAGACGGCCCCGCATGAGACCTTCATCGTCGTCGATGCTTCAACCGGAGGGAATGCTCTAAACCAAGCACGGGAATTCCAAAAAGCAGTTCCTCTGGATGGTCTAATTTTAACGAAACTCGATGGCTCTGGAAAAGGAGGGGTGGCCGCTGCGATCCAGAAAGAGCTTAATATCGCCCCCCGCTTCATTGGAACTGGCGAGGAGCCTGAAAAATTCGAGCGCTTTGAACGTGAGCGCTTTGTTCAAAATATCCTTTAGTATTTTTTCCAGAGACGGCGGCTAAAGAGTACTAAAATTGCGACATATTCTAGGCGCCCTAATATCATCAGAACGGAGAGCACGGCCGCCCCAAGAGGCTGCACATGCGCGAAGTTCTCCTGAGGTCCGAACTCTGCGAAGGCAGGCCCTACATTCGAGAGGCAGCTCAGGACAGCCGAGAGTGAGCCAATGAAACTCGTCTCAGGCTCCAGCGAACTCATCAGCAAGGTTCCTACGATCAGGAAGAAGCCGAATAAGCCGACCACTAAAAATAGCTGACCAACTCCAGCTTCATCTAGCGGCTTCCCCCCCAGACGCACTTGCCGTAATTCCTTAGGCCGAAATGATGCCCGTAATTCGGCAATCACAAAGCGGGCAGTGAGGATGAGGCGGCCCACTTTTAGACCTCCAGAAGTGGAACCGGAGCACCCCCCCATAATCATTAAGACCACCAGCACGGCTTTCCCAAAATGCCCCCAAGCATCGTAATTTCCTGAGACATAACCAGTCGTGGTGACCACTGAGACGGTATCAAAAATGACCTCAAACACAGGAACCCCAGTTCCAGAAAATAGATGGAAGATGATGAGACTGACCAAGGCCAATCCTAAAATCCCCAAAAACCACCAGACTTCCTCAAAACGCCGTAATTTCTCCTTCCACGATAGGCGAAACATCGCGAGGTAAAGTGGGAAACTCACTCCGCAGATAAGCATAAAAACTAGCATGACGAACTTCACGCCGAGACCAAAGCTGGCCACACTATCATTCTCAGTGCCAAATCCTGCGGTGGAAACGAGCGTTAAGGCGTGGTTCAGTGCCTGAAATGGAGTGAGCCCCGCCACCCATAATGCTCCCGCGCTCACTGCGGTGAAGATCAGGTAAAGGACCCACATCTTCCGCATGGTCTGGCGTAAACTCGCTAAATCAGAACCGGATAAGGATGACTCCGTTCCCACGAGCATCCGCCCACTCGTCCCACTGCCCGAGAGCACCACCACGAAAATCGCCAAAATTCCCATCCCGCCTAGCCACTGAGTGGTGGAACGCCACATCAGGATCGACTTAGGAAAAGATTCAATATCAGAAAAAATCGTCGCTCCCGTCGCGGTTAGACCAGAGGTCGCCTCAAAAATCGCCATATAAACTGGCACATGCGGCTCGCAAAACAAATAGGGCAAGGCCGAGACGAGGCTGGTGAGTAACCACCCGATTCCTACGACCGCCATCGCCTCACGCCGCCGCATGGAATCTGCGCGTGGGCTCTTCTTTGACAAGCGCGAGCTCAGCACAAGGAGTGTGATCCCTAAAGAGAGTGCAATCATCACTGAAATAATCCACCCCTTTAAATCCAGCCCTGTTTCGTGCACTTTCTCAGCCGGCACCACGGCGGCCAGCCCTATTGAACCTAGCATCGTAACCCCTAAGAGCAGGACCATGATTCCTAGGGAACGAGCAACGATAGAAAAGTTCACGGTATTTGCAGATCGAGAGACAAAGTAAGCTAACTCGGACCCCAGCAAGCTAGTAATTCCTTCCTCACTCCGCCACCCTAAAATGTCAACCTACGAAGCAGAGGCTCTAAGCCCTCTGAGCTCCCATCGCCCTAAAAAGAGTAAGATCATCCTCCGTCTCGTCATTAGGTTGAGGAGAAGATATTCCGTGGACATACTCCCTAATAAGAGGATAGAAAGAGGAAACAATCTGATTTAACAAAACCGCCCCGATCATCAATCTTAGCTCACAAGCCCCCACTTATTTATATGACACACCCATTCTTTACCGCCGCTCTCAGTGCCGCCACCCTGACTCTCAGTCTCTCTGCTAAAGACTGGTCCCGCTTTCTGGGGCCCTATGCGAATGCCACCTCTAGCGAAACTGGTCTGATCAAATCCTTCCCTAAACAGGGTCCACAAATCCTCTGGAAAGCGGAGCTTGAAGGGGGCTTCGGCGGTGCCGCAGTCTCTGGAAATGAGGTCTTCCTTGGTGATCGAGTCGAGAAGGAAAAGGACATGCTCGTCTGCCTAGATCTCAGTACCGGAAAAGAAAAGTGGCGCTTTGAAAGCCCCTCAGAGGGCGAGCCCTCCTTCCCCGGTTCCCGCAGCGTCCCCACTGTGGAGAGTGATGCCATTTATTTCTTGGGGACTTTCGGTGAGGTCTTCCGCATTAATCGTGAAACTCAAAAAGCTGATTGGAAGATCAAGCTCTCTGAGCGCTACCCTGATGCTAGAACCCCTCATTGGGGATACGCACAATGTACTCTCGTCATCGGAGATTCTCTTATCGTGATGCCCTTTGGTAAGGAAACAGGTATCGCTGCTTGGGATAAGAAATCAGGGAAAGAACTCTGGAGAAGCGGGGACATCGGGGACAGTCACTCCTCACCGGTGGTCATGAATTTCGGCGGTAAGGAGCAGATCGTAATTCTCACCGCAGGTGAGAAAGGCGGCCTCCACAGCTATGATCCTAGCACTGGGGAAAAACTCTGGCATTCTAAGATCTACGAAAATCGCATTCCCATCACCGTCCCTGTGCAAATCGACGGCGAGCGGCTCTTCGCCTCTGGAGGCTATGACAGCGGGTCAAAGATGATCTCAGTTAAAAAATCCGGTAGTAAATTTGAACTAAAAGAACTCTGGCACACTAAGAAAGGAAGCCAAGTCCACCCCCCCATTCTCATTCAGGACCACCTCTACTTTCTTGCCAATGAGAACTCTAATCATAAGAGTAAAACTCGCCGTAAAAAGGGTGGCCTTGTCTGCTTCACTCTAGAAGGAAAAGAGCTCTGGAATACCGGTAACGATCCTTTCATGGGCCGTGGTGCTAGCCTCTACGCCGACGGCATGCTCATCATCCAAGATGGCGAAAACGGCCTTCTCCGCCTTGTGGAACCTTCGAGCGAAGGGTTCAAGGTGAAGGCTGAATCCAATGTCTTCGGAACAAAGCTAAAAAGCCGCCAAGACCTCCGCTACTGGAGCCCCATCGCCCTCTCTGATGGTAAGCTCCTGCTCCGTGGTCAAAGACAGCTCGTCTGTGTGCAGATGAAGAAGTAAGGGAAGTGATAGCCCTCTTTTCTCTTCCTCCCCTCCTCTATTTTGAGTGAGAGGGACCTACTGCACGATTTCCACATAATCGCCAATCTTAGTCATCCCGAAGAGTTTCTTCGCCGCCGAGTGAGGCATCCTGATACACCCGTGGGATGCTGGGTAGCCCGGTAGGGCTCCTACATGGAAACCAAAGTCGCTCGAGCTCAGCCTCTGAAAATAAGGCATGGAAGAGCCATAAATGGTCGAGTTCCAATGACGGTATTTATTAGTGATGACAAATTTCCCCTTCCGCGTCCGGTGGCCAGACTTACCGGTGGAGACCCTCGTCTTATAAATCTGCACATCATCTTTAAAGAGGTAAGCGCGCTGCTCAGAAAGATCCACTCGGACCCAGAGACTACTGCGCCCCGGCTCTCTTCCTAAAATCACCTGCATCATCTCCACATTACTACGGCGGGAGGCGAAGGTGAGCGGCCACATCCGATTACGATGCACCTTCGATGATTTTTGGGGGTCAGCCCCGTAAGCCAGCAACTGCTGGGCCAGCTCTACGTTCCCACTATCAGAAGCTAACATCAGCGGGTAAAGAGAGGTGGACTTTGACAAGGCCCAACGCCCAATCCCATCTGTATTCACTAATTTTAGAAAAGACTCACTCACTTCTGGCTGGAAGGGTTCATTGGGGTCAGCCCCCAGCTCGAGAAGAAGTTTTACCATCTTCAGGTCTCCACGAGCCACCGCAATGTGCAGGGGTTTCTGCCCACAAAGATCTCTCACTTGGTAGGATGCACCAGCCTCGAACAGAGCCTTCGCGATCTCCAGCTCTCCAGTCCGCACGGCAAGACCTATCGGAGAATCGAGTGATGGCGCACGTGCAGGAGAGGGAGAAGCGCCACTCTCTAGGAGAAGTTTTACGAGATGTAAACCATCACTCCCTCCCCGCTTCACCGCCTGGTAGACTTCATCACGTGGCTTAGCATCGTAACGGAGGAGGAGATGAGCAATTGGAAACAAGTGATTCTCAATCGCCAGCGAAAGAGGAGGGATGGACGAGCTCCCCTGCCCAGAATACTGGTCCACGTCTGCGCCGTAATTTAAGAGCGCGTTTACCAATTCATAGTCATGAGCTAAAATGGCGAGATGAAGTGCACTCCAGCCTTGAGGGTCTAGCTCATTAAATGAGGCCCCATGCTCCTTCAAGTGCTTCAGTAAATGCCGCTTAGACGTTCCCACCACCGCATGGAGGAGAGTTTCACCCCGTGCATTTTTCTCATCGGGATTCATCCCCTTCTCTAAGAGGAAACGGAGCATCTCATCCTGCCCTTGTTCCAAGGCAAGATGTAGGAGTCCTGAACCATTCTCAGCTGAGATCGAGCTCAGGTCTAATCCCCTCTCCACGAGATCCGCCAAGACCGCCGGCTGATTTTCCTCCACTGCGATCCGGGCAAGTGGCTCTCCATGTAAGCCCTGAGAACGAGGATCCGCTCCAGCTTCTAAAAGGAGGAGCACTGCCGCTTGCTGCCCCTGACGGAGGGCCTGAGCGACAAGAGTGCCACCCGTATCGACTGGAAGAGAAACTTCTGCCCCTTCCTTAATAAGAGATAAAACTGCATCCAGCTGGCCTGCCTCCACGGCATAACTCAAGGCCGTCCGCCCAGTAGAATCACGCGCCTCGATCTCAGCCCCTTTCTCAATGAGCTTAGGCACCAGTGCTGGGGCCACCCCACCTGCCGAGAGCATCAGAGGGGTCCTCTCTAAGGAATCCCGCGCGGAAGGAGAGACTTCTGCGGTGATAAGGGCTGATACTAATCGAGAATCACCGGAGTCTAGTGCCCTAAAAAGAGCCTCTGATGAGGGAGAAACACCTTGCTCAGAGAGAAATGACAATGCCGCACCCCTCTCTGATTGACAGGACGAAAGAGGCAGGAGCAGGAAACAAAGAAGGTAGGACGGGAAGCGCTTAAGATAGGTAAGTGAGGAAACTAAGACGTTCATTTCTGGAAAATTGGGGAGGTTAAGAAAGCAAACGACTGCACTAAGACGCTACACGAATTTTAAAATTCGCGAACTGGAATTTTTAAAAAAACTCTGAAGGAATTCTTAACTAAACCATGCTCGAAAGTCGGCGACAGACCTCTTCCACACTCTCCCGGGAATTAAACGCAGAGATCCGGAAATATCCCTCTCCTGCAGCTCCAAATCCTGCTCCGGGCGTCACCACCACCTGAGCCTCCTCTAGCATTCTATCGAACATCCCCCAACTCGTCACTCCAGCAGGACACCCGACCCACACGTAAGGAGCATTCTCACCCCCCCAGACCTTTAGCCCCAGCTGTTCGCAGGCCTCACGCAGTAGCTTCGCATTCGTCATATAATGCTCCACCAATTCTGCCACTTCCGCCTTACCCGCATCAGAGTAGATAGCCTCAGCTCCCCGCTGCACCGGATAACTCGCGCCATTAAACTTGGTAGAATGTCGGCGGCCCCATAACTGCTTAAGAGGCACCCTTTCGCCAGAAACGCTACTCCCTGTAAGCGTCTCAGGAATGACAGTATAGGCACAGCGCACTCCCGTAAAACCACCATTCTTGGAAAAGGAACGGAACTCGATAGCGCATCGATGGGCTCCCTCGACCTCATAAATCGACCGCGGAATTGAGGAGTCTTGGACAAAAGCCTCATACGCAGCATCGTAAAGAATCACGGCATCATTTTCTAGGGCGTAGGCCACCCACTTTTCGAGTTGCTCACGAGTCGCAGTAGTCCCAGTGGGATTATTTGGATAACAAAGGTAAATGAGATCCACCTTCTCCTCAGGAATCGCAGGCACAAAGCCATTCTCAGCAGTACACTTCAGGTAAACGAGCCCCTCATACTCCCCCGCCTCATTCGCCTCACCAGTATTCCCTGCCATCACATTTGTATCCACATAAACAGGGTAAACAGGATCAGTCACCGCGATCTTATTCCCCTGCCCAAAAATATCCAGGATGTTCCCAGAGTCACATTTAGAACCATCAGAAACATAAATATCATCAGCCCTAATTCCTAAACCCTCATAAGCATTCTGGGCAATCGCCTCTCGCAGAAACGGGTAGCCCTGCTCAGGCCCATAACCACGGAAAGTCCCCCGCTCGCCCAGCTCATCCACCGCCTTCTTCATCGCCTCTCTCGCTGCCAGTGGCACTGGTTCAGTCACATCACCGATCCCACAGCGGATCAGCCGCTTAGACTTCTCAGGCTCCGCCTCAGTATATGCGTTTACGCGACGAGCGATTTCTGGGAAAAGATAACCTGCTTTGAGCTTCTGAAAGTGTTCGTTAATGCGAGCCATGATGCGGATGAGATAGCGAGAGGCCACGCTCGCCGCAATCGAAATCACTCGGCCCGACTTCACCTTTAAAAAATAAAGCTCTCGTAAAATTCGACATTGAGCCAACTTCCCTCCCCCCTCACCCTCTCCACACCGTGAAATACCTCCTCATCTTGCTCCTAACCCTCCTCCACTCTATCCCCCTCCTCGCCGACCTTCAGATTAAACTCACCCCCACCTTCACCAAGCAAACGATCAAGCTCCCAGTCGCCCTAGCCATCCCCCCAGACGGCACAGAACGCCTCTTCCTCGTCCAGCAAGGCGGAAAGATCACGATCCTTCCTAAAGATCGGACCTCCTCTAAAGTCACCACCTTCCTAGACCTGAGTGATCGCCCGCTCATCGCCAACGCCTTCGAGGAAGGTCTCCTCGGACTCGCTTTCCACCCTCACTACGCCCAGAACCGTAAATTCTACCTCTACTACACTCTCCAAGACCCTAAACATAGTGTCATCAGCGAGATGCAGTGCCATCGTGACACACCCTCCCAAGCAGACCCTAGCAGCGAACGCATCCTCCTCACCATTCCTCAGCCATTCTGGAATCATAATTCAGGAAACCTCATCTTCGGTCCAGATGGCTACCTCTACATCTCCATCGGAGACGGAGGAAAAGCGAACGATCCCCAGCGATTCTCCCAAAACACCTTCGTCCATAATGGTAAAATCCTACGCATTGACGTAAACACACGGAGCGGAAATCGCCCCTACGGACTCCCTGCCGATAATCCCTTCCTCGAGCGGCCCGGCTATCACCCTGAAATTTTCGCCCTAGGTCTACGCAACCCCTGGGGACTCAGCTTCCACCCTAAAACTCAGGAACTGTGGGCCGCTGACGTCGGGCAAGGGGCCTATGAAGAAATAAACATCATTAAAAAAGGGGCGAACTATGGCTGGTCCCACCGTGAAGGCAAGCACCCTGCAAACGCCCACTCGGACCCCATTCCCGAGGGAACCAGCTTTACTGAGCCCATTCATGAATACGATCGCCTGAGCGGAATCTCCATCACCGGCGGCCTACACTATCAGGGTAAAGCAGTTCCCACCCTCCATGGACATTACCTCTACGGAGACTGGGGTTTCGGCACCCTCTGGGCTCTCCAGAAAAACGGTCAAAAAATCACCAACCGTAAAATCTACACCCGTCCTAATTCTCAGCGTAATTTCAGGCCCACCGCCTTCGTCGAAGACGCCCAAGGAGAACTCCTCATTCTCTCCCACCAAGGAAAAATCTACACCATCTCCCTTTAACTTCATAAAACCTTCCCCCATCTTCCGCCCGAACGATCTCACATCCATCCCATTCAGCAAAAGTGACTCTCCTCTCCGCCACTGACCTCCGCCTCGCATACGGACACCAAACCCTCCTTGATGGCGTCACCTTCGCCGTCGCAGCTGGAGAAAAAATCGGCCTCGTAGGCCGTAACGGCTGCGGTAAAACCTCCCTCCTTAAAATCATCGCAAATGAGAACCAAGCCGACTCCGGAGACATCTCAAAACGTAAGACCCTCCGCATCGGCTACCTCCCCCAAGAATTCGAGCTCGATCCCGCTCTCTCCGTCTATGATAACATCGCCGCCGGAGCTGCTGATGTCGTAGCCGCCATCTCGCGATACGAAAACGGCGAGGGCAGCGAAGCCGAGCTCGATGACCTCCTCACCCTCATCGAGCACGCAGACGGATGGGACCTCGACGCCCGCATCAACTCCCTCTCCAACGCCCTCGGCACCCCTCCGCTCGATCACGAAACCGGTCCCTTATCTGGAGGAGAAAAACGTCGCGTCGCCCTCTGCCGTGCCCTCGCCTCCCAGCCAGACCTCCTCCTCCTTGACGAGCCCACCAACCACCTCGACTCAGAGTCCATTCGTTGGTTAGAAAATTTCCTGAAAACCTACCAAGGCGCTGTCATCTTCGTCACCCACGATCGCTACTTCCTTAACGTCATCGCCACTCGCATCATCGAAATCTCCGATGGCAAAGCATACTCCCACCCCGGTAACTACACCGCCTTCCTTGAATCCAAAGCAACCCGCCAAGGAATCGCCGAAAACGCCGAAAAAAAGCGCCAAAAATTCCTCAAAGACGAGCTCCAATGGGTCAAGGCTGGAGTCAAAGCCCGCACCACCAAGTCCCGCTCGCGCCTAGACGCCTTCTACAAAATCAAAGACCAAGACGCCCCCATCCAGGAAGGCGAGATGGACCTCCTCATCCCCCCACCTCCCCGTCTCGGTGACACCATCGTCGAGCTGGATGATGTCTCCATCACCCTAGGAGACCGCACCCTCTTCCGCCACCTAAACCTCTCCCTAGAAAAAGGACAGTGCACCGGCATCGTCGGTAAAAATGGAGTTGGTAAAACCACCCTCCTAAAAATTTGCCTCGCCCAACTCGAAGCCACCACAGGCACCGCCACTCTCGGCAAACAAGTCAAGGTCAACTACATCGACCAGTCCCGAATGCAACTAGACGGCAGCGGCTCACTGCTCGATGAAATCTCTGATGGGAATGAGAAAATCAACTTCGGTGATGAAACCATCGGCGCCCGCGCTTACCTTAAGCGCTTCCTCTTCTCGGACGAACGTATCAACGAGCGAGTCGACCTCCTCTCTGGCGGGGAACGTGCCCGCCTCATGCTCGCTAAAGTCTTAAAAACCGGGGGCAACCTCATCGTCCTAGACGAGCCCACCAACGATCTAGACCTCCAATCTCTCCGCATGCTTGAAGAAGCACTCGCTGCCTTCCCCGGCACCATCATCTGCGTCTCACACGATCGCTACTTCCTCGACCGCATCTGTGATCAAATCATCGCCTTTGAAGACGATGGCGTCCACATCACTCCCGGCAATTTTTCCTACTATTTAGAAAAACGACAAACTCGCGAAAACTCCGCCCGTGCCCTCGCCTCCGCCTTCAAGCGGAAGAATAAGAAACTCACCAGTGAGAAGAAAGACAAGCCCCGTAAACTCACTCTCGCCGAGGCAAAAGAACTCGAAACCCTAGAAGAGAAAGTCATGGACGCAGATGCACTGGTCACCACCCTCCAAGAAAAACTCTCTACCCCCGAAGTCCAGACTGACCACGAGCAAATCCCCCTCGTCATGGCCGAGCTAGACAGCGCGAAAAAAATCGCCGATGACCTCCTCAACCGTTGGGAACTTCTAGAAGAAATTAAAGCCAACTCACCCCACTCATAATGTCCACCATTCCTGACTGCCCCGAGTGCCACTCCACATACAGCTACGCAAACGGGCCTCTCTTCACCTGCCCTGACTGTGCTCACGAATGGTCTGCCGAGGAAAGCGCAGCCGCCGCAGACGCAACTCTCCTTCGCGACGCTCACGGTAATGAACTGAACCATGGCGATCACATCCAGCTCATCAAAGACCTTAAAGTCAAAGGGACCCCCACCACCTTAAAGATCGGCACGAAGGTAAAAAACATCCGCCTCAGCCCCGACTCCGACCACGACATCGATTGTAAAATAGATGGCATCGGTCCCATGAAACTAAAATCGTGTTTCGTTAAAAAAATCTAAACCCTCAGTCCCCAAAAGACACTCACCACCATCCCTGTCACTCCGGCCTTCATAGAAGCACTTTCTACCCTCCCAGAAAAACGACCGTCCTCCTAATAAAGGCACGATTTGGAAAAGTCATCTCGCCCTGCAGTATATTTTTGAAAACCAAGGCGTAACTCCCGGCAATTCTCAAAAAAATCATTGCCAAAGTCTAAAATTTCTTCAGAAAATCACCCTTCTTCATTCTGTCCGCCTTCCACTCCCTCCTCTCCCAAGTGCGTGCCATGAAGATTCACATCGCGCCGCACACCCAGCATGACCTTCCCTCATTTAGAAAAAAAAAAGAACCCCCGCATCCTCTTCATCACCCCCGAGATTTCCTACGTCTCTAAAAAACTCTCTAAAGATGCCGAACTCCTACGCGCAAAAGCGGGAGGCCTAGCTGACGTCTCAGCCCTTCTTGTCCACGGCCTAAGCAGTGCCAACCGAGATATTCACCTCGCCATCCCTCACTACCGTAATCTCTTCCAAAAAGGCGATAAAATAAGCCACCCTGGCCTACGCACCCGTATCTCAGTTGGAGAGCGTATCCACCTTGCAGAAGACTGTAAATTCTACCGCCGAGGCGGCGTCTACCAAGCATGTAAGGAAGATCTCCTCATGTCAGCACTCGCCTTTCAGCGTGACCTCATCAACCACATCATCCCACGTGTAAAACCTGATATCATTCATTGTAATGACTGGATGACCGGCCTCATTCCAGCTGAAGCGAAAAAGCTCGGCATCCCCACCCTCTTCACCATTCACAATATCCACTCCCAAGAGGCCACTCTAGCCCAACTCGAAAACTCCGGTATCCCAGGCGGTGATTTCTGGGACGAGCTCTACTTCGGTAACTTCCCCAGTAACTATGACGAGTCTTACTGGACCAACCCCATCGACCTCCTAGCCAGTGGAATCCGTGCTGCCACTCACGTCAATGTCGTGAGTCCCACCTTCCTTGATGAAGTTGCCATGGGGCATCATCAGAGCATCCCCGGACACCTCAGCCACCTTCTCTACCATAAACGAGAAGCCGGAGCAGCCTCTGGAATCGTCAATGCCCCTGACCCCTCTTTCAACCCCCAAGTCGATAAGCACCTCCCTGAAGCTCTGAATTACGGACCCCGCCGCCACCACACTATTAAACCTCAGCTTAAGGCGGATCTACAAAGACGCCTCCTGCTCAATGAAGATCCCTCCGCCCCCATTCTCTTCTGGCCCTCGCGCCTAGACCCTATCCAGAAAGGTTGCTCACTTCTTGGAGACATCATGGGACAGATCCTATCTGACTACGCGGAACTCGGCCTACAAATTGTAATGGTCGCCGACGGCCCATACCAGCAACACTTCCGTGGCATCGTCGCATACCATGACCTATCTGCTCGGGTCGCCGTCCACCAATTTTCAGAATCTCTCTCCCACCTTGGCTATGCGGGTTCAGACTTTGTCCTCATGCCATCATCCTTTGAACCTTGCGGCCTACCTCAGATGATCGGTGCACGTTATGGCTCCCTCCCCATCGCCCACGCTACTGGTGGCCTTAAAGACACGGTCAAACACCTCAATATCCATGCCAATTCTGGGAATGGCTTCCTCTTTGAGCACTTCACCGCAGAGGGCCTCCGCTGGGCGATCGACCAAGCCCTCAACTTCTACAAACTTCCTCCTGATCACAAAAATCCCCAAATCGCCCGCGTCATGGAAGAATCCAAAGATGACTTCTCTGACAAACACGTCGTCGAAGCATATCAAAACATATACACTCAGCTCGCCGACTAAGCTCCATCTGTAAAGAGAGCAATCGTGCGTCTCATCGCTCCTCGGTGTTTCTCTAGCACTCTCTTCGCGTTCTCCACCTGACCATTCAGAGGCTTTCTCAAGGCTTTTAAAAGCTCCTCGCGCTGACCCACCATCTGAATTCCGCCAGCCTCTTTCAATTCGCTCACCAGTGGTTCAAAATTCCCCATATAAGGACCACAAATTACCGGCACTCCCGCCAAAATAGCCTCAGAGGGATTCTGCCCCCCTTTGGCCCTAAAACTTTTTCCAATCACCACCACATCTGCATGAGCAGTCCAATCTTGCAGTTCCCCCGTACTATCCACCACAAGCACATCAGAGTCCTCCATTTTTTCAAAACGACTCCTTAAAACGCCTCCCCCTCCTAGCACCTTTAGCACCTCTTCTCTTCTCTCAGCATGCCTAGGGACGATCACGGGCAAGAACCCAGCCTCGCGAAAAGCCGATGCCAAATACTCCTCCTCCCCCGGAAAAGTCGAAACCGCCATCGCCACCGGAGCCTCAGGAAACTCAGCGAGCATTTGCGAAAATTCTGAGCGGCGACTCGGTAAAGCCGCTCCATCAGGGTCAAACTTCACATTCCCAGTCAGGGTCAAAGCCTCGGCTCTCACTCCGATATCCTCCCAGCGAGACAAGTCCACCTTCTCCGGCACTCCGACATAATCTAACCGCTCCAAGAACACTTTCACAAAAACGCGAAACCTCCTCAAACGATCGCCTGATCGCCGAGACAAGCGCGCATTCATCAGACCTATGGGAATCCCTAAGTGATGAGTTTGTGCGATAAGATTTGGCCAAAATTCTGACTCCACTGTCACCACTAGACGGGGAGAAAAACGCCTCATCACACGGCGGATCAAAACGCCAAAATCTAAAGGAGCGTAAATGACGCGGACCCCCTCTGGAGCATTCTCTTTCGCCACCGCCATTCCCGTCGCCGTAGTCGGAACTAGAATGAAATGATCTTCAGCCTCCTCCTTCCACTTCGCGATTAGTTTAAGAGCTAAAAGCACCTCTCCCACACTCACGGCATGGATATAAACTCCTCCAGATTTCTCGAACTCAGCATCGCAGTCATACCAGCCTAAACGCTCTAATAATCCACTTCCCCAGCCATTTCGGCGGATCATCTTCAGCAGCCAGAATGGCGCAGCAAGCAGCACAAATACTGGGTAAACGACACCCCAAATGAGCAAAACGAAACGGAGAATCATAAGCAGTTAAGAAGCACGTTGATAAATCAGGATTCGACTCCGCCCATAGTCCCTTTGCCGAAGAAGCTTTAAACCTGCTGGGTCCGTAAACTCACCTATTGCCTCCCGCTCTATAATAAGAAAACCATCCTCTGCCAGCCACTCGCACCACCCTTCCAAGGCACTTAAATCCCCAGCTGCATCACCGAGACCATCAGCATAAGGAGGGTCAGCAAAGATTAAATCATATCGCCCCTTCTCACCCTTTAAAAAGTCAGTCACCTCACTACAAGTCACTCTGCCATTCTTTAGTCCGGTCTTATTCAAATTTTCCTGAATCACTTTCACAGCCCCTCGGTTCCGCTCCACGAAAGTACAAGTCGCAGCACCGCGACTTAGTGACTCTATCCCTAGCGCGCCAGACCCTGCAAAGAGATCCAGAACCTGAGCCCCATCTAACACGCCGGCGAGAGTTCCAAACAACGATTCACGCACCCGGTCAGTCGTAGGGCGAGACACCTCTCGAGGAACCTTTAAAGCATGCCCCTTAGCTAATCCTCCAATTACTCTCATCGTAATACTCGCTCAAGTTTTTTAGACCTACCCAAGACTTCCTCTATCAGTGGCCTAAGAGTCACCCACTCACCTTCGGCTCCTAAATCAACCACAAGTCCCTCTGGGCGCGACTCGACTCTAAGATCACGGTACTCACGATCCGGAGTCACCAAGGGGGCAAATTTAAAGGAAAGAGACGGCGACATACTTCGGATTCGTTTCTCATGGGAATCCGCACGCAGTGGGCTCGCCACCAGCCTCAGCGTAGATGCCACTTCCCCACTACTCATGACATAACCATTCGCCAAGACCGCATCCTCTTCCCCGATTGCCCTAAAATCATTCATCACCACGCCCGCAGAATTTAGAGTCATCACCGCAGAACCATGACTAAAACGAACATCGCCTCCATCTCGTGAATCATGGAAAATAAAATCTCGAAACTGAGTTACGCTACGTCCAGAGAAATTTCCTAAGTTCTTCAAATGGCCCTGCACATAACTCGTCGAACTCAACTGCCCCACCTCAAACGGAGTCTTTTCATCAGAGAAAATCGGAGAGCCGTCCATCTGCTGCACTGGCAAATGAAACTTAACGCCAAGTGGGAGTCCCTGTGCGAGTCCCAGCTCTCCAGTAAGCTCGATATCAACCCCGAAGACTTTCATCTCAGCTCGTGGGAAAAAGACAGACTCGCCACTCCACTTCAAAGGAAACACCTTCTCGATCTCTGAATCATACTTTCCAAAAGCCAAGGAACCTAGCTTCACCCTGCCCTCACGGTCCTCCCCCCAAAGCGGGATCTCCGCTGCCACATCTCGTAAACTTATCTCAAAGTCTGGATTCTCCTCAGAGTACAAACGTAAGTTCATATCCTCCAAAAGCACCGTCCCCATAAAATTCTCCACAGGCACACTCACAGGAGGATCTTCTCTCTGCTCTTTAGCGCTCACTGTATTTTTAGCACTTTCAGGACTCTCAGATACCGCCTTAGGAGCCACCTCAGTGCTTCTAGGAGGCACTACCCCAGCTCCTTGAAGACTATGGTTCTCTGCTGATTCTACCAATTTTGGAGGATGGCTTTGCTGATAGCGCCTTAACCACTCCTTAAACTGCTCCAGCGATAACTCCCCGAGAATTCCACTCACTGACACACTCTCAAATCTCTGCTTTCCTTGGAACAGAGAAAGCCAAGACGGGTCTACCTTGACCCCATCCACTTTCAGAATACAGCGATCTTTATCAACCCCTCCCGGCTCGAAGATGCACAACTCGCGTAAATTCACCCCCGCCCAAGGAGACCAAGTGACGCTCCCTATCTCACAGGGTAAATTGATCCTCTTCTCAACTTCTTGCTCTATAAAACCAGTCCCAAAACTCGTCGAAAAAAGAGTATTACAAACGGCCAACAAGAACATTGGAGTTCCTAGAACAAGGAGCAGCCAAGTCCGTATCCGAAGGCCCATCACCCTCTTGCTAAAAAGACCAACTCCAAAGGCAATCACAGATCTTACTCCAACTCGAAGCGAATTACCATACTCCGATCATGCATGACCCGATTCGTAGAAGTGATATCCTGAAGACGGTAAACTAAAAGACCATGTTTGCCATCCGCCGCCCTTCCCACCGCAAGATTTTCTTTAGTCTTCCCTAGACCTGTCTCCTCTTCGAATTTCCACTCCGCCCCTTTCCAAGCCCCTAGAATAGTCTCTGCTGCTGCATCAATATCTTCGATCCTCTTCAACTCACCATTCGGCGAAACGACGACATTTTTCTTAGCATCATAACGTAACAGCGAAATACGTGCTCCCTCACCAGTTACTAAAAATCGCCACTTATCACCCACAGGCTCTAAACGGAGTCCCACTTTCTGGAGCGCCTTAAACTCTCTTTTATCCCAGAGCTCACGATATTTCTGATACTCCTTTGTCGAGAGTCCTAGCTTCTCGTGATAAGGCAGCGGGACCCCCGCCTTCGCTTTTGCAGAATACTCTTTAAACCACTTAGTGTCTTTTTTAGCATTCTCCTTAACCTTCTCAATATAGGCTTGGATCTCCTTCGGTGGCAACACCACTACGATCTCCCCCTTGTAGTTCTTATTCGCCGCCATGTAAGAGGAAAACGGACTCGGGGCCTTCACCTCCCCACTCACCTTCTCAAAGGAAAAGAAAGCGAGCACTGAGGCCATAAAAGTAATTTTCAAGGGAAGTATCATGAATTTTCTTGATCAGGGTCTTTGACCGATCGCTCGGCCTTTTTAGACCCAACCATATAACTGCGGGCAAGTAAACCCGCTCCTGCTGCAACCATTCCTAAAACGAGGAGTAGGGAAGTCGTCTTCATCGTTAGTAAAAAGCGGACCCTACTTAAGATCTCAACGCAGATCACCGCCAGACCGAGGCCCGAGAGCCACCAACCCCACCTCTTCTGCGCATCATAAAATAAGACCACCACTCCTGCCAGAAAAGGCACAAAGATTAAGCCCATGGAAGTGGTTTCTATCAGCCCAGATCCTCCACGTCCTAATCGGCTAGAAAGCAGCCCAAGTGGAGCAGAAGTCACCTGCACCGAGTCTAAGAAAAGATAAAGCCCCAAGGCTGATAGGATCAGCCCAGCACCTGTAATAAATGACTGGTCCCCTCCGTCTGATCCTCCCGGCTTCATTTCCCAACTTTAGACCTATTTCTCAAAAGAAGCAACCTCTGCCGGATCTCTCGGAAAAGCCCAGATCGTAGAGATTAAATCCTCAATCAAAACCGAATTTTTCGCCTGCCCCCCCTCTAAGAACCGCACCTTCACGATCAGTGGTCTCCACTGCTTTTTCCCCCCTTCCGTAAAGAGCTTTTTAAACCTCTGGCCAAGCTCAGTACCACTTTTCACATAACCATTCATAAGTAACTCTGAATTCTGAAATCTAAAACGGTAACTCGCGTACTCCTCTTGGCTATCAAACTCATACGAATAGAAGTAATCCTCAGTCACATAAGCCCTAAGCGTAACCGGCTCAGTAGAGCGTTCACGAACATACTCTTCTAGTAACACTGGCTGAAAACACACATAAGACTCCCAATCCACCAAGATCCCATCAGCACCATCTTCCAGAAGTAAGGCACGGGCATCTCCATCATCATCCCTAACCTCAACGGTCAAAAAAGGAAGCTTCTCAAGAGGAAAAGAAAGATACGAGGTGATTTCCCTGAAATCAAATGTACGGAACTCATTACGAGAATAATAATCCTCCATCAGCGGGAGAACTCGCTTAGGGTGGCGCACATACTTAGCCCTCTCGATTACCGTTTCAGCGCCCAAGAAATTCCTCAAAACGTCCTCAGTCGCTTTAAAATGCACCTCTGCATCCACATTTGCCTCAGCTTCAGCAAGTTTACCGAGTGGCCCTTCGTCCGAAGAAGTGTCATCTACCGTAAGCTCACTAGCCTTCTTCTGAAATGGACTCCCTGAAGACCTAAATGCTTGAGACCCAGCCCACCCTACGACTACGAGTAGCACGATCCCCAATAAGAAAAACCAGCCTACCGGAGCCGCCTGTTGCTCCTCACTCGCCTCTCCCTCTTGCCACTCCTTCTCAGGATCAAACGGCAACAGCTCTTTCACGCCCTCCCCACTTTCCAAATTTTTCGCCTCGATGAGCTCTACTGAAACCCCCTCGCTTTTCTTAAACCGGGTGCGTTTAGAATCACCCTCTAGACGCACCACCTCCTCAGGCAGATCGTCTACCACCCGTATCGAGCGTTCTCCTGTTCCTTTCTCCTTATCCTTCATATAAGTCCTTCCAGAAAGTTGCCTATAAATGAGAGTCGACGCAACTCCAGATCCCCTATTAGATCCCATCCCAGAAAATCCCGTGTGACGCCTAAAATCCTAATTCTTTCAGCCAGCTTCGGAGACGGCCACAACAGCGCCGCCCGAAACCTTGTTCAGGCACTCAGTAAACAGGCCGAAGTCCTCATGGCTGATCCCTGTAAAATCGGCAACCCCCTTATCAACCGGCTCCTCTGCCGAGCCTACCGAGAAGTCACCACCTACACCCCACGCATCTGGGCGTGGGTCTACCGTTCCACAGACCAGCAGGACTTTAATGCCCCCCTTCCCTTCATCGGTCAGACCGAAGATACCGTAGGTAGCCTCCTACACGAGTTTCGGCCAGACCTCATCGTCACCACCTACCCCCTCTATCCTTACATGGTAGAACGTCACTTCACCTCATATCCACGAACTCCCATCATCACCGTCATCACCGACTCGATCGAAATTAATGCCGCATGGTCCCATTCTCCAAGCGACCACTTCCTTGTCACAGATCACCATACCAAAGAGGGCCTACTTCTTCAAAAAATCCCCGCCAGACAAATACACATCACCGGATTTCCCGTCAGCCCTCGCTTCGAGCACCTCCCTAAAATTCCTGCCACCGCCACCCTTAAACCCTTCCATATCCTCTTCTTCCCCACGGCACGTTCACCCCATCTCAGTAAGATCATCCACGCCATCCTCTCACACGAGGTCCAAGTCACCATCGTCCTCGGGCGTAACCTTCGCCGTCTTTACAAAAAAACCCACGCTCTTAAAAAACTCTTCCCAGGCCGGATCAAAATTAAAGGGTGGACCCAGAACATCCCAGAGCTCCTCTCCTCACACCACCTTGTCATCGGAAAAGCGGGCGGCGCCACCGTGCATGAAGCCATCGCCGCCCAATGCCCCATGCTTGTTCACCACATTATCCCCGGCCAAGAAGAAGGCAACATTGAGCTCCTAGAACGCTACAAATCGGGCTCTCTCGCCACCACCCCAGAAATGATCCAGCGCTCGATTGGCGCCCTCCTAGAAAACGATGGCCAGCTCTGGCGAGAGCAAAAATCTCGCCTCGCCACCCATGCCAAACCAGCTGCGGCCCGCCACGCGGCAGAACTCATCCTCTCAAAAACCTCCCACCCATGACCTTCCTCTTCGACATTGGAAACGTCCTCCTCAGACTCCACTTCGAGCGCTTCAACCAGAGAGTCAGCGGCTCCCCAGACCCGCAACTTCCCACTTCCATCCTCGCCCTAAAAACCCCCTACGAAACTGGCACCCTCACCGAGCACGAATTCATCGCCCAATCACTCCGCCTCCTCCAAAGCCAACTCTCCCCTGCCGCACTCACAGAAGCTTGGGAAAACATCTTCAGTCCCCACCAACCCATGTGGGACCTCGCACGCCAACTCCACCAAAAGCAGCATCGTCTCATTATTTTCTCAAACACCAACTCCATCCACGCTCGCTCATTCCCCTTAAAATACCCAGAGTTTCAACTCTTCGACCACCTCCACCTCTCACACGAAGTCGGCGCGGTAAAACCAGATCCAGAATTTTACCAAAAAGCCATCGACTCCTACCAGCTCGACCCCAGCCAAACTTTCTACTTCGATGACCTTCCAGAAAACATCGCCACCGGAGAAGAACTTGGATTTCAGTGCTATCAATACGACCTCCACAAGCACCATCACCTCCTCCCTTGGCTCTCAGCACGATTAAAATAATCCCAGCCTCCATCCCAGCCGCCCCAAAAAAAAGTTCAACTTTCACCTTCCTCTTTCTAGTCAGACTAGTCTAGTCTGATCGCATGAAACAAGTCGGACTTTACGAAGCAAAGTCAAAGCTCTCCGCCCTCGTCTCTGCCCTCATCGAATCTGGGGACCCCATCTCCCTAACAAAGCACGGCCAAGTCGTCGCAGAACTCCGCCCCCCCAGCTCATCCAGCCCACATCGTGGCAGCCTCACCTCTCCAGACTTCTTTATTGATCCAGACTTCGACTCAGCGTCACCCCCCAGAAATTCTCAACGATGATTGAGCAACTTCTCGACACCCGCGTCCTCCTCTTTTTTCTCCAAAACGACCCCCGCTTATCAGAAGACATCGCTCGTCATATCGAAGACCCTAATCGCCGCTCCCTTGTATCCATGGCCAGCCTCTGGGAACTCACCCAGAAAGAAGCCCTCGGCCTCCTCCTCTTCGAGCCCACAAAAAGAACAGACCTCCCCCACCTTCTTCTCCAAGAAGGCTTCGAGATTCTTCCCATCGAATGGAGCACCATTCACCGTGCCGCATCACTCCCCCTTCATCATCACGATCCCACCGACCGTCTCCTCATCGCCGAAGCCATCTCCCGTAACATTCCCATCCTCTCCCTCGACAAGCACTTTGACCTCTACCCGATCGAGCGCCTTGGCGCATAAAGCGGCACCTAAAAACGGCAAAAAAAAGACGAGTCGTATGACTCGCCTCTCAGAAAAAAGAGCTAAGAGCTTAGATCAAGCCAGCCTTCTTAAGAGTGGCGTATGCACCATTCTTATTAATTGTCTTAAATGCCTTCGCACTCGCCTTCAGTCGGACATACTTACTCAGTTCAGGCACCCACACTCGCTTAGAGTGGAGATTTGGAGAAACCTTACGCTTCACCGTCTTAGTCACGTGACGACCGATTCCGCCCTTCTTTTTCGCCAAACCAGAACGGTGGATTTTACGTCCAACCCGAACCTTGGAACCGCGGATGCTGCATACTCTTGACATAAATCTAAAACTTGTGGACCGCCGAGATAGGGGATTTTCCCACTGGGTCAAGACGTTTCCGAGAAATCCCCCATGTTTTTCCACCCTCTCCTGCCCCACATTTCCGTTCGCTAAGCTGGAAATTTCTTCCCTTCCATGATCTCCTTCCCCCCGTGGCCACTCCTACCCTCCTCGACTACCTCCACCAGCTCCACAGGCAAGGTATCAGTCACATCCCCATTACTGATCACGCCCGCCAGATCCTCCGAGAACTTTACACCCGTGGAAGCGCACGCCGCCCTCACTCCAGCAGCCCTTCCCACTCTAAAACTCCTCCCACCGCCATCGTCTCCAGTGGTAATACCGCTCAGGAAAAAATCGCCTCCCTCGCAGCCACCGCAGCCGGCTGGGCACCCTTCAAAAAACTACAAAGCCTTCGTGACACCCTCGTCTTCTCAGCGGGCAATCCCAGTGCCGATCTCATGATCATCGGAGAAGCACCCGGCTTTCATGACGAACAAAAGCAACAACCCTTCGCTGGTCCCGCCGGAGAAAAACTCGACCAAATTTTAAAAGCAATGGGCCTCTCCCGCGCCCAAACCTACCTCTCAAACATCTCTAAATTCCGCCCCGCCACCAAAAACCAAACCACCAATAACCGTCCCCCCTCCCCTGAGGAAATGGCCACCTCCCTCCCCTTTCTTAAAGAAGAAATTAGCATCGTAAAACCCCGCGTCATCATCGCGCTTGGAGCCAGCGCTGCTCATTGCCTCTTAAACAAGACCCAGAAAATTAACGAACTCCGCAACTCCTGGCACCAATTCCAAGGGATCCCACTCCGCATCAGCTATCATCCATCCTACCTCCTCAGACCTGACGAAGAACTCAGCGAAAAACGAAAAGTCTGGGAAGACATGCTCGCAGCCATGGAAAAGCTCAAACTCCCCATCTCAGAAAAACAAAGAAACTACTTCCTCTAAACCATCCTCCCCTCCAAAAAAAAATTAAACCTACCCATAGCCCCACCGCTAAATCTAGACTAGACTTTCCACTGAACCTCCTCGCTACATCCATGAAAAGATTCGCTATCCCCATCATTCTCATCACCATCCTCATCTTCGCTTTCCAAAACCACCTCCAAGCGAAAAACCCCCTCTCATCTGCCTCCGGAGTCGCCCTTGAAAAAGGGACCTTCCGCAGCGCCACCTTCTCCATGTGGTGATATGATGTCGGAGCAGCCGCCGTGCGCGGTAAAGAAGGAGTCTTTGACACCACCAGACTTCTCAGAAGCAGCCCCTTCGGCGAATGGGTGAATGTCTTCTTCGACCCTAAAAAAATCACCGAGGCCCAACTCCTCAGACACATCAAAGCCCGCAATTGCCCCCGTGCTCAGCACATCACCAGCACCCACGCCCTCAATCCCTTCATCGCTGCCGGAGACCCCGTCCAGCTAAGCATCACCGTAAAAGAGGACTGTAAGCTTAACTCCATAGAACTCCCTAAAAATTGGAACCTCCTAGACTTAACTACTGGAACATCCCTTCCTAAAGGACCTCATACTCTCACCATCACCACCAGCAAGCGTAGCAGTCAAGGGAGTCACCCCATCAAGCTCATCCTCAGCGATGGCACAAAAGTGAATGAATCGATCACCGTCGTTCGCCAAATCGGTAAACACTGAAGCCACCTCTTATTTCAGCTAATCAGCTAACTGAAGTAGACCATCCCTGCGATCCCCGCAACAAAGCAGTAATAAGAGAAATACTCTAATTTACCACGTTTTACCGCGCCCATCACCACATAAATCGCAAAGAGGCCCACCGCTGCAGCCGCTAAAGCCCCCATCAGATAAGGCGTATTAAAGCACGACTTAAAGGCCGCCCCGATGGACCCAGTCTCATCCATCTGATCCTTCATCGTCAGGACAAAACCTCCCGCAATCGCCGGAATTGACATTAAGAAAGAAAACTCCGCTGCCTTCTCCGCCTTTACCCCACTCACCAAGCCTGCCGCAATTGTCGATCCCGAGCGCGAGATCCCCGGCAAAATAGCCATCGCTTGTCCCACCCCCATAATCACGGAACTTCGCAGACCCAGCTTAGCCACCCGCCCCTTAATCAGACGCGGCACAAATAGGATCAGCCCCGTCAGCACAAGCAGCCCTGACACGAAAACAGGCTTCCCAGGTGCCGCATCGAAAAAATCCTTAAACAAAAGCGCCGCAATCACCGCAGGCACCGTAGCCACTCCTAACCAAAGAATCATCTTCCTCTCCTCCACCATCTCTCTCTTATAAAGGGACTGAGTGAGCGCCCACAAACTCCGCCGGAAAAAAACCAACACACTCACCAAAGTCCCCAAATGTAAAATAATCTCAAAAGACAAATCTGGTCCATGCTCCACTCCCACCTCACGAATCCCCAACAAATACTGAGTTAACACAATATGACCGGATGACGAAATCGGTAAAAACTCTGCTAGACCCTGAACCACTCCGACGATAATTGCCTTCCAAATTTCCATAATCAGAGATCACCCTAATCGCCCCCTCGGGCTCAAACAAGCCCCTCCTCACCACAGATGAAAATTTATTTCGCTTTTCCGAAATTTTAAGTTATCCTGTCATGATGAAAGCAACTCTTACTTTGCTCGCCCCCGTCATCATCCTCTCCTCTTGCTCCCCGAACCAGAGCCCCTTCGGAGTACCCACGGCCCCTGCTGCTAACGTAGGAAATCCCTTTGGGGTCCCCACCGCCCCAGGCGTGCCCACCGCTCCTCCATACCAGCCGATCGACCCCATCAATCCCCCCGCTGCCCCTAGCTTCCCTAGCCCCCCTTCATTCTCTTCTCCCCCAGCAGCCTCCACCCCTTCTTCCACCCTGAATGGAAACGTCCACACCATCCGTAAAGGAGACTCTCTCTGGGGACTCTCCCGCAAGTATGGCACCACCGTAGACGCGATCAAAAACGCCAACGGCCTAGAAAATAGCACCATCGTTGCAGGTCGCACACTCATCATCCCCGGTCGCTAAATCATCCCCTATTTAAACTAAGTACCATTGAACTCGTGGGCTGGCCTAAAAAACCAGCCCACCTCCTTGTACACATGAAACACCTCTTAGCATCTCTCATAATCCTTAGCACCTCCCTCAGCGCTCAGTCCCTCCCGGAGCGGGACCAGCTGATAGAATCCCTCCTCCAAGCGACTGATGAAAAAAGCCTGCAAAGCACCATCTTAAAAGCAAGAAAAGCAGGCCTCCCTGAGCAAATGTTTCTCGAAGCACGCTTCATCCTCCTCATCAACCAAAATGATACGGAAGGCCTCGCTGCCCTCGCTCCCGCCCTCGAAGCCCAGCTCCCCACCTACTCCTCAGACCACACCATGATTTTCGCCACCCAAGAGGACTTCGAAAGCACCCTTCACTACACCAAAGCTCTCGCCGCGCTCCAACAAGATGACACCCCCCTCTTTAAAAAACACATCACAGAAGCCTACTGGCTGAGTCCCGCCCATAGCAGCCAGTTCGCCCCCCATATCAATGCCGTCCGGCTAAAAGAAAGCATGGCAAAGCTTACCCTTAAGCTAGACCGGAAATTCCAGAACCAAAAGCACCCGTCTAAGCAAAGCAGCCTCAGAGAACTCGCCGCTGATGCCCCCATCTTCCTCCTCCACTTCTGGAGCCCCTGGATCCAGACCTCCCTACTCGCCATGCCCGAGTATCACGCCATCGCGAACACCCTAAATAAGCAGCAAATCCCCACCATCTCCTTCCTCCTCGCAGGAACCAATGAATCGCGTAAAGACGCAGACACCTTCCTCAGCGAGCAGAGCAGTGCCCAGGGACACTGGCTTATAGACAGCCCCACTTCATCACTCGCCTCCACCTTACGCATCTCCACCTTTCCCACCGTAGTGCTCGTCAGTAAAGATGGCCAGATTCTCTTTAATGGAGACCCCGCCAGCGCCTCACTCTGGCAACAACTCGCTCAGGTAAACTCTAACATTAAAGCACCTAAGATAGATCCCGTACTTCCGGAAAATCTTCTGGAAAACTCCCCTAGTGGCTCTCAAAAAAACGAATAAGAAAACCCTACTTTCCAAGTTTAACCTTGAACTCCTATTAAGTCTTCGGCTTTCTTCTTAAAACGATCCCCCATAAAAAAAGTGTCACGCTACGAAGAACCATCCCCCCAAGAACTTCACGCACTCGCCATCCTCTGGAATGAGGGACCTAGTACGGTAGGAGCCGTACATGAGAGAATGAATCAGTCCGGTGAGAAAAGGACTTACACCACCTCACTTGCAGTGATGCGTAATCTTGAGAAAAAGAAACTTGCGCTACGAAATACACAAGGACGTGCCCATATCTATAAAGCCAAGGTCGACCGCAGCACCATTCTAAAGCCTCGCTTAAAAGACCTAGTCCATAACACTTTCGGAGGCAGCCTCGGTCAGGCTATCCTCTCCCTCCTTTCCTCAGGAGTCATGACTCCTGAAGAAAAAAACGCGGTGATCCGCGAAATTAAACTGCACAAAGCCATGGCTGCAAAAAAGAAGACCACAAAAAAGAAGGCTACCAAGAAAGTCGCCAAAAAAACCGTAAAGCGCGCTGCTAAAAAAGCGGCCCGTAAGCCTGCTAAGAAAGCGGCTAAGAAGAAAGTCGCCAAAAAGGCCGCTAAAAAGAAAATTGCTAAAAAAGCCGCCAAGAAAAAGGTGGCTAAAAAGGCGGTTAAGAAAAAAGTTGCCAAGAAAGCGGCTAAAAAAGTTGCTAAGAAAAAAGTCGCCAAAAAGGCGACTAAGAAAACTGCTAAAAAGCGCAGGTAAAGAGCCCATCTTTACCCAGCCATTTCCAAGGGACATCTCCGGGAGGAGCTGTCCCTTTTGCTTTATTTCCCGTTTCTATTCTCCTAAACACTTCTATGATGAACCGCCAAAAAAGACTCCTTCTTGCCCTTATGGGTGCTTCCGTTCTCTGTGCTAAGGCTGAGCCTCGTAAGCCTAATGTCATTCTCATCATGGCAGATGATCTCGGCTATGGAGACCTCTCATGCTATGGAGCCACCAGCTTTAAGACCCCTAACATCGACCAACTCGCTGCTGAAGGCCAGAGATTCACCAGCGGCTACTGCTCTGCCTCCACCTGCACTCCCACCCGCTACTCTTTACTCACCGGGAAATATGCCTTCCGCACAGAAGGCACTGGTATCGCCCCACCAAATGGACACCTCATCATCGACCAAGACACCCTCACGCTACCAGACCTCATGAAAATTGCTGGTTACCAAACGGGCGTCATTGGAAAATGGCACCTAGGACTGGGAGAAAAAGGAAAAGGCCCTGACTGGAACGGCGAGCTTAACCCAGGCCCACGTGAAATTGGCTTCGACTACCACTTCCTCCTCCCCACTACTAACGACCGAGTCCCCCAAGTCTATGTGACGAACTCGCGCGTCCTTAATTTAGATCCCTCCGATCCCCTCTGGGTCGGGGACCAGAAGCCCTCCCCTGACCACCCTACTGGAGTCTCTCATCGTGAAAGCCTAAAAATGGACTGGTCCCATGGCCATAATGCGACCATTCATAATGGGATATCTCGGATCGGTTACTATACAGGGGGACAGAAAGCCCGTTTTCGGGATGAAGACCTCGCCGATAAATGGGTTCAGGAATCTAAGGCCTTCATCGAGAAAAACCAAGATCACCCCTTCTTTCTCTTCTACGCCTCCCACGACATTCACGTTCCCCGCATTCCTCATGAGCGTTTCCAAGGAGTCACACCGCATGGATTCCGCTCCGATTCCATCATCCAGTTCGATTGGACTGTAGGAGAAATCATGAAAACCCTAAACCGTCTCAATCTCCGTGAAAACACCCTCATTATCCTCTGCTCAGACAATGGCCCTGTCATGGATGATGGCTACCAAGACGAAGCCCTCGAGAAACTCGGAGAGCACAAGGCAGCAGGCCCCTACAAAGGAGGGAAATACTCTCTTTATGAAGGCGGCACTCGCACTCCCATCATCACCTCTTGGAAAGGCCACATTCCAGCCGGAGTCTCTGAGCAAATCGTCTGCACCATTGATCTAGCTGCGAGCCTTGCAGCCCTCACTCACACCCCTGTTCCCAGCACAGCTTGTGGTGATAGTAAGAATGTCCTCGATGCCCTCCTCGGTAAAACGGGAGCGAAGGGACGCCACTCCCTCATCCAGCAAGATAATGGCGGGAGAGGAAACCTCGCCTACCGTTCTGGAGACTGGAAGCTCACCAAGCACGCCAAAAGATCCGCAAAAAATACCATCGTAGAAAGTCCTCTCGCCAAAATAAAAGTGCCTCAATTTCAACTTTTTAACCTCTCTACGGACCCTGCCGAAAAGACTGACCTCATCACGGAGCACCCTAAAGAAGCCCAGCGCTTAAAACAGGAACTCCAAGCACTGATCGATGCGGGACATTCCCGCTAATACCCCATGTAAAAAGTATAATTTCTAATTGCCAGACCCTCTCTCTCCTCCTAGTTTCTGCCCGTCGCTCGGCTAGCTCAGGGGTAGAGCATCACATTGACATTGTGAGGGTCGCTGGTTCAAATCCAGCGTCGAGCACCATCCTTTTTTAAACTCAAAACGCTGCAAATCAACAGATTGCAGCGTTTTTCTTTAACTTCTGGTGTGAGCCAAAATGCTTCTAAAATGCTTTGAAATGCAGGTTTTAGCAGCTTTTATTGCACGGCTCGTTGCACGGTATGATTAGAGACACGCTTATCCATAATCACCCGCTGCCGCACTCTTATAGAGAGCCTCTGCGCTCTTCGCGCGTCTGACCTGTTTACGAACCTCATCGTTTGTCAAATCCAACACTCGGAGTTTCCCCCCTACATCTGCAACAACTTCAATGCGGCGGTAAAAATCCGCATGCGCTTCTGCATAACGAATCAGGCCTTCCAGCTTGGGTAGAGCATCGGCTAAATGAAAACCGTGAGGATCGACGATGTCTGCAACAATCTTGCCATTAACTTCGGCAATAAAGATAAAGTCCGGCCTGACTATTCTTGTATCGTCGTCATTCTTATAGGCGATTCCTAAAGAATCCTGACTAGGTCGGTCTGGATTACGGTACCAGAACTTGAACCCATCACCTTCCATTTCCTTTTCCAGCACTGCTTTCTCCCAAGTTCCCAGCTCGGCGGGATACAAATCCTGTTCATCACAAAGCAAATGATTCGCGTAAGTCGGAATCTCAACCTCAGCACCATCCTGTTCACGTGCCTTTGTTGGCTCGAAACGTGACATCGGTCGTGCCAAATCCACATCTTGAGGCTCTGTGCTCAACGCAACAATCTGCCGATAGGCATCGTGGCGGTCGTGCGTGAGTTTCTTGATGGCGCCGCTGTAGTCGGAAAACCATTGATCGGCCAACTTCTTGGCTGCGGCATCAAACAGAATCTGCAGATTTTCCATCAGGTGCAGAGCCGCCACTTCCTCACGCGACTCAATCAAAGCCTCGTCCATGTCGTCTTCTGCTTCAGGATGGCGTTTAGCCCGCTCTAGGGTGTAAGTTCGGGCAATGTCCGGACTGACGATCCGTGCCGTGCGTCGATAGGCATCACCAATCACCGCGTCATCGGCTTCGGCCTCAAAGGCGGCATCTGTAGTCTTGCCCTCCCTCATATCGGCAATGATCGTTCGACCTTCCACTGTCATCACAGATTGACGCTTCTCTTCAAATGCTTCTGCTCGTTCAGCGATAAAGTCGTCAAGCACCTTGTGCATCGCCGCATGTGCTTTGCCCCCTGCACCGGACAACAAACCATCGGATGCCAACTCATGAGCCAGTGCAGTCAAACGGATTGCTGGTTTCGCGCCCCGTTGAGGTCGAGTTTGAGAAGGCAGGGAAACGAACTTCTCCCAAACCGCCTCCTCAGCTGCCGGGTTCGGCTTCATCTCTTTTGGGTTGATAAGGATGCGCCCAGTCGGTGGTGTATCTCCACCACCTTCCCCCAATACCTTAACGACTGCTTCCACAGTTTCCTTGTCAAACTTTGGCAACAGACAGTCCACGGAATTGAGTCGGTCATTGCCGGGGATGCGCCGTGCCAGCGGTGTTCGCACCATACGCCCAAGCATCTGAGCAATGTAGGTCTGATCGCTTGCCGGGCGGAAAGAAATCATCACTTCTGCGCGTGGACAATCCCAGCCCGTACTGATGGCATCTTTGGCAATCAAAATGCGCACCCAATTGTCGTCCTGCACCCGCTGAGGCTGGATGTATGGGATCGAATAATTCCCGAAAGTCTGCGTCGTGTGTTCACCGAACACATGCGCGACGACAGTTTCGGACATTTTCGGCCAGTGCTGGAAAATAGTCTCCAATGCTCGACCGATTTCCTTGTGGTTAGGCTTGTTTGGAACCTGTAGCACCATCATTGGGAGCACGGATTCTTCGCTATCTTGTTGCTTTGCATAAGCTGCCCATTCCTCAGAGGATTCGCGCAACTTCTCCGTGGCGCGTCGCACCAGCACCGTATCGAAATCTCCTGTCGCTTCGTCGGGAATATCGAGAACGATCGTATCCTTGAGCAATCCAGATTCCTGCACCCTCG
>CALFVL010000070.1 GCA_937928425.1 uncultured Verrucomicrobiales bacterium
GCAACTGGAGTAGCCGGAGTGTCTGGTAATATTGGCTCTGGTGGTGCCGCAGTCGTAGGTGCAGGTGATACCACAGTGATTAACGATGGTCTCCTTGCGGGTGGCTTTAACGCTGATGGGACTGTCCAAGCAAACGCGGTCGAGTTTACAAATGGCGGTAACGTCCTAGAACTTCGCTCTAATTCCGTAATCGAAGGGAATGTTGTAGCGACGCCAACTGCTGGCGCACCTGATGATGTTCTCGCCCTTGGAGGATCTGTAGATTCTACTTTCGATGTCGAACAAATCGGAGATCAATTCGTGGGATTTGATCAGTATGTCAAAACCGGTGAAGCTAAGTGGACCCTCACTGGAACCACGACTGAATTGACACCATGGACGTTGAATGAGGGGGTTCTATCAGTCTCTCAAGATGGGAGCTTAGGTGCCGTAGAGGGTAGCCTCACCTTCGATGGTGGGGGACTGCATGTGACCGGGACTGACTTTAACACTACGGAGAGGGAGATCATTCTGCTTGATGGAGGAGGCCTTCTTCGCATCAAGGACCCAGCGAATCGCTTCACTTTGAACCAGGCCATTACAGGAACTGGCGGCTTAACCAAGTCGGGGGATGGTAAGCTGGTTCTTAATGGGGCGAACACCTTTAGTGGCCTTACGACCGTAGAGAGTGGAGGACTTATTATTGGTGAGTCACTTGCTAATGAAGATGCTTCGGTTGCAGGTGATACATTGGTGACAGCAGAAGGATCGCTGGGCGGATTTGGTGGAGTAGAAGGTGATCTAACGAATGGTGGTCTTGTAACCCCAGGTTCGCACGCTGGCATCCGTGATATCGGAACCTTAAATATCGGCGGTGACTACGTGCAGGTTGAAGGAGGTAGGATTGATGTCGACCTAGACCGTGCCACCGGCGGGACCGATCTCTTGGTCGTAGGAGGTGACGCCAACTTAGGCGGGGAAATTAACTTTATCACCGAAGACGGTGAGACTTGGTTTTCCTCTCATGTGATCGTGGAGACAGAGGGCGCGGTGAACGGGACCTTCGATACTGTTTCCGGAAACCTTGAGAACCTAGACTCCTTTATTACTTTCAATGATCAGGATGTTCTCTTGGAGTTATTCCGTAACGATATCGTGTTTAGTGAGCTTGAGGGCTTAAGCGAGAATCAAGCAAGCACCGCAGGTGGCTTAGACACTGTTTCAAGAGACGGTGAACTTTACCGCAATGTTCTAATCGCAGGTGAGGAAAACGCTCCCGATACGCTCGACCAATTATCAGGTGAAATTCATGCAGGAGTTGCCGCTTCATTGTTAGCCTCTGAGCGGCTTGTTCAGGGAGTGAATCTCGATCAGATCAGGGACCACGCCCGCGCTAATCGTAACGCTGGTTATGTGACTACGACTACAACTGAGCCTGGTGCTAAAGGTGGGATCGGGACGACTCGCACTCGCCGCCATCTTGACTCAAATGGAGTGGTCCTCTGGGGGAACTTGGTTTCTGACGAGCTACGCCTTGATGGGGATGGCAGTGCCGGTGATCTTGATCAATCTCTGCAAGGAGTCTTTGTCGGAGCGAACATTCTACTCGGACAAGGTTGGAGTGCAGGTCTCTCATTTGGCTATACTGACTCAGAAGTCGACATTTCTGGACGCCGCTCAAGTGCTGACGTGGAGAGTCTGACTCTCGGTGCGACTCTCGGTCGTTCCTTGGAGGTGCAGAACGGTTTTGTGAATTTACTTCTCGGAGCTTCTTATACCACGAGTGATATTGAGTCACGACGTCGGGCGATTGTAGGGAACCTTGATAATGATTTTGAAGCGGATTACGATGCTGATTCCTTTCAGATTTTTGGAGAACTGGGTTACGAGTATAACTTGAGCCACCGCTCTACGCTTGAGCCTTTCCTCCGTTTGGGATGGACCGATCTTAGCACCGACTCTTACTCAGAGAATGGTGGAATTGGAGCCCTTAGCGGCTCAGGAATTGACGAGGATCGCTTTACTTCGCTCCTTGGTTTACGCTTTGGGCATGATTTCCGGACTGGTTCGATTCCTTCACGTTTCCACGGAACGGTAGGCTGGGAGCACGTCTTTGGTGATGAGTTTGCGACCGCCTCGAATCGCTTCGCAGGTGGATCGGCCTTCGATGTAGAGAGCGCCTCTTACGCCAGTGACTCTGCGGTTATTGGTCTAGGTGTCGACTTTGATGTCACCGAGTCTTTACGACTTGGCGCGAGTTACTTAGGCCGCTTCTCTTCAGATGAGCGCAGTGATACCTTCCAGCTTAAGGCCAGCTGGTCGTTCTAAGACCTCTAGGTTTGTTTAGATTGCAGCCACCTTCTCCAACTGGGGAAGGTGGTTTTTTTGTGATTTTGTAGGGGGGTAGATGAAAGAATGAGCGCAATTTAAACTGGACGCTTCTCATCTCAGAAAAGGAGTGATAGCGTCCCGCCGAAGGCCATCTTTTTTATCGGTTTGGCTACTACCCCCATATTGCTATTTTCATGAAAAATTCGTATTTTGCTAAATTGCCTCTCATCGTCGGGCTTTCTGCCTTACTTGCCTCCTGTGACCAGAATGATCAGCCTAAGGCTGACCAGGGGGGAGCTCTCGCATCTACGGCAGATTTAGCCCGCGAGGCACGTTTCTCGCCTTGGACAAGTAAGGCTGGTTTACAGTTGAAAATGGAGAATCTGTCAGGGGGACAGTATTTTTCGGTCGTGGAAGGCCGCTTGAAAGACGGGGCGAATCAATACCGCGCGATCGCGGAAGTTTTTGACGGAGAGACTTATCGTGAGTGGTCAGTGGTGTGGGGATTCACTGAAAGTGAACTTTTCCTGCATGAAATTCGTCTTCTGCGGGCGGGGTTCACGCGGCACCATTCTCAGGTGTTTACAGATTCGTCAGGAGTGGCTCTTCATCAGCTTACGATGTTACGCCGAGTCGGAGAGGTCGGATCTGCTTCTTCTTTAGTTGCTGCTAGGAATCCGTCATCGGCCCGAGAAGCGTCGAAGGATGCACCAGTGGTGGAGACAAAGCCAGAAAGGGTTGCCGAGTTTCTGAAGCCAGAATTAAGGAGGGTGGATGAGTCATTACCTAGCGAGGTGCTCACCAAAGCTGAGGAAGAAGTGATTGCTTCTGTCATAGAGCCGAAGAGAGAGCTTACTGCTCCTGAGCTGGTTCAAGTGGAGCGTGATAAGCCAGAGGCTCCAGTGGTAACGGCTCCCGAGGTGGCCCGGGTGACCGAGGAGTCTGTAGTAAAGGTGCCTAAGGAATTGGTCCCGCAGCCTGAACCAGTTTTGAAAGATGCGAAGGAGGAGGTCTTGACTGGTCCTGATGAAAAACTCGCAGTCAAAGCAGAACCCGAAGCAGTCTTAGATTCCAAGCTAGCCCTAAAGCCCGAACCGAAGTTGGAGGCCAAGCCTGAACCCAAGCCCAAGCCCAAGCCAGTGGCTGAACCGAAGCCCAAGCCGAAGCCTCAAGTAAAACCGAAGCCTAAGACGGTTAGCTACCGAGTGGTGAAAGGTGACACCCTGAGTAGTATCGCCCGGCGCTATAAGGTCAGTGTATCCAGCATTAAGAAAGCGAATGGCCTTAGGTCTGACGTGATCCGCTTGAAGCAGGTTTTGAAAATACCGAAGAGATAGGGAAACCTGCCAGATGAGGGGCTTGAAGGATGATCACTTGTCCTTCATTCCACCTTGTAGAGCCGCTTGAGGAGGGGGAGGCCTCTTTTTAAGAAGTCGGCGTCCACTTGGTCAGAGAGGTATTCATCTAAAAAGATCTGATAAGGCGCCTTATCGGTCTCGATAATATGGATTCCACTGGCGGGGGTTTTATCCAGAACGGCAGCGAGTTCAGGAAGTCCGGCGATGGCCTCTCCATTTACTGCGGTGATAATCTGGCTAGAGAGGCTGTCATAACCGATCGTGGCCTCGGTGGCAATGACGCGGGTGAGAACTACGACGCGGCGGCGCTCTTCTTCGTAATCTTCGGGGCTACTTAGAACGTCGAGTAAATTGAGTGGGGCCCGAGTGGTCCATTCCTTTCCAAAGGCCTCAAGATATGGCTTAGAGAGTTCCTGAAATACGAGGCCTCCTTTGATGAGAAAGGGAGGAGCTTGATCGAAGCGGTGGGTGGGGACAAGAGGCGAAGGGCTCTTTCCCAAGGTCACTTCTAGGGTCTTTTGTTGACCTTTGCGGAGGATTTGTAGTGGGATGACTTCTCCCATGATGGGGGCTCCTTTGACAAGATGGGGCCAGAAAAGTGTGCCGTACTGTGGGTGTTGGAAGTATCCTCTGCGGTCTAGGTCATGTCCGCTAAGATTGAGGATGACGTCTCCTTTTTTTAAGCCAGCTCGGTCAGCTGATCCTCCTGGAAGGATGCGGGTTATGTAGAGCCCCCCTTGGTCTTCAGGAAGTTTTAGCCAGTTGCGGAAGTGTGGATCTTCAGTGGTGGTGGTCCCAACACCAAGGCTGGGAAAGCCCTCGTAATCGCCGTCAGAGGCGTCTTTGAGAAAGGCGGAGATGATGTCTACGGAGATGAGGTCGCAGATTTGGTCCTTAGAATTATAGCTTGTGAGGATGCCAGTGAGTCGATCGTTTACGAAAGCAGGAAGGGTGAATGAGTTCCCTGAGGTCTGCATGGACGCTTTTACGGTATAGCAGAGAAAATAGCGTCCAGTGACGAAGGTGCTTAGAAGCTCCATGGAGCGGATGGTACCAGTGGTGGCTAAGGGGGTGCCATTATTCTCAAATTGGAAGAGAGTGAGCTGCTCTCCTGGTTTAGGGGGGGCGGCGAGGCTAGCAGGGGTGAGTTCACTGAGAAAACCTGGATCATGGGCCGGGGAGAGGAGAGCAAGGTTCGCATCGTAGTCGATCATGCTCACCTTTGCGGTGATGGTAGAGGTTCTGTCAGAGGACTGAAGCTCGATGTAAGTGGCGTCTGCGGCGAGGGCAGCGGTGGTGAGGACTTGGTTACCGGGAAGGAGTGTGCCTAGCCCTCGGCGAGAACGGGAAGGGGTCTTTTCCCAAGGTTGGGAGGCGCTAAAATTCTGAATCGTGGAATTTACGCGGACGATGGAGTTTTCTGGTCGAGCAAAAAGAGGCAGAGAGAATGCGAGGAAGAGGGTGAAAAGGGATTTCATGAAAGGAGTTTCAGGAGTGAGAAAAGTAGATGAGGAGGAGTGCTTGTTAGTCGAGTTGGGAGGCCTTTGTGACGCCACTTTGGGTCATGATGCGTTTTTGGGCCTCAGCAACTTTAGCGGAGGGGATGACGAGTGGGCGGCTTGCTCCGTTAAAATGAATGACATGGTATTCTGGTGGCGAGTCGCTATTAAGGATCGCGTGAAGTTGGCGAAGATTTTTTATTTTCTGTCCGTTCACTTCTTCTACAACGAGTCCAGTGAAACCTCCCATGAGGGTGGTGAGGCTGTCTTTTTCAACCCGGGTGAGGACGACGACGTCTTCCATCTTGCGGAAGAGTCCTTCTGGGATGTAGTCGGCGAAAATTTGACGGAGGCGGCGATTGTCGAATTTGTATGAAGCAAAAAGATTGAGATCAAGAGGTTGAAAAAGGAGGCCGGCGAAGAAGGTGAAGCGGGGAATTTGCTCATACTGAATGGCGTAAATTTGGGCGTGAGGGAATTTCTTGAGCGAGGAATCCCGTCTCCCGGGCGATTCGCACCAACGCTAGGGTCACCGGCTCTCTGGCGGCGAAACCTTCGCCATCTACGAAACCGTCGAAAGCTTGCTCGAAACCTTCTTCGAAATATCGTTCGACTCCTTGTTCGTAAGCATGTTCGGAAGCTCCTTCGAAAGATTCTGCCAAATGTTCTTCGAAAGATTCTCCGAACTCTTCGCCATCACGCACGCTTTCCCCTTCACTGCTGCTAATGTTACCGATGCCGCTACCAGTACTACCGATGTCTACGCCACTTCCATCGTCCCTGCCGCCGCTGTGTTTCCTGCTTCGTCCCTCGCTGTGCAGGGTAGACAACAGCGAATCCCCCGGCTGGGACGCAAGAGACGACAGCACACCAGCGGCGATCGCAC
>CALFVL010000071.1 GCA_937928425.1 uncultured Verrucomicrobiales bacterium
CACCTTTTTTAAGTCCTGCAATATCGCCTGATCCGCCGGGAAGAACTCGGGTGATATATAAGCCTCCTTGGTCCTGCGGAAGTTTGAGCCAGTTACGAAAGTGAGGATCTTCAGTAATGGTGGTTCCTACCCCTAAGCTGGGAAACCCTTCGTAATGATCATCGGATGCATCTTTAAGAAAGGCTTTGATGATATCGGCAGAGATGAGATCGCTGATTTGGTCTTTGGAGTTGTAACTGGTCAGGATACCACTCAGTTGACCGTGAGAGAATGCGGGTAAAGTGAACGAGTTCCCAGATGTTTGCATCGATGCTTTCACGGTATAGCAGAGAAAATAGCGTTCATTTACAAAGGTGCTGAGTAATTCCATAGAGCGGATCGTGCCGCTGGTAGAGAGAGGGTCTCCATTATTTTCGAATTGGAAAAGGGTAAGCTGTTCGCCCGGTTTGGGTGAGTGGGCTATGGTCGCGGGGGTGAGTTGGTCAAGAAAACCTGGGTCAGCTGCTGGGATGAGGAGCGCAAGGTTGGCATCGTAGTCAATAATGTGAACTTTGGCGGTAATCGTAGCGCTGCGGTCAGCTGATTGTAGTTCGATGTATGAGGCATCGGCGGCGAGAGCGGCAGTCGTTAGAACTTGGTTACCGGGAAGGAGTGTCCCTAGGCCGCGGCGAGAGCGAGAAGGTGTCTTTTCCCAAGGTTGAGATGCGCTAAAGGTCTGAATGGTTGAATTTACTCGAACGACCGAATTCTCGGGGTCTGCAAAGAGAGGGAGCGCGAGTGCGAAGAAGAGAATGAAAAGAGTTTTCATAAAGTCAGTTTACGGAGTGAAATGGAGCTAAGCGGAAGTTGTTTTTAGTCGAGCTGGGCGGCTTTAGTGACTCCACTTTGAGTCATGATGCGCTTTTGGGCTTCAGCAACCTCTGCGGAGGGAATAACGAGGGGGCGCCCTGCTCCATTAAAATGGATGACGTGATATTCTGGTGGAGAGTCGTTATTGAGGAGGTTGTGAAGTTGGCGAAGATTTCTGATTTTTTCCCCATTCACTTCTTCGACGACGAGACCCGCGAAACCTCCCATGCGAGTGGTGAGACTGTCTTTCTCCACTCGAGTCAGGACAACGACATCTTCCATCTCACGAAAGAGGCCCTCGGAGATGTAGTCAGCATAGATTTGGCGAAGGCGGCGATTGTCGAACTTATATGAAGCAAAAAGATTGAGATCAAGAGGCTGAAAAAGGAGGCCTGCAAAGAAGGTGAAGCGGGGAACTTGCTCATACTGGATGGCATGAATCCGGGAGTAGGGGAATTCTTTGAGGGTAATTTTACTTTCTAGTTCCGAGCCCTTACGGATGAGGGTGAAGGAGACTTTATCTCCGGCGAATTTTCGTTCTACGATTTCATTCATATCTACGAATTCGCCGCCGATGTTGATATTTCCCGCACTGTCAATGGGGTTTTCATCGATGCTAAGAAGGACATCTCCTTTTTCCAAAACACCATCTGATGGTCCATCGGGAATGACGTTGGCAACAAGGACACCTTTCCCGTTTTCTGGCAGGTCAAAGGCGCGACGCATTGCAGGGTTAAAGAGAGGGAAAGGGGTGATGCCAAGGTCCATGTAATGATCGTATTTTCCGTCTGAGATGTCGGTGAGGAAGCGCTTCACGACAGGGGTAGGAATGATGTAGCCGACATTGTCTGCCTGGGTATTTCCTTGGAAGGCAACGCCGACGACCTTCTGGTCTTGGATGACGGGGCCTCCGGAGTTTCCGGGGTTAATGGCAGCATCAATCTGGATGACGAGGTGAGAGTCTGCACGGGAGTGGCTGTAACTGCTGAAGTCGATCCGTGATACCACGCCTTGGGTGACGGAGAGTCGTTCACCGCCGACGGGGTAGCCGATGGCTGAGACCCGGGATTCTAATTTCGGCATATTACCGATTTTTAAGTGGGGGAGTTTCTCGAAGGCTTTGAAGTCTTGAAGCTCGATGAGGGCGAGATCGCAATCATGAGCGATGTGGCGCACCCGGGCGACGTGTTTTTGAGAGGAGCCACGCCGGGTGACAAGAATACGGCGATGATTGGAGACGACGTGGGCATTGGTAAGAATTTGATTAGGGCCGATGATGAAGCCGGTGCCAGTACCCCCGGCAAAGCGTCCACTATTCCAAGGACTACGGTAGTCAGGAGTCTGGGTAGCGACTTCAATTTTCACGACTGAGTCGTAGAGAGTTGGGGTGGTGGCGGTCGCAGGGGAGGCCTGAAAGGGGCCTTCTTTTAGCTGTGCGTGAAGGGGACTCAGAAGGAGTATGCTAAATAGGAAGAGGACTTCTCTCATGGATGAGAGAAGTTAGGGGTGCTTAGGGGATTTAAAAGCAGGAAATCCCAGGGGTGGGGATTTTGAGAAGAGTCTTAATGAAGAATATGGGCGAGGAAGCCGATGTTGAGTCGAGCTCCTCCGCCTGTGATGAGAGTGATGAAGTTTTTAAGGCTTTAAGCCATTAAGCCATCACGCCATCAGCGTCTTCGTGTTGCTGTTCTGCTTGCTCAAGATCATACTTTTCTTTTGCGATGACACGGATGAGTTTAGGCAAAGCGCTGTCCCAGTCAGAGAGAAGTTCTTTGGCGCGAGGTGAACCTGTTTTTTCTGCGTGCTGCTCGATCAGTGATTTCATCTCGGCAATGTCCTGCTGACGTTTCACTGGGCGGGCTACGACCATTTCTGGGTTGATACGGCTTTGGAATTTCCCATCAATGTCATAAATATAAGCGGTTCCTCCTGACATTCCGGCGCCGAAGTTTTTTCCGGTGAGGCCTAGGATGACAGTGAGGCCATTTGTCATGTATTCGCAGCCGTGGTCGCCTACGCCCTCGCAGACGGAGGTGGAGCCAGAGTTGCGCACGCAGAAGCGTTCACCAGCGCGGCCGTTCACGAAGAGTTTTCCACCAGTGGCTCCGTAGAGGCAGGTGTTCCCGACGATGGAGTTTTTCGCGGCGATGAAGTCAGTGCAGATATCGGCTGGCGGCCGCACGATGATTTCTCCGTTACTCATGCCCTTACCGACGTAGTCGTTCCCTTCACCGATGAGGGTGAGCTTGATCCCTCCACAGAGGAAGGTGCCGAAGGATTGCCCGGCAGACCCACGGAAGGTGAGGTCGATCGTTTGGGCAGGGAGGCCGTGATTTTCGTAGATTTCGGCGACGCGCCCAGCAGTGCGGGTGCCGATATTACGGTCGGTATTTACGACGGGGTATTCTTTGACAAAAGGACCACGGTCCATGAGGCCAGCGGTGGGGTTCTCACCTTCTTTTGCCCCGCTGTGTGCAGTGAGGTCTTTTAGGATCTCAAGGTCTAGGGCTGGCTTGTGGATGCCATCATTGCGCTCGAAGGTGCAGGTGCGGATGGCTTGATCATCAGCTTTATCGGCGAGGACAGCGGAGAGGTCCAGGGTGTTGGCCTTCGGGTGGTCAGGGACCTCGCGCTGGGCTAGGAACTGAGCTGGACGGCCAATGAGATCATCCAGACGGCGCACGCCAAGAGTGGCCATGATTTCACGAGCTTCTTCGGCGACTCCCATCATGAAATTAACGACGTGGTCTGGGGTGCCTTTAAACTTGGCTCGCCATTTGGGATTCGTCGTGGCGACTCCGACTGGGCAGTTATTTAGGTGACATTTACGGACGTAAACGCAGCCCATGGCAATCATGGCGATGGTGCCAAAATTCATTTGCTCAGCTCCCAAGATGGCAGCGATGATGACATCGCGCCCCGTGCGCAGTCCGCCATCTGTGCGCAGGGTGACGTTATTGCGGAGCTTGTTCATCATGAGGACTTGGTGGGCCTCTGAGATGCCGAGTTCCCATGGTAGTCCGGCGTGTTTCGTACTAGAGAGTGGAGATGCGGCGGTGCCTCCATCGTGTCCGGAGATGAGGATGTTATCTGCACTGGCTTTTGCGCAACCTGCTGCGACGGTTCCTACGCCGCTTTCTGAGACGAGCTTCACGGTGACTTTAGCCCGTGGGTTGACTTCTTTCAGGTCATGAATGAGCTGGGCGAGGTCCTCGATGGAGTAGATGTCGTGGTGAGGAGGAGGTGAGATGAGCTGCACTCCGGGCTGGGTGTTCCGCAGGCGGGCGATGAGGGCATTCACTTTATGGCCGGGGAGCTGGCCACCTTCACCGGGCTTTGCCCCTTGTGCCATTTTAATTTCTAGTTCATCCGCATTAACGAGGTAGTGCGCCGAGACTCCGAAGCGTCCGCTGGCAATTTGCTTAATGTATGAGCGAGCGAGGTCACCATTCGGGTAGGCTTTAAAGCGGCGTGGATCTTCTCCACCTTCGCCGGAGTCAGACTTACCGCCGAGACGGTTCATGGCGATGGCGAGGGTTTCGTGAGCTTCAGGAGAGAGTGCCCCCATGGACATGGCGGCGGTGGTGAAGCGTTTTACGATTTCCTCGGCAGGCTCGACTTCCGCGAGTGCTACTCCAGAGGAGGGCACTTTAAATTCGAGGATGTCTTTAATGGTGATGGGATCATTCTCGAGGGTGACTTTGACGTAGTCATCGTAGTCTTCTTTCTTACCGTCACGGACGAAGGTGTGGAAATTCTTAATGACATCAGTGGTGAGGGCGTGTGCTTCTCCTGATTTACGGTAGCGGTTGTAGCCCGGGTCGCCCAGATCGAGTGCTTGATCACCCTCGGCCTCGGCTTGGAAAGCAGCACGGTGGCGGACGAGAGATTCTTCGGCGATTTCATGGAAGCCTACTCCACCGATGCGAGAGTGGACGCCAGTGAAAGCGTAATTGACGACTTCTTTCCCGACTCCGAGGGCCTCGAAGATCTGCGCGCCTTGGTAGGAGTTGAGCACGGAGATGCCCATTTTCGACATGATTTTTAGCAGGCCTTTTTCTAGGGCTTTCCGGTAGTTAGACATCGCGAGCTCTGGCGTGATGTCCTCGCCGAGCTTTTTCTTGGTGTCCGTGGCTACGACTTGGCGCACGGTAGAGTAGCCGAGGTAAGGGCAGACGGCAGTGGCCCCAAAGCCGAAGAGGCAGGCGATCTGGTGGGTGTCACGAGCTTCTCCAGTATCTATGACGAGGGAGGCACGCAGACGTTTACGGCAGCGGTTCAGATGGTGGTGCACTGAGCCAGTGGCGAGAAGAGAGGGGATGGGAACACGCTCAGAGGAGGTGGCGCGGTCGGAGAGGATGAGGATTTCGACCTTTTGGTTTACGGCTTCCTCGGACTCAGCACAGATACGGTCCAGAGCTTTCTTTAAGCCAGCTTCTCCTTCTGAGGCGGGCCACGTGGTGTCGATGACTTGGGTGGAGAATCCGTGTTCTTTACGCTGAATGATGGTTTCCAATTCCTGCTCGAAGAGGATGGCGGAGCTGAGCTGGAGAATCCGGGCGTGTTCTGGAGTCTCACTCAGGAGGTTCTGCTCTGGTCCAAGCCCGGCCCCTAGGGTCATGACGGCCCATTCGCGGATGGGGTCGATCGGAGGGTTCGTCACCTGAGCGAAGAGCTGCTTAAAGTAGGTGAAGAGAAGACGTGGGTAGCGGGAGAGGGGAGCGAGGGGGATGTCATCTCCCATGGAGAAGACGGCTTCTTGGGCCCCTTTAATCATAGGTGGGAAGACCATGTCTAGGTCCTCTGCAGTGACTCCGTGAGTGATTTGCTGGCGAGAAAGTTCCACGGGCTCGAAGTCCTCGGTCGGGACGATGGCCTCGCTGGAGGTGAAGGATTTTAATTCCACGCGATTTTCATCCACCCATTTGGCGTAGGGTTTCTGGGCGGCGAGTTGTTCTTTGATCTCCTTATCGGTGAGGACTTCGCCGGTTTCGGTATTTGCGGAGAGCATCTGGCCGGGCCCTAGGCGACCACGGCGGATGATCTTAGAGTCAGGAAGGACGACGGCACCAGACTCTGAACCGATGTAGAGCAGTCCGTCCTCAGTCAGGGTGTAGCGGGAGGGGCGGAGGCCATTCCGATCGAGCCCAGCGCAGAGTTTACGTCCATCTGTAAAGCAGAGCCCAGCGGGGCCATCCCAAGGTTCTGAGAAAGAGCGGATGTAGTTATAGAATGCACGAACTTCTTCGGAGATTTCCTGATCATGGCGGAAGGCAGGTGGGACGAGCATGCACATGGCGTGCTCGATACGGCGACCGGAGAGGACGAGGAGTTCTAGAGCGTGATCTAGTGAGGAGGAGTCAGACTCGCCATCGAGCATGAGGTTTTTAAGGAGTTCGACATCGTCCCCCCAGACCTCGGACTCGAAGAACTCCTCACGTGAGGCCATCCAGTTCCGGTTTCCGCGCACGGTGTTGATTTCTCCGTTATGGCACATCATGCGGAAGGGTTGTCCGAGGGGCCAAGCAGGGAAGGTATTGGTGGAAAAACGCTGATGGTAAAGAGAGATGCCGGTTTGGAAATCAGAGTCCTGTAAATCGCTGTAAAAGGCGCGTAGGGTGGCAGGCATGGCGAGGCCTTTATAGCTGATGAGGCGGCTAGAAAGTGTGGGGATGTAGAAGGCGGCCTCTTTGGCGAACTCACGCTCAACTTCACGGCGGACTAGGAAGAGAAGACGCTCGAAGTGGTCTGCATCGACCTCAGCAGGGCGGCTGATGAGAAGGTGGGTGATTTCAGGCTGGGTAAGGCGGCCAAGATCACCGAGTTCATCAGGATTTACCGGGACTTCACGCCAGCCAATAAAAGGGATGTTACGCCGAGTGAGGACGGATTCAGTGAAGGATTTCACATTGGCAGAAATTCCTTCTGGAAGGAAAAAAACACCCACGCCGAGGTCATCAGCGTCGCCTTGATAGCCGAAGCTGGCAGCAGCCTTGGCGAAGATCGGGCGGGGGATTTGACAAAGGACCCCGGAGCCGTCACCGGTCTTCATATCAGCATCCACCGCGCCTCGGTGCGTCATATTACAGACAGAGGTGAGAGCGTAGTCGATAATGTCGTAAGATTTCTCCCCCCGAAGGTTAGCAATAGCACCCATCCCGCAGTTCGCGGTCTCGTTACTCCATTCGTGTAAGGTTCCGGAGGAATCAGGAGTGTGGCGTGGATCGTAAAATTTCATGGTCGGAAAAATCAGGTTCAGTCAGGAGTCAGAAGATGTGCGTTTAGGAGGGGGGCGGGAGATTAAGGCCGGGTAGGGTGATTTGCCAAGTGGAACTTCTATGGAGCTTTGAGCTTAAGCTTGTGATGAAGGAGAGAGATTTTTTTTGGAGCTGGGACTGGAGGGGGGTGATTTAGCTTATTTTAAAGATTGGTATTAGGGAAAAAGGGGTTTAGTAATGGGAGTGTTTTTGATGCGTAGCTTACTTTTATTTATATTCCCATTCCTCGTGCCAGCGTTTGCGCTCGGAGAAGAGGGGGATTTCCGAATTATGTTGGGGGCCTCAGAGTCTGAGGAAGTAGAAGAGGTGGTCAGCCATGTGCCTTCCTGACCATTGTGACCGGGCGAAGGTGGCACCGTGAGTGGCACTGCGAACTCTAAGAAATTCGTCTTCAGTGGGAGGTGGACTCCACAAAGAGAGGAGTCAGGAAGGGCCTTTTTAAGTTTTAAATACTGGGCGACCAGTGATCTGGGCATCGGCGTGGATTACCGGCCAGTGAGTGAGCAGCTTAGTGTCGCTGCGACCTATCGCCTGATTTCTGAAGACCCTAGGGGCTGGAGACCTGCCGTGATTTTGGGAACTAGCGTGGATGATTTCACCGATGGGGGTGATGAGGTGGAGTCTCGTTCTTACTTTGCGACCTTTAGTAAGGCTTTACCTCAGTTTAAATTCTGGCATGTCATACCCGCCCCTTATGTTGGGGCTGTTTGGATCGACGATTTAAATGAGCTCCGTCCGTTGGCAGGACTCAGTTTAAGCCATAGAAATGCCTCAGTGGTTCTTCAGTATAGTGGCACGGACACTCATCTGACGGTGACGAGGCCCATAAACGATCAGCTCTCAGTGAGTGCGATTTATTGGGGCTTTCGCTATCCTGGAGTAGGGATGCGGTGGAGTTTTTAACAAAAAACCTGAGTCGGTGGAGTCGCAACTCATAGGACTGGGTGCAAAAAACTCGACCTTTAAGAAAAGTTACTTATCATCATCTCTGTATGAAATCCCCTCATAAAAAGATGTTACTCCGTTCCCTTTTACTGGCGACCTCTCTGGGAAGCCTTCTGATCAGTTCTTGCTCTAGCTCAGGCTCCGGAGTGAGAATTCCAGGCTCAGGTTCTCTCGCAGCCTCGATGAGAGCTTATGAGAATTACAATCTCCCTGCGACTTTGCCGAGCAATCCTAGCAATGTCCGCGTGAAGGTCTCGCTCGCTCATCAAATGGCCTATGTGATGGAGGGGAATAAGCCTCTTCTCATCATGCCCGTCACCGTAGGGAAAAGTTCTTCGCCCACTCCACGAGGAAGCTTCCGGATCGGCGCAAAGACTCATAAATATCGTGCGAATACTCACGGATACGCCATTCAGGGAAAGCAGGCTCGCCCTACGAAGTTAAAGAATAAGCCAGCAGGCTGGGGCTTTAAAGGCACTCCCATGCCTTACTGGTGCAGCTTTAAAACGGGTTACGGATTCCACACTGGATGGATGAAGCCTTTCCCATCATCTGGGGGATGTCTCCGGATGCATAAGAATGTCGCGCCTAAGTTCTTCCGTCTCGTGAGTGTGGGAACTCCAGTTTCTATCGTAGGAAGTCTGCCTGAAGATTCTACGATTGGTCGTAATATTCCACGCCCTCCAGATGCCTCTCCTTTCCCCGAGAATTCCACTACGATGATGGCCTTCACGGATGACTTTTTCACTCAGCACCAGACGCCCACTTACACCAATTAAGGTGGCGAGCTGAGAGCATTCTATCAGAAATAAAAAATAGCAGAGGAGCGTGTGCTTCTCTGCTATTTTTTTTTGGTGAGATTTTCTCTTCAGCTCCCTCGATAGTCTTTACTCGACAGTGACTGACTTCGCGAGGTTGCGAGGTTGGTCAATGGGACATCCTTTCAGTCTGGCGATGTGATAGCTCAGGAGCTGAAGGGCCACGGTGCTGGGGAGCACTGCAGTGTGAAGGGGACAAGCAGGAACCTCGATGTAGTCATCGACCGTGGCGATGGCCTCAGAGTCACCTTTTGTCACAACGCCAAGGACACGCGAGTCCCGTGCCTGACACTCCGCAACGTTCCCGAGAGTTTTATCCTTACCCGGTCCCTCATTACAGAGGGCGATGACGGGAACGCTTGCTTCAAGCAGAGCGATCGGTCCGTGCTTTAGCTCCGCAGCGTGGTAGCCCTCAGCGTGGATGTACGAGATTTCCTTGAGTTTTAAAGCGCCCTCAAGAGCGACTGGATACATGTAACCCCGCCCGATGAAGAAGGCGCTGGTCTGATCAAGGTAACGCTCTGCCACCTTCGCGATGCGATCGTTCTGATCTAGGACTTGTTGAACCAGCCCGGGGATGGCCTCGATCTCCTTGACCATCTGGACTCCAGCCTCCCGTGACATACGGCGAGAGCGGGCGAATTTTAGGGCCATCATCAGCAGGACTGAGACCTGTGAAGTGAAGGCCTTGGTAGAAGCCACTGAGATTTCTGGCCCAGCATGGAGGTAGACTCCACGGCCGGTTTCCCGGGCGATGGTAGAGCCTACGGTATTGACGAGGCCAGAGACGAGGGCTCCTTTATCGATCGCTTCGCGCACGGCAGCTAGGGTATCAGCAGTTTCTCCAGATTGTGAAATCGCGACGACGAGGTCTGAGGGATTGACGATGGGATTACGGTAGCGGAACTCGGCAGCTTGCTCGACTTCTCCGAGCACTCCAGCGAAGTCCTCAATGGCGTATTCCCCGACGAGGCCCGCATTCATGGAGGTGCCGCAGCCTACGATGAGGACACGGTGCAGGTCTGCGAGTTCGCGTGGTGAGAGATTCAGCCCAGAGAGGAGAGCGTTTCCGCGCTCATGGTCTAGGCGGCCCCGGATGGAGTTATTAATCGCTTCGGGCTGCTCGAAGATTTCCTTGAGCATGTAGTGCTCATATCCTCCTTTTTCGGCGGCGTCAGATGACCAGTCGATCTCGGAGGCCTCACGAGTGACGCTGCCAGAGTCCAGAGTGCGGATGTCTAGCTCGCTTCCATTGATGGTGGCGATGTCGTTATCATCTAAGTAAATCGCTTGGCGGGTGTGCTTGATAATGGCGGAGGCGTCTGAGGCGACGATGGTTTCTTTATCTCCCATTCCGAGGACAATCGGGGAGCCACGGCGGGCCACGACGAGGGTGCCCGGCTCCGCGTGGGCCATCGCGGCGATGCCAAAGGTGCCCTCGACTTCCTTCAATGCGGCGATCACGGCGGTGGTGAGATTTCCCTCATAGAGAGAATCTACGAGGTGCGCTAGGACCTCGGTATCAGTCTCAGAAAGAAAGGTGTATCCTTCCGCGCTCAGTTTATCACGCAGGGAGCGGTGGTTTTCAATGATCCCATTATGGACGAGGGCGATGCCATTTTTCCCTCCAGCATGAGGGTGAGCATTTTCCTGAGTGGGTGGCCCGTGGGTGGCCCAACGAGTGTGGGCGATGCCCGTGGTGGAACTCTCTAAGGGAGAATCCTCGCCGAGGAGTTTGACGAGTTCAGAGACTTTCCCCTTGGCCTTACAAATGGCGATGTCCTCTGAGGTGGCCACTGCGATGCCCGCAGAGTCATAGCCACGGTATTCGAGGCGCTTTAGGCCGGAGAGGAGGACGGGGAGGGCTGGTCTAGAGCCTGAGTATGCTACGATTCCGCACATGATAAGATAAAGTATTTAGGGGGTTAAGGTGATTCTGAGTGAAGGTCTTTTGAAATGATCGCCCCGGGGAGCGTAGAACTTCCGGGGCCGAGTTTCCGTCCCGGATAGAGGGAGGTGTTAATCCCGGTGTGGACGCCATCTCCGATGATGCTGCCCAGCTTACGGCGGCCTGTATCCACGAGCTGGCCACTCACTTCTGAGCGGTGGTTGGAGCCATCGTGGCGGAGGTTAGAGGTGATGGTGCCTGCGCCGAGGTTCGCGCGGATGCCGATGTAAGAGTCTCCCACATAACTGAGATGCCCTACGGATGCCCCCTGCGCGAGAATGGAGTTCTTGATCTCCACGGCCTGCCCTACGTGGCAGTCATCGCCTATCGAGGTGGAGCCACGCAGGTAGCAATTTGGCCCAATTTTACAGTTTTTTCCGATGATGATGGACCCTTCTATGAAGACCCCGGGAAGGATGCGGGAGCCTTCACCGACGATGACCTTAGCCTCTTCACCTAGCTGGATGGCAGGATGCCCGGGCCACTCAGAGATGCTGGCGATGAGCTCAGCATTCAGATCCAGCAGATCCCATGGGTGGGTCAGGGGGAGGGTTTTTCCAAGGAGTTCTTCCCACTCGGCGAGGGTGCGCCCAGCAAGATAGAGCTGAGTTTTATCTGAGGAAAGGGGCCAGAGTGACATGGTGCTGAAGAAATGACTTCTCCTGTTATCGCCAAAGCTCGTTTTTAGGCAATGCTTGATTGCGCGGCACGGGTGATCGCGTCGCAGTGAGATTGGGCTGCTTGGGCGTCCTTCGCCTCTACGAGGATGCGTAGTTTTTTCTCGGTGCCCGAGTAGCGGACTAAGATACGCCCGTTCTCGCCGAGGTCATTTTCTGCGGCATCCATCGCCTTCTTAATGGCGGGAACACTGTGGAGTGGCGGTTTTTCTTTCACGGCGATCGCGACAAGTTCAGAAGGATACTCGTCCATGCACTGGGCGAGATCGGCAAAAGTTCTGCCGGATTCCTTCATCACAGAGAGTAGGATCAGGGCACTGACGATGCCGTCACCAGTGGTCGCGAAGTCAGAGAAGATGAGATGGCCGGAATTTTCCCCACCGAAGTTAAAGCCTCCACTGCGCATACGCTCTAAGACGTGGCGGTCGCCCACCTTAGTCTGTTCGACCGTGATGCCGTGCTGGGAAAGGGCATCACGCAGCCCTAGATTACTCATCACGGTGGTGACGAGAGTGTCATTCTTTAGGCGGCCCATTTCTTTCAGGGCGATGGCACTGAGGCAGAGCACCCGGTCCCCGCTGATCGCCTCGCCCTGCCCATCTATGAAGATCACGCGGTCAGCATCACCATCTAGGCAGATCCCTAGGTCAGCACCCTTTTCGCGCACGAGGGCGGCCGCCTTCTCAGGGTGTAAGGAACCGTAGCCCTCATTGATATTATAGCCGTCTGGTGAATTACCGAGTGGGATCACCTCGGCACCCAGTTCTTCTAAAATCATGGGGCCTGCGAGGTGGCCTGCACCGTGGGCACAGTCGATGACGACCTTGAGACCGTGGAGCTTTTTCCCTGCGATGGCTGATTTGGCAAATTCCATATAGCGTGCTGTGGCGTCATGGAGAGGAGTCACCCGGCCAAGCTGGGCGACCGCTAGAGAAGGTAATTCCTCGGCGAGGATGATCTTTTCGACCTCCTCCTCGAGGGCATCGTTCAGCTTAAAGCCATCAGGCCCGAAAATCTTAATCCCATTATCGGCGAAGGGGTTATGAGAGGCCGTGAGCATGATGCCAGCATCACAGGCCATGCTCTGCGTCAGGTGAGCCACCGCCGGAGTCGGGATGGCTCCTGCCAGAAGAACCTCAGCCCCCTCACTGATGAGACCAGAGCTGAGCGCACTTTCTAGCATGGCACCGGAGACGCGGGTGTCCTTACCGATGATGACCCTATGCTTCCCTCCGTTCTGGGCCTTCAGCACGCGGGTGATCGCCCGGCCGATACGCAGCGCGACCTCAGGGGTAATGGGGTAGTGATTCGCCGTGCCGCGAATGCCATCGGTTCCAAATAATTCAGCCATGATAGTGTCAGGAAGAGCGACGGGTTAGCATGACCAGAGGCTTTGTTCAAAAAAAAATAAGTCCCTATCTGCGCCACTCATAAGGCTCCCTCAGCATCTAATGAAACGACC
>CALFVL010000072.1 GCA_937928425.1 uncultured Verrucomicrobiales bacterium
GCGTGTGGCGATGCGGTCGCGGGCGAGGCTTCCTGTGCACTTAGGGCAGTTTCCGCCTTTTTTCCAGCGGTGTTGGAAGAGCCAGTTTTTCGGCGGGACGTGGGTGACGTAGCTGCCGGGGGCGAAGCCGTCTGCGGAGGCTGTGGTGTTTTTTTCGGCGACGTGTTTTAGGGCGCCGAGGGTGACGAAGCGGATTTCTTTACGGAGGTTTTGAGGTGAGAGTTGGGCGCTGGGGGTGGCGGGGTGGAGGCGGAGACGCCAGCAGATTTCATCGGCCATCCAGTTTCCGATGCCGGGGCAGGCGTTTTGGTCGAGGAGGAGGGCTTTGAGGGGTTTTTTAGGGTGTCGTTCTATAAGTTTACGGACATGGGTGAGGGTGAATTTGGAGTCCTGTGGTTGGGGGGGGAGCTGGGCCCAGGGGTCTTTACAGTCGTGGAGCATGACGCGGCCGAACATACGGTAGTCATTAAAGATGAGGGCGGCGTCTGCGTGGCCGTGAGAGCGTAGGATGAGGTGATCATGCTTATGGGCTGGGTGGTCAGCGGGTGCGGTGGAGAGTTTACCAGACATACCGAGGTGGACTTCTAGATGGAGAGTGGGGGTGAAGGTGAAGAGCATGCGCTTTCCGTGGGCCTTCGAGGAGAGGAGTTTTTTCCCTTTAAGGATCTGGAGGGCTGGGGCGGGGCAGTCGCGGTAGATACGGGCCTTAGGGTGGGTGTCGATGGAGGTGATGGGATGCCCGTGGTGGGCGGCCCACTGGCGACGGGCGAGTTCTACTTCAGCGAGTTCTGGCATGGGGGGAGCTTAGGGGGCTTTGGGGGTTTTGGGAAATTTGGAAATCGGGGTTTTTTGGAATCGGGATTTGGCACGGAATCCGCTAGAGTAGGGAAAATGAGCGAAGGGAGTTTATCGTTATTAGTGGTGAGTGATCTGGATGGGACCTTGCTCGATCATGATGATTATTCCTTTGAGCCTGTCTTGCCGATCTTAGACCGGATGGATGAGAATGGAATCCCGCTGGTGGTGAATACGAGTAAGACGCGGGCGGAGTGGCTGGCGATGCGGGGGGAGTTCGGTAATGAGGCTCCTTTTGTGGTGGAGAATGGGTCTGCAATTTATGATGGGGAGAAGGTGAAGGTGTTTGGTAAGCCACGGTCTGAGGTTCTAGAGCTTCTGAAGCCATTGAAGGCTCTTTTTAAGTTTAAGGGGTATTCTGATGCGACGCTTACGGAGATTATGGAGTGGACGGGGCTAGGCCGGCAGTCGGCAGAGCGTTCTGCGGATCGACATTTTAGTGAGCCTTTACTCTGGCAGGATAGTCCTGAGAAGGAGGAGGAGTTTTGTGATTTAATAGAGCAGCGTGGCCTAATGACGCTGAGAGGGGGGCGTTTTCTGCACGTCTTAGGGAAGACTGATAAGGGGAAGCCGCTGGGTTATTTTAGGGAGGAAGAGGTGGCGATTATTGCGCTGGGCGATCGGCAAAATGATCTGGCGATGCTGGAAGAGGCGGACATCGGGGTGGTGATTGCGGCGGGTGATGGCTTTATGCTGGAGGCTGAGGGGATGCTACGCAGTAGCGAGACTGGTCCACGCGGGTGGGCCGAGATGATGACAAAAATTCTCGATCAATTAAACGTCCCAAAATTACAACAAAACCATGGCTGATTTTCACCAAGGCGGCTCGATCGCTACCCTTCATAATTTAACACGAAGACCACTAGAGGAGCTGGAGGCTGAGTTGTTAAAGTTCTCCAAGGAGCGGCCGATGGGTTTACTTCTTCCTTCTCTTTTCTCAGAGCTGGAGACGGATGCGATGCCTAAGATTTTGGCAGAAGTTAAGCAGGTGCCGTACTTAGACCAAATCGTCATCGGTCTGGATCGTGCGAGTGAGGAGCAGTATCGGGAGGCTCTTAGGTTCTTCGGTGAGCTGCCTCAACATCACCGAGTTTTATGGAATGATGGGCCGCGTTTACGGGCCTTAGATGCGGAGTTGCAGAAGCAGGGTTTAGCACCTGAGGAGGAGGGGAAGGGGCGTAATGTGTGGTATTGTCTAGGGTATATGTTGGCGACTGATCGTGCGGAGGCGATCGCGCTGCATGATTGTGATATTGTCACTTATGATCGTTCCTTGCTGGCCCGCTTAATTTATCCGACGGCGAATCCGCAGTTTAGTTATCAGTTCGCGAAGGGTTATTATCCACGGATCGCGAATGGGAGCTTAAATGGGCGGGTGACCCGCTTATTGGTGACGCCTTTGATCCGTTCTCTAGAGCAGGTGACTGGAGAGAGCGAATATCTGACGTACTTAGATGGTTTCCGTTATCCACTGGCGGGGGAGTTTTCATTCAGAAAAGGGGTGATTCCTGATATCCGGATGCCGAGTGATTGGGGGCTGGAGATGGGGACTCTCTCGGAGATGTTCCGTAATTATTCTAATAATAAGCTGTGTCAGGTGGATATAGCGGAGGTGTATGACCACAAGCATCAGGATATTTCATTAGATGATCAGGCGCGTGGTTTATCTAAGATGTCGATTGATATCTGTAAGCTTCTGTTCCGTAAGATGGCGGTGATGGGCCATGTGTTTAGTGAGGAGATGTTCCGGACTTTAAAGGCTTCCTACTTCCGCAATGCGCTGGATTTCGTGGAGCGGTATAAGAATGATGCGATTATGAATGGTCTGGATCTGGATGTGCATAAGGAGGAGGAGGCGGTGGAGCTCTTTGCGGAAAATATCATCTCGGCGGGGAAGATTTTTTTAAATTCCCCTCACGAGAAGCCATTTATTCCCAGCTGGTCTAGGGTGCGTAGTGCGATCCCTGACATTTACGAACGTCTGGTGAAGGCGGTGGAGGCAGATCACAAAGATTTTTCATAAGCGATGAGTCCACTCGAGCAGTTAGTCCGGAAAATAGAGGCTCATCTTGCGGTGATTTATGGGGAGGGTGATTATGAGGAGCTGGGGGGGCGCTTGATTGATGCGATGAAGATCAGGGAGGCGTTTTTTGAGCCGGTGGCTTTTTCGAACCATTGGTCTGAGAGGGATGTGGCTCTGATTACTTATGGGGATAGTATCCGCTCAGGAGAGAATGCTCCTTTGCAAGAGTTGGGGAGTTTTGTGCGCAGGTGGCTGGGGGATGCCGTATCAATCGTGCATGTTCTGCCGTATTTTCCTTGGACGTCGGATGATGGTTTCGCGGTGTCTGATTATTTGAGTGTTCATCCTGATTTAGGGGATTGGTCAGATTTGGAGAATCTGTCGCAGGATTATCGAGTGATGTCTGATTTAGTGGTGAATCATTGTTCCTCAGAGCACGTGTGGTTTCAACAGTTCCAAAAAAATGAGGAGCCCGGACGGAGGTTTTTTGTAGAAGGCTCTCTGGAGGATGACTTGAGCGAGGTGGTGCGGCCAAGGACGAGTGATTTATTAAGGGTGACGGAGACCTCTGCGGGGGTGAAGCAGGTGTGGTGCACCTTTGGGCATGATCAGATCGACCTGAATTTTAAGGAGCCGGATCTTTTGGTGGAGGTGGTGAAGGTGATCCGTGAGCACTTGGATCACGGGGTGGGGGTGTTCCGGCTGGATGCGGTGGCTTTCGTGTGGAAGGAGCTGGGGACGCCCTGCGTGAATCTGCCTCAAACGCATGAGTTGGTGAGGCTGTTCCGCACTTTAATCGAGCATGTGAAGCCTGATGCGGTGATTATTACGGAGACGAATATCCCGAATGCGGAAAATTTGTCCTACTTCGGGAACCGTAATGAGGCGCATGGGATTTATAATTTCTCGCTCCCGCCCTTATTAATCTATGCGCTGACTTATGGGAATTGCCGCTGTTTAGTGCAGTGGTTGATGGGGATGCCACCTGCGCAGCCGGGGACGATGTATTTTAATTTCATCGCGTCGCATGATGGGATCGGGCTGAGGCCGGCGGAGGGGCTCTTAAGCTCTGAGGAGATTACGGGCTTAGTCGAGAGGATGAGGGAGAATGGTGGGCTAATTTCTGAGAGGACTCTGCCTGATGGGAGCAGGAGGCCTTATGAGATGAATATCAGCTTGTTTGATGCTTTGGAAACGGAGGAGAAATTTCTCTGTGCCCATACGGTTCTGTTAGGTCTAGAGGGGGTGCCGGCGTTTTATATCCAGAGTTTATTAGGAACGCGGAATGATGTGAAGGGGGTGGAGGAGTCAGGAATTAATCGGCGAATTAATCGCTACCAGTGGGATGCTGAGGACTTAGAAGCGAGGTTAAAAGATGAGGGGTCATCTCATGCGCGTGTGCTGAATGGCCTACTGAAGTTAATCCGTTTACGGAAACAGCAGGCGGCGTTTCACCCGAATGCCACTCAGTTTACTTTGCAGCTGGGAGAGCAGGTCTTTGCGTTCTGGCGTCAGTCGACAGATCGGCAACAGAATATTTTCTGCCTCCATAATGTGTCAGGTGAGGAGGTGAGGGTGCCTCTGACGAGTGTGAACTTGGTAGCGACTGAGGACTGGATCGACCTGATTAGTGGGTATGAGCTAGGGGCTGGGGAAGAGGAGTTACGCTTAGCTCCTTATCAGTGCGTTTGGTTAGCAAACCGGCGGAAGCATCTCCCTTATTAAAGCTGAGCAAGGTACTGCGCGGCCTGAGGGGAATCTTCAGGAGGGGCCCATGCTGCGAATTTTTTATCGGTGCTGGCTTGGTAGGGGCCTTGTTTTACTTCGAGGATGACGGTGTCTGGTTCTTTAACAATCATACCGTGCCAGACCCCAGGCTGGAGGTCGATGAGGGGAGATTTTACGGAAAGGAGGTGGCGTGAGGTGATCCCCCCGTCTGTGCTAAAGATGAGGACTTCAAGGGAGCCACTGAGAAGGCAGATGGTCTCGCTGGCATGGGGATGGGGGTGGCAGTGTGGGCGGATGTAGGTGAGGGGTTGCAGGCAGTTTAGGAGGCGTTGGACTCTGGCGGACTGATCGCGCTGAATGGGCTGGATGATGCGGCGGCGCTCACTGTGGCGAGAGGCTTGGAGAGCATGGGAGAGGAGTTCTTCGCTTAGGGTGAAGACTTCACCTTGGGGGTTAGGAAGGGCGCTGGCCATGGTGGAGATGGTAGGCAGTAGAGGGTGAAAATAAAAATGAGGAATTATTTTAGGTGAATTAAAGAAAGATTCCATTAGTCTCATTGCATATGAAAATTTCTTTACGTCCCGTTGCTCTCGTTGCGCTTGTTAGTCTGGTTTTAAATTCATGCCAGACTGCGAATCCTTACACTGGTGAGGCTCAGCGTTCTAAGGCGCTGACTGGCTCAGTGATTGGTGGACTGGTGGGGGCAGGGATCGGCTCACTGAGCGGGAGTGGGAGTACGGATAGGCGCCAGAAAGCATTAGTGGGGGCGGGGATCGGGATCCTAGCAGGAGGAGGAATAGGGGCTTATATGGACCGGCAGGAGGCGGAGCTGAGACGCGAGTTAGAGGGGACTGGAGTGCGAATCAGCCGTCAAGGGAACCAGATCGCGCTGGTCATGCCGGGTGATGTGACTTTTTCCACCGGGAGTTCCTCGATCACGGGCGAGTTTTACCCGACTTTAGATTCAGTCGCTAAGGTGTTAAATAAGTATGAGTCAACTTTGGTCGATATCGTGGGGCACACGGATAGCGTAGGTCAGAGGGATTATAATTACGGTCTCTCACAGTCACGGGCCAATAGTGTCGCAGGTTATCTGCAAAATCGTAAGGTGAATTCAGCCCGCTTCCGGGTGACGGGACAGGGACCAGATGCGCCGATTGCTAGTAATAATACCGCTTCTGGGCGTCAGGCAAATCGGCGGGTGACGATCCAGCTCGCTCCTTTATCCTAGGGAGGTGCTTTCCTGAGAGGTGGTTTTTTGGAATCAAAGCTGCCCGAGTTGAGCAGAGCAGTGCCTAAGCGATGGGGCGGAGGATGAGGGGTGGGTCTCGCTTATCCTGAATCCGCGAGTTGACATTGAGCGAGGGAGGGTATTGTTTCCCGCCATGCAAGAAAACGATCAGGAAACTGAAGTCGTGGAGGAAGAAATCCCAGCGACTGGAGAGGCTGTCGATCAGGTGGAAGCTGAGGATCAGGGGGAAGTGGAAGAAGAGAAGCTGAGCCCTGAGGCTGAGGCACTGAAGTGGAAGGAAGCGGCGATCCGGGCAGCGGCAGATCTAGACAATTACCGGAAGCGGATGGCACGTGAGCGTTCTGATGATTTACGCTTTGCGCGGGGGGGGCTGATCGAGGAGTTGCTGCCGGTGTTCGATAACTTTGCAATGGGTCTGCAGATGGCAGAGCAGGAGCAGGACTCGATGATTTATAAGGGAATGGCGATGGTGAAAGGGCAGATGGAGGATTTCCTCAGCTCACAGGGGGTGAAGGAGGTGGCTGCCGAGGGAGTCTTTGATCCAAATTTCCACGAAGCGGTGGCTGAGGAGGTGAAGGAGGGAGCAGATGCCGGGGAGATTCTTTTTGTGAAAAGGAAGGGTTACTTACTTCATGATCGCTTGTTACGTGCGGCGGCCGTGATCGTCGCAAAAGGTCCTGAAGAAGAGGCGGAAGAAACTGGAGCAAACGAGGAGGGTGCTGAGTAATGGCTGAGCGTGACTATTATGAAGTCCTAGGGGTGGCGCGTGATGCGGACCAGCGGGACATTAAGAAGGCTTATCGTAAGCTGGCGATGAAGCATCACCCGGATCAGAACCCGGATGATCCCGAGGCTGAGGCGAAGTTTAAAGAGCTGGGTGAGGCTTATGAGGTGGTGAGTGATGATGAGAAACGGGCCGCTTATGACCGCTATGGACATGCGGCCTTTAAGAGCGGTGGGGGAGGTGGAGGTCGTGGTGGTTTCCATGATCCTTCTGATATTTTTAGTCAGGTCTTCGGGGGAGGTGGAGGAGGAAGTATGTTCGATGATCTCTTCGGAGGTGGAGGGGGAAGGCGCAGAGACCCTTCTGGTAAAAAGCGTGGGAGTGATCTCAGGTATGATCTAGAAATCACTTTAGAGGAGGCTGCGGAGGGAGTGGAAAAGGAGTTAGAGATCGAGAAGTATGCGGGATGTGGAACCTGCTCAGGCTCTGGTTCTAAATCAGGGGGGGGTGGAGCGAAGGCTTGTTCCACCTGTGGTGGCCGTGGAGTGGTGGGCCAGCAACGCGGAATCTTCGTCCAGCAAGTGACTTGCCCTGAGTGCCGTGGCGCCGGACAGGTGGTTTCTGATCCCTGTGGGAACTGTGGTGGCGATGGACGTAAGCAAGCGCCAGAGAGGGTGAGTATCCGTATTCCTGCCGGAGTGGATGATGGGACGCGCCTGCGTTCAACCGGTAAGGGAGACGCTGGAATGCGTGGTGGACCAGCAGGTGATCTTTATGTCTTTTTACACCTGCGCGAGCATGATGTCTTCCAGCGCGATGGCGAAGATCTCTTCTGCGAAGTTCCCTTACCATTCTCAACAGCGGCGCTGGGTGGTGAATTGGAAGTGCCAACTCTCACCGGTAGTGCGACGATGAAGGTGCCTGCTGGAACTCAAGGGGGGACGACCTTCCGCCTGCGAGACCGTGGGATGTCTGTTTTAAACGGCCGAGGGAAGGGTGATCTCCATGTGGAAGTTCAGGTAGAGGTTCCGACGAAGCTGAGTTCTGAGCAGAAGGAGAAATTAAAAGCCTTTACGGAGTCTATCGGAGAGAAGAATTCCCCAGTGCAGGAGTCGTTCTTCGAGAAGGCGAAGCGTTTCTTTGACAGTTAGGCTGCCGCATGGACCGTTTCTTTTTGGCGCCGGATCAGTGGGAGGGGAATCTCGCGCTGACTGGAGCGGAGGCTCATCACTGCGGCCGTGTGATGCGGAAGCAGGCGGGGGACAGGGTTCTCATCTTTGACGGGCGGGGACGTGAGGGGCAGGCTGAAATCTCGGAGCTTTCTAAGAATGAAGTGGGTCTGGTCTTGCTAGAGGAGCGCGTTGTGAAAGGTCTCAGTCCGCAGATAGAAATTGCGGTGGGTGTTCCGAAGGGGAAGACCTTTGAGCTTATTTTACAGAAGGCGGTAGAGATGGGGGTCACAAGGATCCAGCCCCTCATCAGTGAGCAGGGCAATGTGCGTTTTAAGGGGAATGAGGGAGAGGCGAAGCGCGAGAAGTGGCAGCGGGTGGCTCTAGAAGCGTGTAAGCAATGTGGGCAGAATGTCTTACCTGAGGTGGCTTTGCCGAGAGATGTGGGGTCATATTTGGCAGCTTTAGAGGGTGGGGAAGCCCGTTTTGTGGGGGCCCTGAGAGAAGAGTCACGGGCTTTTAAGGCTCTCTTAGACCAGATTGATTTCCCAGAGAGGGTCTCGATCATGGTGGGGCCTGAAGGGGATTTTTCTTCCAACGAATACGAGCGGATCATGGATGCCGGTTTTGCTCCGGTGGATTTGGGCGATTTGGTGCTGCGGAGTGAAACTGCAGTTTTTTGGATGTTGGCAGCCCTGCGTTACCACTTCCAAGGATGATCTTTTTTTCAAAAGACCTCCTTTGTGAAGTTGACTCGTTACAGTGTTAGATCATTTAAGATCTTTCGGATCGGGGTAGCGATCGGGAGTTCCTGAAGTTTAGAAAAGGGGTGATAGCTTTCGCGTTCTTGGATTTCTTTAACTTCGTGGCGGTAGAGGTGAAGAGTGACTTTATGATGAGTGATTTGGTATTGGCGAGTGAGGAGCGGGGTGAGGTGGGCGCATTCTTCTACGCTACGTAGGGGCAGTTTCCAGAGGCCTTTACGCCGTGTGTCAGTGCCCTGTGAGAGGAGGATTTTTTCGTTCTGGAGCGAGAGAAGGGCGTGTTCGGTAATAAGCTCGAAGGCTTTACGGGGCTTTTTGGTAGGCAGTGCTTCGGGGTCATGGCACTGGCAAAAGTCCTTGACTGGGCAGCGATGGCAAGAGGGCAGGCGGGCGCTGCATATTTTTTGCCCAAGTTCCATGAGGGCGGAGTTAAAACTGCGAGGTGATTTTTTTTCGAGGAGTTGCTCGGCCTTCGCCCAAATGATCTTTTGGCCTGCGTTCGAGTCGATGGCCATGGTGATCTGGAAAAGGCGAGAGATGACGCGGGCGATATTCGCGTCCACGATGGGCGCAGCTTTATTAAATGCGAAGCTACTCACGGCGCCTGCCGTGTATTTGCCAATTCCAGGGAGTGTGATGAGTTGACCGGCCTCGCTAGGGAAGTGGTGGTCGAAGTCTTTTATGATGGCCTGAGCGCAGCGCTGGAGATTACGAACCCGATTGTAATACCCGAGACCCTCCCAGGCGCGTAGGATCTCGCTCTCGGAGGCCGTGGCGATGCTTTGGATATCAGGAAATTGCTCCAGGAATTTTTCGAAGCGCCGGTTGGCGATGACGGCGGCGACAGTCGTCTGCTGGAGCATGATTTCAGAGACGAGAATAGCCCATGGATCAGTGGTTTCACGCCAAGGGTAATTCTGGGCGTTATCTTTAAACCATGTGAGTAAGGTCGTCCTAAAAGCTCTGACATTTTTCAATGGGTGGCGTCTGGCCGTGGGTTTTTCCATGAGCGGGAAGGAGTCTAGAGTGGGAGGCGGTGAATGTGAACTGCCTTGTCAAAAAGACATTTGAATTTGAGTGATTTTAGACTATAAAAAATACATAGGGAAGAGCTCTTAAATACGGGTTTTTTATTATATGAATTATTCTGATTTTTCCGTGAATAAAAGTGGAGTCATTTCCGTCTAAGGCCCTTTTTCTAGGCTGATCTTTTTTTCTAATCGGTTTTCCGAAAGCGTTTAGCGGGTTTTGAGGGTTATTTCGGGGGGTGGAGGTTTTCTGAATTTTGGGCAGAAGTGCCTTTCTTTGTTTTTGGTGATCATTTCTCTTTTTTTAGCTTTTGAAAAATCTATCAAATTAAATGGAATTTTTTTGACAGGGGAGTGAAGCAGGGCCTAAATTTCCTCACCCCAATGGCAAACTTTACAAAAAAAGAAATTATTCAGGAGGTGAGTGATCGCCTCGGTGTTACGCAGGCTCTGTCTTCTAAGATGTTTCACACAGTTTTAGAAATTGTGACGCGTGAGTTGGCAGAGGCGAATAATGTGGTAGTGCGGGATTTCGGGACTTTTGAGACCAAGGTTGCGAAAGGTCGTCCTGGCCGTAATCCCAAGAATCCAGATAAGACGATTCCAATTCCTGATCGTGCTGTGGTGAAATTTCAAGTAGGGAAAGGTCTAAAGGAAAAAGTGGCTAGAACTCTTCCTCAGGTGATCGCCCGGGATGGGGTCTCCTAAGTAGGTGGGAATGAGGAGTGTGGGATTTTTAAGCCTAATCTGGCTTCTGCTGTGCCCACTTCTTCACTCATGTGGCCCTGCGAGTTATGATGGCTACCAGACGCGGGCTTATAGCATCCGTGGTGAGCGCTATGAGCCGATGTCTCTGGATGATGCCTTATACTATGCTGAAGAAGGGATCGCCTCTTGGTATGATGAGAGCCGCCTATTCGGGCTCATTCGTGGGAACACTTCTCTGGGAGAGAAGGTGGGGCGCTTTGATATCTCAGGAGCGCATAAGACGCTGCCAATTCCGAGCCGAGTGAGGGTGACGAATCTTGAGAATGGGAAGTCTCTTAAAATGAGACTGAATGACCGGGGGCCTTTTATTGAGGGGAGAATTATCGATGTCACTCCTCGAGCAGCTTCTAAATTGGGCTTTAAAGAGGATGGACTGGCGCGCGTGCGGGTGGAAGTTCTGAGCGTGGGGGATGGTGAGTATCAAAGAAAGGCTCCCGGTCAGCGACGCTGGTGGCGTTTTTGGTGAAGCCTTGCTTGAGCTTCTGGGTCTCTCGGCTCATTCTTTCTACCTATGCTTCGTTCGTTAATGACAATTTCTGGTTTCACCTTGATGAGCCGGGTTTTGGGGGTGGCGCGCGATGTCATGATCGCTCGTTTTGTGGGGACTGGAGTGGTGGCTGATGCGTTTTTCGCGGCCTTTCGTTTTCCCAATATGTTCCGCCGAATCTTCGGCGAAGGTGCTTTTAATTCTGCTTTTGTCCCGCTTTTTGGGAAGCGAGTGGCGAAGGATGGACGCAATGCGGCGATGAATTTTGCCAACAATGCTTTTTCGGTGTTGTTCTATGTTCTGGGGATTTTGACTCTATTGGCGATCCCCTTGATGGCGGCTTTAATGTTGGTGGTGGTTCCGGGTTTTTTGCCGAAGGTGGATGAGGTTCTTGCAAAGGAGTCGACGGAGTTCCGAGTGCCGCTACGGGGAGCTAAGGCTGTCTATTTTCAGACAGATGGAGTGGTGGAATTTGAAAATCTCAGGCTGACAGGAAAGGGCGATCCATCCTTTTTTAAGGTCCTTGGCGAGGTGTTCGGAGGAGAGGTGCAGGCGGTGGGTGAGCAGGTGAGTTTACAGTCGGTGATCGATCAGGGTCTGAGCCGAGGAAGCGAGGGAGTGTTCTCTGGTAATGATGGGGAGGTGGTGAAGGCTGAGAAAATTGCGGCAGCGCGGGAGGCCCTTTTTAAGGAGGGGGACTGGGTGATTCCCAGTTCTGGCCTGTTACGAGTCCCCTTACCAGCGGATCACGATTTCTCGGTGGTGGAAGGGACCGCCCGTGGTGCGGGGAGCTTACAGGTGTATAATAATGATCCTGGAGCTTATGACCTGACCGTAAAGTTGTCTCAAATTACCTTTATCTATCTCCTGTGTATGGCGCTGGTGGCTCATTTGAGTGGAGTTCTGACAACGCTGAAAAAATTCGCAGCGCCGGCTTTTTCTCCGGTCTTACTAAATGTGGTTTTTCTGGTGGGCCTGTTTTCGGTGGTGCAGTTTGTGGAGTGGAAGGGGGTGGCATTGGCGGCCTGTGTAGCGCTGGCTGGCTTTTTACAATTAGGTGTCCTGTGGTGGGTGTGCCGGCGAATGGGACTTGCGGTTGCGCTCAGAAAACCGGTTTTGGATCCAGGGATTAAGAGATTGTTAGTCTTGATGGGGCCAGGAGTGGTGGCGGCTGGGATTCAGCAGATTAATCTACTGGTGGGAGGGGTGGTGGCATCATTCCAGCAGGGGGCGATTTCTTTCCTATACTTTGCGGATCGGATTTACCAATTGCCCTTAGGCATGATCGGGATCGCCTTTGGGATGGTGCTCTTACCGGAGATGACCCGCTTGTTAAATTCAGATAAGGAGAAGGAGGCAAAGGCGACGATGGTGAGCGGGCTGGAGCTGGCCATGATTATTACGGTGCCGGCCGCAATAGCGCTCATGGTAATCCCTCGTGAGGTGATTTCGCTGATTTTTGAACATGGAACTTTCACGGCATCAGATTCTACCCAAACGGGGCGTGCTTTGGCAGCCTTTGCCCTAGGGCTCCCAGGTTATGTGCTTATTAAAGTTCTGCAACCTGGTTACTTCGCCCGCGAGAATACCAAGTCACCGATGATGATGGCGGGAGTAACGGTGTTGGTGAACATTGTTTTCAGTTTACTTCTTTTTCCTTTTTATGGGCATGTGGGGATTGCGATTGCGACCTCCATTGCAGCTTGGGTGAATGTGGTTTTACTCTGGGTGGGTCTGCGAGGATTTGTGACTCTTGAGAGGGAGAACTGGCGTCGACTCGGAGGCATGCTTATCGCGAGTGTGATGATGGCAGTGGGGCTGTATGCAGCGAAGTCCTTGATGAGCGGCTGGTTAGGGAGTGGTTTTTTACTAAAGGCTCTGGCGACGGCAGTCCTAGTGGGATTCGGCACGACGATTTATGGAATCGGGGTGCTTTTCTTAAGGGTGACGAGCGTTTCGGAGATGAAGGCTGCTTTCCGCCGCTAAGAAAAATGAGGGAGCTGGAGGGATAGTGGTGATCACAATTTGCGGCTCCGGTAAAAAGGGTTAGGCTGGCGGCAAGATGAATGGGACGATTCTATTACGTGGGGCCATAGTGCTGGGCTTGGTCTGGACTGTGGTGTGGGCCGCTGCAAGCTGGAGTGGCGAGAGGAAAGCAACTCCTGAGAAGGTGGTGGAGATGATTGAGGAGGGTGAGTTCGAGGACTGGTCTGAGGGGGATTTATCCGCCTTCTCGCCGGAGAGAAAAGAGGCGCGCTTGGCACATTTAGACGAGGTGGGCGAGGTCCTGGCGCGCTTGGATCTCCGCCAGAGGAAGGTGCTCGATGAGCAGGGTGATCTCTTCGAGCTATTTTTCCGTCTTAGTCGTGAGGAGAAGCTTCATTTTATCAAGGTAAGTTTCAATAAAAGCGCGGAGCGGTTGATGGAATCCTTCGACCAGATGGACGCAGACGAACGGAAGCAGATGGTACAGCGCTCGGTGAGAGATATGACGAATGGTCAGGGGGCTGAGGCGCTAGCGAGATTAAAAGAGGAGGATCCTGAGGTGCTGAACTTGGTCATTAAGAAGGGGTTCAAGGCTTACTATCAGGGGGCTTCTGCGGAGACTAAAATGTCTCTCCTGCCATTTATGGATGCGGTGGGTGAGGTGGTGCAGGGGTTTGCGAGGCCGGGAGGAGGTGGCTTATGAAGAAGGGATTCACGGTCGTAGAATTGATGATCACAGTTGCCTTGATTGCGGCGCTCGCTGGGGTGGCTTTTCCGGTGATCGGCGGCTTTAGGGAGAGCGCACAGCAAGCGTCTTGTGTGAATCAGTTGAGGGGATTGGGGGTGGCTGTGGAGACCTACCTAAGTGACCATGGGGGATTTTTCCCTGATTTAAAGATGGGCCGGAAGTCGATGGCTGGAGGAAGGCGTGTTCTGGAAAAAGCCTTACTTCCCTATGTGGGTGGGCCTGAGGATTTCCACTGTCCTGCGGATCATGAAGATTTTAAGAAGACGGGGAGTAGTTACTTCTGGAACCATCATGCGAGTGGGATGAGAAGGAGTCGGGTGGAAATGTTCGGAATGGATGCAAATCATTCCCAGATTCCTCTGATTCATGATAAGGAGGCTTACCATGGAGATGAGAATGGAACTAATTTTTTATTTATGGATCTTTCAGCAGGAAAGGACCCCGATTTCCAAGTCGATTCTAAGTGATGCTGAGCGTTAGAAAACTGAGAAAAAAATTTGGGGGGAAGGAGGTTTTGAAGGGTGTTTCCTTTGAGGTTTCACGGGGGGAGATTTATGGACTCTTAGGCCATAATGGGGCAGGCAAGAGTACCACTTTAGGAATTATCCTGAGCATGGTCGCAGCGGGTGGCGGTGAGGTCTTGATCGATGGCATATCAGTGCAGCGAGATCCGCGACGTGCCCTGCGGAAAGTGGGGGCGATTTTTGAGGCACCAGCCTTTTACGATTATATGAGTGGGTGGGAAAATCTGAAAGTTCTTGTGGGCTTGAGTGGGGTGTTTGAAGAGGGGAAAGCGCGGGAGATGGTGGAGAGAGTGGGCTTAAGTGATCGGATCGGATCTCAGGTTTCCACATACAGTCATGGGATGAGACAGCGGTTGGCACTAGCTCAGGCCTTACTTCCAGAGCCTGAGATTTTACTTTTAGATGAACCTACCGATGGTTTGGACCCGGAGGGAATTAAGTGGTTTCGCGACTTCATCATTGGACTTCGGGAGGAGCGGGGGATGACTGTGTTATTTAACTCCCACCTCCTCTCGGAGGTGGAGCAGATGTGTGACCGGGTTTCGATCATTAGGGAGGGGGAGTTGGTCTATGAAGGGGCGGTGAATGAGTTGCGAGATGATCGCCCTGCGCTGAGAATCGTAGCGAGCCCTTCTGAGGTGCTGGGAGAAGTGGCAGGCTGTTTCCATGGTGAACAACAGCATGACGGGCGCTGGATTTTCCCGGAGGAGACGGCGGTCCCTGAGCTGGTGAAGTCTCTGGTGGCAGCAGGCGTGAATCTGAGTGAGCTGACTCCACTGCGCCGCTCTTTAGAGGATGTTTATTTAGAGCATAGTCGCCTCAATTTACGATGATCTTTTTAAGACAATTAGGAGGGGAGCTACGTAAGCTCTTCACTCGGAAGCGGACCTATATCGGGTATGTGGTTTTCTTGGTGTTTGAGGCTCTTCTTTTGAGTCTTTGGGTGCAGGTGGGGAGGGATCAATTCGAGGCTTTAGCGAAGCGGAATTTTGTTCCGGTGGATCTTCTATCATCTTCCCTCACTGCGACTTATTGGATCATGGGATTTAGTATGTTTTTATTGGGGTCGATTTACTTTGCGCTGGTCTCGGGAGATATCGTGGCGAAGGAGACGGAGGATGGGAATATGAGGATGGTGTTGGCGCGACCCATATCACGTTTGCGAGTCTTATTGTTGAAGTACGCTGCGGTGATCATCTATACGGTGACCTTTGTTGTCTTTGTGGGAGTGACGGGGTATGGAATGTCGTTGTTAGCAATGGGAGCGGAAGGGGGCTTATTTATCTGGAATCCTGATATGTATATTTTGGCCATTTACCCAGATCGTGATGAGGCCTTTTGGAGGCTTTTTCAGGGGGCTTGTTTTATGGGGATGAGTATGTGTGTGGTGACGTCTTTGGGGTTCTTTTTTTCCTGCTTAAAGATCAAACCGGCGGCGGCATCAGTGATGGCACTTAGTGTGTTTTTTATCGACTTTGTGCTCCAAAATATTCCATTTTTGGTGAGCCATAAGGATGTCTTTATCACGTATCGGATGGCGAATTGGGTCTATGTTTTACAGGAGAATGTTCCTTGGGATCGGGTCGTCGAAAGTTATGTCATTTTAATGGGGTTAAATATAAGTTTGTTTATTTTAGGGTGGATGGTTTTCCAGTCACGGGATTTTAAAACTTAGGAGAGGGGGTGAGGAGAGGACTGAGTCCAAATCGCGAGAGGATGTGGGACTGTGCGTGGGATGGGGCTGAGGTCTTCCCTAAGGTGTTGTCGTTTTTCTTATTTTATGGTGGGATTCTTTCAGAGGCTATGACTGCTCGAACTTCCCATCGCGAATTTCTCGTTGCGCTGCTGATCGCGGCTGGGGCGCACGTGGGAGTATTTTTTGTCTTTGTATTACTCCTTTTGTTCGATCTGCTTTCGGCAAGGCCAGTCGCGCAGACTGAGCCTAGTGAGCAAAGAGAGGATGCGATTAAGATGCGCATTATTCACGAGGTGGGGGCGATGGCAGAGGTGGAGTCAAAGCCTGAATCGAAAGCGGAGGTGAAGCTTGAAAAAGTGGTAAGCTTGCCCGAGACGCCGGCATTTGTACAGACTCGGGAAAATCAGGCTTCTGCTGAGGTGTTAGCGGAGACTCAACTCATCGGTGAGCACAATACGAGCGCAACGAGTGATAACGAAGCCAGCGCTGGTGCTTCACACTTATCCGCTCTGTCTGGAATAGATGATCCTACGAGTTCGCCAAAAGCTTTTAATTCGGATTTCTCAGCTGGGGGGAAAGGAGGTTCAGAGGGGAGCCGAGCCGAGACGGAAGTGGGACGACTTGATCAAGCTGAGATCCCTGAGGAGATTGAGCCTGAAGAGTCAGAGGCGGTAGAGCAAGCGAAGTCCGAGGAGCTGGCCTCTCTCGAGGAGACTCTCGCGGTATTGGATGAGGTGATCGATGAGGAGCAGGAAAAGTCAGAGACTTTGAAGGGGCCAAAAACTGGTAAGGAAAAGGGTGAGCTGGAAGAAGAGAAGAGCGAAGAGAAGGAGTTCGAGACAATGGCACTTAAGACGCGAGTTGCAGGGGTTTTTAATGCGAAGGGTAAGGGATCGCTAAATGTCGCGAATACCCCTCTAGGGAGTTATGAGGCATCTCTACTGAGTAAGTTAGAGACTGCGTGGCAGAATGATAATAGGAGCCATCGGCGCCTGAATGCGCCTGGGCAGATCGTTTTTTCTTTCTCGGTAGATTTAAAGGGGCAGGTGGTGAATATGAAGCATGTGCTGAGGGTGGGAGCCTCTGATAATCAATGGGGGAGAGTGATTGAGCTCGTCGATCTTCTGGCTATTCCTAAAATGCCGAGTGAGGTCGTTAAGGAGTTGAAGGGCGAGGCGCTTGAACTCACGGTCACTCTGAATTACTAGACAAGCTTTATGGAATTCTCTGAAGCGCTTGAAACGACTTGGAAGTTTTTTTGCCAAGGTGGTTTTTTTATGTTTCTGCTGGGACTTTGTTCTTTAGCTGGATTGACCGTGGTCTTGATGAAGACGATCGGCTTGACTCGGTCTAAAATCCTTCCAGAAAAACTAGGAAGGGAAGTAGAGCGCTTTGAAGAACATCTTGAGGCCGGAACCTTGGGCGGTTTGCAGACGGAGTTTGCTAAGGAAGGGAATGCACTTGCGCGCCTTTGCACTGTGGCTCTTAGAAATGCAGGACGCACGCAGGGAGAGGTGCAAGAAGCCGTTCAGTCGTCCGCACGGGAGGAGGTGGTAAGGATGAATGCGGGAATGTCTGTGTTAGAAGTGGTTATTACGATATCTCCACTACTGGGTTTATTAGGGACGGCAAGTGGTTTGGTGACCGCTTTCTCTGACTTTGATGATAAGGAGAATATCCGAACCGGAATTGCGACCGCGCTGAGTACGACGATTGTAGGAATCGCGATCACGGTCCCGGCTGTGATCACGCAGAGTGTTTTTAGCCGGAAAATTGAGCTTTTTTCGGCCCGTCTTGAAGTTCTCCTCGGACGGGTGGTGTCAGCCTGTCATCAGCATGTTTTCTTCCGTGATCGCAATCATTAAAGTGTTCTAATTTTGTGGAATTCCACCGCGTCAACCGAAAGCCTGTCACGGTATCGATCGTTCCCTTGATTGATATCCTCGTCACCTTACTATTCTTTTTTATTGTGACGATGAACGACTTGACTGAGAAAATCCCACGGCCAGAGATTCAGGTGAGTCTACCCTCTGCGCACTCTTTAGCAGTGAAGTCAAGCGGAGTGACTCGGTCCACCCTCTCATTGGCGGCAGATGGAAGCTCCGAGTTAGACGGACTGAAAATTCCGCATGGGTTTATCAAGGAATACCTGATTGCGAATCTTGAAAAACGGGCTGGTTTAAAATTAGCCTTAAGAGTCGATAAGAACTGCCCATTCCAGGCAATCCTGGAGTGTCACAGCGCGGCATTAGATGCAGGATACCATGAGAATGAGATTTACTATTTAGTGGATCAACCACAAGCCCCTTCAAAACCGTCTGCGCCATGATCCTAGAAATTACTCAATACGGAAACCCTATCCTCCGGAGGAAGTGCCGGAAGATCACCGAACTTACTGAAGAGTTAAGGCAGTTCGGAGAGGATTTAATTGAGACGATGATTTCTGCCCAAGGGGTGGGACTCGCTGCCCCGCAAGTCGATCGAGATCTGAGGATGGCAGTGGTTGATGTTTCTCATGATCCAGAGTGTATTACTTATCTCCGGGTGGATGGAGAAGAGGTTGCTCTGGAGGAGCTGATGCCCTTGGTTTTTATCAACCCCGTTCTCGAGCTGTGTGGAGAAAAAGAGGCTGTGACAGAGGGATGTCTTAGTATTGATGGCATTACTGCCGAGGTGCGACGTCCATCTGAGGTTAAGGCAACTCTTCAGCTGCTTGATGGTCAGACAGTCGTGGTAGAAACGGATGGTCTCCTAGCAAGGGCGATTCAGCACGAGGTTGACCATTTAAATGGGGTTCTATTTGTCGATCGCCTAAGCACTGCAAAAAAGGTCTCCATTAGAGGGAAGTTAAGAAAACTTAGCATCTAATAGTATTGCTTTTAGATTTTTATTGTGCTTAGGTCATCGCGTGTTCAAGACACCTGAAGAAGCTCGTTAAGAGCGATTTTAACAAAAATTCACCGTACTAATTAACCCCCGATAGTTATGTTCCAAGATTCAAAAAGTCCTTTTGCAGCCAGCCCGAGTAATGGTTCGTCCTCCAGTCCCTTTCAGCCAGTTGGGGCAAATGGTTCCTCTCATTCCAATGGATCTGGGGCAGCGTCACCTTTTGGTGCTGCGGCGACTCCTATACCTGAGCAGAAGGCAGCGTCTGGAAATTCGAACTCACCTTTCGCTCTTGTCAAAGACAATGGAGAGATCACGAATCCTTCCTCGAAATCGTCTTTGGTTGAACCGACTGAGGGATTTGCCGCTCCTGAAGTAGCTAGCCCCTCAAGTCCGACCCCTCCACCTGTGGCAATGCCTAAAAGTCAGGACCTTGGTGCGAATCGTAATGATCCATTCGCGGCACCTACGCCTTCAGTTCCTACATCCTCATCAGCACCTGAGTCTGCGGGGCGTAGTGATTTTGTTCTCCCTGCAGAAAATCGAGTTTCTGCCCTACCTCCGAACACAGATGATCGTCAGGCGGTTACTCGTGAAATTACGCCAGCTCCAGGTCAAATAACTCCTGCTGCGGCAACTCCTGCCGTAGTTTCCGCGGTCACAGGCGATACTTCACAGCTCGTTCTTCGCGCGATTTTCGGAGTGACCCGCGATTTAGACCGAGATGAAATCTTACAGCGCGCTCGGGCCCTTCCTGGAATTCGTAATCTGCATATCGTCGGCCAGAATGAAGGTGCGGCAATGGCCTCTTTACGCCAGAGTATTCAGCGGATGGGATTCGGAGATCAAGCTAGCCTAGCTCTCACTACGAGTGGGGGCTTCGTGGACTTTATCGAAGAGGAGGGGACGACTCTAGCAGTTCTC
>CALFVL010000073.1 GCA_937928425.1 uncultured Verrucomicrobiales bacterium
CTCAAGACGCACGCGTAAATCGCGGGAGCGGATGCTGGCTTTGAAAGTCAGCTCTCCGAGGATCTTGATGTTTGATTTCCTGAAATTTGGGAGCCGCTTTTTAAAACTGGGGATCGCCATGCTGGTCATGCTTTTAGTGGGGTTTGGGCTCAGTTATGGTTGGCAAAAACTCTTTTTAGAGAATGAGGAATTCTTAGTGCAGCAGGTATCCTTGAAGACGATGTATGGGGAAGACACGAGTTTCTTGGACCATGAGCGACTGGTTGAGCAGACGGGGCTAGACCCCGCAGCGACGATTTTTTCAGTCGATACTGAGCAGCTAAAGAACTCACTTTTAGAGCTTCCAGAAATTACGGAGGCCAAGGTGAGCCGCCGTTTACCCGGCCTTTTAAAAGTGGAGGTAACGGAGCGCGAACCAGTCGCGTGGGTTGCTTGCCGTTCCTTGGGCATCCGGGAGCGAGATCGTGATCTGGGTTACTTGATAGATGCGGATGGCTTTGTCTTTCCCTGTGCCTCTAATACACTCTGGGATTATGCCGAAAATCTCCCGGTGATTATGATTCAGACTGCCGAAGCGGGAGAAATTGTAAAAGGAGAAGTCCTAAAACAGAAGGGCCTAAGATATGCTCTGGAGTTGGTAAACCGTGCGGCAGAAAAATTACAGGGAAGTAAGGGCTTAGCCTGGGTGGTGGTGAAAGATGAAATTTTACTAGAAGCGAAAACTCTTGGTGGGGTGTCAGCCACTTTGTCCTACTATGAGCAGGACCGGCAACTTGATAATCTTTCGCGTCTTATTTCTCATGCTGATGAGCAGGGAAAGAGCTTGGCCCAAGTTAATTTAATTCCACGGCGCTTTGTGCCAGTTTACTATCGTTAAAGTCACCCCCCTTCCTTTTCTTAAAAATGGCTCGCTCTAATATCTATGTTGGTCTGGAAATCGGTTCCACCAAAACAGTCATGGTGGTGGCTGAAATTAAAGCGGATGAGTCTGCCAAAATTTTAGGAATGGGGGAGACCCGTTCAGCTGGGGTGCGGAAGGGAGAAATCGCTGACTACAAGCAGGTGCGGGCCTGTGTGAAATCCGCTCTTTTAGAGGCAGAAGACGTGAGTGATGTGGTCATTAAAAGCGTCTTCTTATCAGTCACGGGGGCTCATATTAAAGGAGTGAATAATACGGGGACATTCCGTTTGCCAGAGGGTGATCAAGAGGTGGACCGTAGTCACTTAGAGGAGGCTAAGGAAATTGCCCGAGACATCGCTATCCCTAGTGATCATGTTTATCTCCATCATTTAGCACGTCATTTCACCTTAGATGGGCAGGCTCATTCTACGGTGCCTTACGGCTTGCTAGGCCGGACTTTAGAGGCGGATTATCACATCGTGCATGGGATCCGCACTCGGATCCAGAATAGTATAAAATGTGTGCGAGAGATCCCCCTAGATGTGGATGACATCGTCTTCGCTCCAGTGGCGTCAGCTCAGATTTGTTTAAACCGTGAGCGTAAAGAGGATGGGGCCTTAGTGATCGATATCGGCGGGGAAACGACTGATTATGTCCTCTTTCTGGATGGGGCGATTGCCGCTTCTGGCTGTGTTCCGGTGGGGGGGAATCATGTGACGAATGATATCCATCTCGTGACTCATATTCCCTTCGCGAAGGCGGAGAAGGTGAAGATCGCGGAGGGGAATGCCTCGGCTGATCCGGCGAGTTCAGTGGGAATTGTGAAGGTGGAGGATGAGAAAGGGTTCCCGCCGATTGAGATAAACCGCCAAGTTTTAAATGATGTCATTAGAGGGCGCTTGGAAGAGGCCTTTGAGCTGGTGATCGAGGGACTGCCAGAAGGGGCGTTAAAACGGATCGGCACTGGAGTTTTCTTAACTGGCGGGAGTAGCCAGATGCGGGGAATCGGTGAGTTGGCTTGTGAGATTTTTGACCTTTCGATTTATAAGCCCGAGGAGCCTGATGTGAGTGGGGTGCACGCTTATTTTAAAGATCCTCAGTATGCGACTGCACTGGGGTTGATCCGTTATGCTCAGATTTTGGAAGAGGAGAGAGCGGGTAGAGGCTTAGGGAAATTAAAGAGCTTGGTGAAGAGCTTCTGGCCCTTTGGTTCCTAGTTATTTTTTTTCAAATCCACACCATTTTAGGACGTGGGTGTTCTTGAGAAGAATTCGAGTTTTCGGGCGTAGCGGTTTAGAAGCTTCCTTGTGAGTTGATCATTTTTTACAAGAGGCACTTGGAATTTGAGATGGAGGGGAAGGATGATGGTAAAGAGCGTTCCCACCGAGCTGATGACCATAAAGAGGGGTGTTGTGATGAGAATGAATATGAAGGAGCTTGTGGTATGAGGGGGAGGGCTTTCGAGGATTTGCGGGCCAAAAATTACGGCCCCAAGCCCGAAGCTGGCGAAGAGTCCAATTAGGATCCCTGTGAGGAGGCTAAGAAATGAGATGCTGTGAATGAGGATCTTCACCGGGAGTTGTGTTTAGTTTAGTAACTGCGTCCCCAGATGGCGCGTGCTTTGGTCGCTTGGCCACTTAGAATACAGGGCTGTTCGGACTCGTCCTGTTTCTCGGAGGGGAGGCAACGAATGCTGATTTTTAGGCGTTTTGAGAGTTCTTCTTCTTCGGCGCGGCTTCCTGCCCAGGGGGTGATGAGCCAGCCGGGGTTGGCATTGGACTCTTCCCAGTGTTTTTCGAAGTCGGCGAGGTCTGAGCATTCACTGATGTTTTCATCACGGAAGTTGCGTGCCCGTTCGAGGAGGTTTTGGTGGACACTGTCGAGGGTTTCTACGACGTCACGGAGGAATTCTTCTTTCTCGATGAAGGCTTTTTCATTCGCGGCTTGGTCGCGGCGTTGGAGGCAGATTTTACGTTCTTGGAGGTCGCGAGGGCCGATCTCGATACGGAGGGGGACTCCTTTTTTAACCCATTCCCATTTCTTGACCCCGCCGCCAAGGTCTCGGGTATCGACTTTAACTCGGAGGTTTTCTTTCCCGTATGTTTGCTCGCGAAGGCGGGTGGCGAGGGCTTGGCAGGCCTCGATGATGGCGTCCCGAGAGTCTTCTTTCGGGGTGACTGGGATGATGACGATCTGTTGAGGGGCGATGCGGGGTGGGAGGACGAGGCCATCATCATCTGAGTGTGCCATGATGAGTGTGCCTACGAGGCGAGTGGAGACGCCCCAGGAGGTGGTGTGAACGTGCTGTTCTTTATTATCACGGTCGACGAAGGTGATGTTCTGAGCTTTGGCAAAATTTTGTCCTAGGTAGTGCGAGGTTCCTGCCTGGATGGCTTTTTTATCCTGCACCATGGCTTCGACGGTGAGGGTGGACTCAGCACCGGGGAAGCGCTCTGCCTCGGTCTTTTCTCCCATAATGACGGGGATGGCGAGGAGATCACGCAGGGTGTCGGCGTAGAGCTGGTGAATCATGTGGGTTTCTTCCAGCGCTTCTTCACGAGTCTCGTGGGCGGTGTGGCCCTCTTGCCAGAGAAATTCTGCGGTGCGGAGGAAGAGGCGAGGGCGCATTTCCCAGCGCATGACATTAGCCCACTGGTTAATGAGTAGGGGGAGGTCTCGGTAGGATTCGGTCCAGCGTGAGAAGGCGGCTCCGATGATGGTTTCTGAGGTGGGGCGGATGACGTAGGGCTCGGCCAGTTTACCACGAGGGACCATTTTAGTCTTACCAGTCTCGGGGTCTTTTTCTGCTTCTAGCCGGTGATGGGTAACGACGGCGCACTCGGTGGCGAAGCCTTCGGCGTGTTCAGCTTCTTTTTCGAGGTATGAGAGGGGGATAAGGAGAGGGAAGTAGGCGTTCTGATGGCCGGTGGCTTTGAAGCGCTGGTCGAGGTCTCTCTGGATCGCTTCCCAGATGGCGAAGCCCCAGGGCTTTATGACCATGCAGCCACGGGTTTCGGAGTTTTCGGCTAAGTCGGCTGCGCGGACGACTTGTTGATACCATTCAGGAAAGTTCTCTGAGCGGGTGGGGGTGATTGCAGATTTTGGTTTAGCCATAATAGTTTAGAGATCGCTTAGGATGAGGGTTTGAAAAAGAAAAAAGGAGCGTGATTTAGGATTTAGGGGAAGAGGATGGCGCCGCAGTTATCACAATGAGCAATAGCTGCTCCTGATTGGGCGAGGGCGTAGGTGGCGGGGGTGACCTGAACATGGCAGGATTTACAGCTTTTCTGGTCAGTGACTTGAACGACGGCCTGACCGTTTCTTTTATTGAAGAGGCGGGTGTAGGTGTCGATGAGTTCATCATCAAGGATATCGGCGAGCTTGTCGGCGCGAGTTTTTTGAGCTGCGCTAAGCTCCTCCTTTTTTTGATTTGCGCGGGTTTCGAGTTCTGCGATGTCTTGGTCTACGGCGTCTTTCGTCTTAGTTAAAGCGGCCTCAGCTTCGCTCATTTTTTCACGCCGTTCGTCGGCGATTTCCATGAGCTCGAGTTCGCGAGTTTCGAGCTCGTCGATCTGTTGCTCATAGCGGGTGACTTCTTCACCGAGCTTGGTGTATTCTTCGTTTTTTTTGGTCTCGAATTGTTGGTTTTTGAGCCGGTCGGCTGAGTTTTTACGAGTGCCGATGTCTAGTTCGAGCTTTTTTATTTCGACTTCGTTTGCTTGGAAGTCGGACTTGGCCTGAGCGAGGGCGGAGGTGTCGCTGGCGAGTTGATCCTTAGCAGCTTCTTGGAGTTGGGGGATTTTTAAGAGTTCCGCTTCGAGATTTCCGATCAGTTGATCGCTTTCTTGGAGGCTGAGGAGCTGCTTGACATCATCACGCATGCCAGAGAGGTAGCGATTTGCAGTGCTGGGGGGAAGGGGAAACAGAGGAGGCTATCTTCTTTTCTTTTTCTTAGGCCGTGTGTGCTTACGCGATTTTTTTCTAGCGGATTTTTTGGGGATTTTTTTTGCGGCCTTTTTGGGAGATGGCTGAGGTTTTTCTGAAGGAGGGAGGGGTTTTTCTTTTTTGTGAGGTGGTGATCTTCTTAAGGAGGGTCTAGGGAGGATGGTGAAGGTGATAAGGGTAAGAGCGAGAGGGGAACTCGGGAACCATTGGTGGAGGGTGGTGGAGATGAGGAGGAGGGCGGCGATGCTTAGGAGGGTGAGCCAGAGACGGCGTGCTTGCAGTAGGAGGGTGAAGAGGAGAAGGAGGGTAATCTCGAGGGCGAGCGGCCAGCGCGTGTATGGGGAGAGGTTCTGAGGTTTTTGAGCGAGGGCCCGAGTGAGGTGGGTTTGGAGAAGGCGTAGTTCTTCAGGTGCGTTTGCTGGGAGAAGAATTTTTGAGGGGCTTGTTTCTTCTGGGGAGATCAGGATCTGGGAGGCGGAGCGAGTGTTGTTGCCAGTGCGCGGGAAGGCGGCACGACCTTGGGGGTCTATTTTAAGAATGGGGCCTTCGTGACCAAGGCGGAGGTAGCCGCTAGGGTCTACGATGAGCTCTTGGACGGTGATTTGCGCAGATGTGAGAAGAGCTGCCAGATGGGTGCTGGGAAGAATGGCATCTCCCCAGCGGACGAGCATGGGAATTTTCAACTCGGAGCCATCACGCTCGATGACGAATCCTTGAATGGTGGAAATACCAAAGAGGGGGGCTTTGATCGAGGGGGGGTGAGTGATGAAGTCGATCTCTGGGAGTTGAGGGAAGAGGGAGTGATGTATTGGGAGAGTGGAGTTTTCTAAAAATGGGGGAAGTGGAGCAGAGGTGTTATTGAACTCAGCATCTAGTCCGATGACGAGTTGAGGAGTTTCGGAAATTTGGTGCTCTAGGGTTTGGAGGGCAAGTTCACTCGCATGTGTCCATGAGAGGGGGGCGGTGATGGCGATGAGTCCCTCGCTGTTTTTACGAATGACTTGGAGAAAGTAGGCCCATTTTTCTGGACTGAGGTCGATGATGTCTAGGGTTTCCTCATCAATGAGGTAGCTGCCAAGTGCGGTGCTGGGGCTAGACTCGTGACTAAAGCGGATGGGAGTGACTTGAAGATCTTGGAGTAGGCCACGGTCTGGGAAGAAGGTGCCGGGCTCGAAGCGCTCTGGGAAGAGAAAGAGGCGGTGCTCAAGCTGCGCAAGGAATTTCCACTGGGGAAGTGCCCAGAGAAGGCATAGGCCCGAGATGAAGGGGAGGATAAGTGAGAGGCTTGGCCGCAGGGGGAACATGGCTACGGCGGGGAGTCTAGAGGTGGGAAGAGGCTTAGTCGAGGACGGGGGCTAGGCAGTCTTCAAGAGCGGTGTCAGTGATGACTTCTTTCAGGAAGGCGAGGGCGGATGGGATCTGATCAAGATACCACTGCTTATCTTGATGATGTCCGAGGTTGGCGAATGCTCCCAGAGCTTGCATGAGGCGTTGTGCGGCACAGTCTTTAAGGATGGGCTCGATCGGTTCTTCCTCACAGACTTCTTCCCAAAGCTCGAGGAGCTTTGCGCGGTCCTCTGAAGAATGATTCATGTATGGATCATAGAGGAGAGAGGCTAGGTCATACTCTTGGCGACCCATGCGTAAGCCTTGGAAGTCGATCAGGTAGGATTCTTTATTATGGAGCATGAGATTCTCCGATTGGAAATCGCGGTGGACCATGTGGGGGGCGGTGGCTCCGAGGCGTTTGGCGAGGCTGAGAAGAGCTGGATCTGTGCGGAGTTCCGAGGCGTCTTTTTTGAGGTGAGTTTCGATGAAGTGCTCGAAGAAATACTCTTGTTCCCAGCGGTAGAGGGGTTCGTCAAAGACAGGTTGAAGATCGAAGTCTTTCGGTGGGCGGGTGTAGAGAAGTTTATCAAGCTGCTCGAAGGCGGAGCGGTAGTAGGGTTCCCGCTCGGCGTATGGGGCATCTTTTAGGCTGAGGAGATCGTGGTCGCCGAGGTCTTCAATAAGGGCAACTTGGCGGCGAGTGTTATCATAAAGGACACGGGGGATATTAAGACCAGCACTGGTGAGGAACTCGGCAACGGGGAGGAAATTCGCATTATCAGAGCGCTCAAGGGTGTAGTGGATGCCGATGAAACTGGGGTGATCATCTGGGCGAATCCGGATGATGGTGCGCCCTGAGGCTCCTTTCTGGATCGGTTCCATGAGGACGCGGTGGGTGGGAGAGAGGTCCAAGTGAGCACGGATGGCAGTGAGCAGGGTATCGGCAGGCATCGGATGAGGTCGGTCGGTCTTTAGAGGTCGGCATTTTCATGAATGCCATGGACAAGGGAAGTGCTGTGAACGATGCAGTTTGTCAATTGCGCATCCGCTAAAACACTGCTGTCATCCCAGAGGATGGAGTCCGTGATCTGGGCACCTTCTGCGATGTTACAGCGAGCACCGATCCAAGAATTTGTAATTTTAGCGGAGGGCGATACTTGAGCACTTGGGTGAATTTCTGGAGTGAGTGAGAAGCTCGCTTCGAGGTAGGCCTCACGTGTCCCGAGGTCGAGCCACTGTGGCTGACCTTTGACATGATAAGCGCCGAGTTGTTGGCGTTTTATGAGTTCTAGAAAGGCGGGGATGACTGAGATTTTTTCGCCAGCGGGAATGAGGTCTAGAATTTCGGCGTCGATGCAGTAAATTCCGGTAAATTGGTGTGTGCCGCTCTGTCCCTTGACGAGTCCTCGAATATCAGTGATCTGATGTCCTTGAAGGCTGAGATGAAGGGCTGGTCCGTGATCTTGGGTGGCTAGGGTAGCCACATTATTAGAGGCCATGTGACTGGTCATGAGACGATCAATGGGGAGGTCCGTGATGATGTCACCATTGTAAACAAGGATGGGGTCCCCATCGATCCACTCGGCGATGTTCTTAATCCCACCCCCTGTTTCAAGAAGGAGGGGTTCATGAAAGAAGGTGAGCGTGGCACCACGGTAGGTTCCTTCGGGAAAAACTTGCTGCCAAGTTTCGTGGAGATGGTGAGTATTTATCGCGAAATCACTGATCCCAGCGGCAATACAGTGATCTAAGACATGGGTCATTAGAGGACGGTTCGCAAAGGGAATGAGAGGCTTTGGGAGGGTCTGAGTGAGTGGTTTCAGGCGGGTTCCAAGTCCAGCCCCGAGAAGGAAAGCTTTTCGCATGGCTGAAGAATGATTTGCATAAGTTGTAATTGAAAGGAACAATCGCTCTATCGACTTATGAAAGCTGTCTTTGTCTCTTCCATTCTTGCCTCTTCCTTACTGTTGACTCCTGTGATGGCCCTTCCTGAGGGGTATGAATTGACACCATGGGCGGAGCCCTTCGATATCGAGTATCCTACCGCGCTGAGTGCTGCTGCTGATGGCACCGTTTATGTCTCTGTTGATCAGAATGCCTCTCTGGGGAAGAATAAGAAGGCAGGAAAGGTGATCTCCTGCCGTGACACGGATGGAGACGGGAAGGCGGATCAATTCATCGACTTTGTACCAGATGTGGACAGCCCACGAGGGGGACACTTTGTAAGAGACACTCTCTATTTGATCCACCCTCCCTTTTTAAGTGCTTTCCGCGATACCACTGGAGATGGAGTTGCTGATGAGCAAAAAATTCTTCTCGAGAATATTGGTTTCGGGCTACGCCATCCTCGTGGATCAGACCACACTACGAATGGTTGCCGTATGGGGATCGATGGCTGGATTTACATTGCGGTGGGGGACTTCGGGATGGAGGGGACGAAGGGAACAGATGGGACGGTGGTGACCCTGCGTGGCGGGGGTGTCGCAAGAGTGAGACCTGATGGAACTCAGCTAGAAATTTATTCCTATCATACGCGCAATATCTGCGATCTCGCGATCAGTCCACGAATGGACCTCTTCACCCGTGACAATACGAATGATGGGAAAGGGTGGAATATCCGAGTGCATCATCTCACCCACGGGTCTGAGCATGGATACCCGCGACTTTATCAAAAATTCTCGGATGAGGCGGTGAAACCGATGCTTGATCTAGGAGGTGGCAGTGGAACCGGGGCGCTGTATCTTGCTGAACCGGGGCATGAAGAACTGATGCTAACCTGTGACTGGACGACAGGAAAAATTTATAATGATATCCTCACTCGTAAAGGCGCAGACTTTACGGTGAAGGAACGCGATTTTCTAGATCTGCCACGAGCAGTTGATATTGATGTCGATGGCTCATCTAATCTTTATGTCTGCGATTGGCGAGGTGGGCGCTTTAAGTATGCCGGTGAAGGTGTGAAAGTCGGGATGGTTCAGAAACTGACTAAAAAGGGCCTTGAGATGCCTCCCTTTCCAGATCTGGGTGAGATGCCTCTAGCCGACCTTCTTGAGGGACTTAAGAGTCAGTCCGCAGTTCGGCGCTTAGAGACTCAGCGTGAGATCTTGGCCCGTGGAGGGAATGCTGCCTCGGCAGGGCTCATCGAACTCATCGGAAAGGCCCCGCTTGTAGAAACCCGGATCGCTGCGATTTTTACACTAGCCCAGCTTGAAGACAGTCAGGCAGATGAATTAATCAATCTTTACCTCAAGGACTGGACGGAGGTGGCAGAGAGCCACGAGTTTATCATTCGGGCTGCTGCTGAAATGAATCAAGCTCTCTCTGAGAGTTCTCTTGAACTTTTAGTAAATTCGTTAGAGGCAGAAGACTCACGAGTAAGACTACAAGCAATCATCGCGCTTGCAGAACATGCGAAAGCAGGTGATGGCCTGTCTGCTAAAATTATTAAATCCGCGACTGAGGCTAAAGATGCTCGGATCTATAATACCGCCATTTTTGCCCTTGTGAAAATTGCGGACGTGGAGGCTCTCCTATCTCAGTCGAAGCAGCGCTTAGCCCGATTGGCGCTGATGCGTTTACATCGCGCAGATGTCGTCTCAGGCTTGATCACAACCCTAGAAGGTGCGAGCGGAGCAGAGGCATTAGCTTTGAGCGAAGTTTTAGCGCGTCTCTTCTTTAAAGAAGAGAAGTGGGATCTTAAATCTTGGTGGGGAACACGGCCGGATGATCGTGGTCCCTACTTCGCTCCTGTAAAGTGGGAGCAGTCAGATCTCATTCGAAGTGCAATTGAGGGCATTTTTGAAGAAATCTCAGAGGAGGAACGGGAAAAACTCCTCGTGACTTTAGGGCTAAACCGCCTCCCTATTTCAGAGTTTAAGCTGGGTGATCAAGACCCCTTCGCGCTCGCCCTCGTCGCGCCTGATCTTAATCAAATCCAGATTCAAGTACTCACTGAGGCCGCCAAGAGAGCGGAGCGTCCTTGGACTGATCGGGTTAAGGCTTATCGTGCTCTGGGCCGAGTGCTCGATGGTGAGGGAGTGAAAAACCAAGTCGAAATTCTAGGTGCTTGGCTCGACCAAGAACAGAATCCACGCGAGGTAGAACGTGAACTGGGTGACTTCGTAAATCAGCCTGCTCTGATTCTCTCGCAGAAGAAGCTTCAGAAAATAGCTGCGAAGGGTAGTCCCTCGGAAAGCCGTGTGGCTTGGCGAGCACTTTTAACCTTTGTGCGCAGTCCTCTCATTAAAGAGGGTCTTAAAACGCCCATCCTAAAAACCCTTGAGAAAAATCCACGACAGGTCGGTCTCTACCTCGCGCTATCTGATCTTTTAATGCCTGGATTCGAGCAGCAGATCGAAAATGCGATTCAGAGCGATAATGACACTCTGATTGCTGCTGCCGAGCATGCTAAAAAAGTCATCGCGGCAGCCAAGGCAAGCTCTGGCAAGACTCTCGCCGAGTTTGAGGTTAAAGAACTCTCCACATTAGCCCTACAGGGAAGTGGAGATCCTGAAAATGGGCAAAAGTTATACACGCAGCAAGGCTGTATCGCCTGTCACGCAGTCGATCAAAAAGCGGTCCAGAAAGGCCCCTACCTCGGTTCATCTGGAAGTAAGTTTACTAAGGATTACCTGATCGAGTCTATCCTAGAGCCGAATGCAGTGGTCGCTCAAGGATTCCAAACGGAGCTCATTACGATGAACGATGGAGGTGTTCATATGGGCTTCGTCACTCGGGAAGAGGATGGAATTGTCGATGTTCGTAATATCGCAGGAATTGTCACCCAGCTTAAAGCCGCTGAGGTAAAGCAGCGAGCTCACCAGCCTCAGTCCATGATGCCAGCTGGCTTAGCCCAGACCCTGACGCTGAAAGAGTTCAATGATCTCATTGCTTACCTCACCTCGCTCAAAGAGTAAGCCTTCCTAAAAAGGCCGATTCGACGAAATCCCCTTGCTCCGATTTCGGAGCAGATAATAGTCCTAGTATGAGTGATGACGATAAAGGAGGCCCGAAGGGGCCTAAAGGACCGGAGTACCCCGACCCCGCAGAAATCCGCAAGACCCTCGAAGGAATGTTTGGTAAGATGGGACAGGGGGGATTCTCCTTTCCCGGCATGAGCGACTCAGCGTTCATGGAAGAGGAAGAGCCTAAGGAGCAGGATGAGGTCAAGGCGGCGAGCGATGAGGTTTTTAACTTCGATCTCCTGCCACGCGATATTAAGGCACATCTTGACCGCTTCGTGATCCGGCAAGATGAGGCTAAGAAGGCTCTCGCGATCGCGGTGTGTGATCACTATAATCACGTGAAAGTGGCTAAGGCCCACCAAGCTGAGAATGAGGGGACAAGTGAGGATCGGCTAGAGCTCCAGAAGCAAAATGTCATGGTCGTAGGTCCCACCGGAGTGGGGAAAACCTACCTTGTGAAACATATTGCTGAGCTGATTGGCGTTCCCTTCGTGAAAGCTGATGCCACTAAATTTTCTGAAACCGGCTATGTCGGGGGAGATGTGGATGACCTCGTTCGTGAACTTGTGACGAAGGCTGATGGTGATGTCTCTCTTGCTGAGTATGGCATCATCTATATTGATGAGATTGACAAGTTGGCCTCCGGAGGCAGTGGTGGCATGATGGGGCGTGATGTGAGCGGCCGTGGAGTCCAGACGACTCTCCTGAAGCTGATGGAGGAGACTGAAGTGCCCGTCCGCAACGCTCAAGATATGCGCGGTCAGATGATGGCCATGATGGACCTCCAAAATGGAAAACAGGGGAAAGATACGATCAATACGAGACACATTCTCTTTATCGTAAGTGGAGCGTTTTCCGGATTAGAAAAAATCGTCCGTAAACGTAGCCAAGCGGCCCAAATTGGTTTCTCCGCAGATCAGGCCGAGCCCGCAATGGATGGTGAATTGTTTAAACAGGTCACTACGCAAGATTACATCGACTTTGGTTTCGAGGCTGAGTTCATCGGGAGAATTCCTGTGCGAGTCGTCTGTGAGCATCTTGAAGCAGCTGACCTTGAGGCGATTTTAAAATACTCCGAGGGGAGTTTACTCCGCCAGTATGAGCGGGAATTCGAGGCCTACGGGATCGACATTAAATTTAAAGATAGCGGCATCTCACAAATCGCTGAAATGGCTGCAGGTGAGAAAACCGGAGCACGTGGCCTTATGACGGTGGGGGAAAAGATTCTTCGCGATTTTAAGTATGAACTCCCCGGGACTTCCGTCTCGGAGCTCACAGTTGATGCTGACTTGATTGAAAATCGGGAAAAACACTTAGAAAGCTATCGGGAACTTGGTCAGGAACTCGTGGTAGAGAAGGCACGCCAAGAAGTGGAGGCCTTCATCCGTGAATTTAAAGACAAACATGGTGTTCAGATTAGCCTCGCGGATGAGGCGATGTCACGACTCGTCCAGATGGCGAGCGAGCAGGCACGTAGTGTTTTCCAAGTGGCTCGGCAGCACTTTCGTGATTACCAATTCGGCCTCAAGCTGATCCAAAAAAACACCGGTCAGTCAAAATTCCTCCTAAGTGAAGCAGCGGTGAATGATCCGGATAAATTCCTGAGCGAGCTCGTCGTGAAATCCTATCAAGACGCGAAGGAAGAGGAGTCTTAAACCTGCTCGTCACTACGAAGTGCCTTCGGTGGGCCTAAAATTTCTGCCAAGAGCAGAGCCTCGCGAGCTGCCGTGGGACTTGCTAGATGGCGCCTTATTCTGGTCTTCGTTGAAGAATGAGTTTTCTTCTTAGAGCGGGAAACTAAATTAAGATTCTCCAGTGCAGCTTTCTCAGCAGGGCTAAGCTGAGGCCTCACCGGCGTCTTTATTGTTGGAGTGGCTCTTTGCCCCACTTCAGGCACTGAGATGGGTGGGGGAGTCACCTCAGCTTGCGGTGATGGAATCCGGGTGATCACTTTAGGCTCCACTGGGGGCCTTTGTTGTTCTCGGATCTCTTGCTCTCGTTCCTGCCGCCTTAATTCTGCTTCATACTCCGCGTAAGGATCATAGTAATCCTCATCTTCATCCTGAGTAGGAGCTTCCGTATTCTGGCCGTTTTTTTTCTCAAGGAGAGCCTTAATCCCTGCAACCACCACCATCACAAAGACGACGATGGCATTGGGATCTATCGGGAACTCAGCCAGGATGAAAAACATAAGGGCGTAGAGGAGTGATTTTCTCTAGAAAGCTAGGAAGATGAAGTCTCAGGAGCTTCCTCACCGATCGAGTCACGCATCTTAGTGTCTGCGATGACATTCTGATACTTCGCGTAATCCATCACACCGAGATTGCCGTTGCGGAAGGCCTCTGCGATTGCCATCGGGACGGTGGCTTCAGCTTCTACCACCTTAGCGCGCATTTCCTGAGTACGGGCAGCCATTTCTTGTTCAGAAGCGACCGCTGCGGCTCGGCGCATCTCGGCCTTAGCTTGTGCCACCTGCTTATCAGCCTCAGCTTGCTCAGTCTGGAGGCGGGCTCCTACGTTATCAGCCACATCCACATCCGCGATGTCGATGGAAAGAATCGAGAATGCCGTAGCCTCATCCACCCCTTTTTCTAGCACTAAGCGCGAGATAGAATCTGGGTTTTCCAAAACGGTCTTATAAGACGCTGCCGAGCCCACAGAAGTCACGATGCCTTCTCCCACCCGGGCGATGATTGTCTCCTCAGTCGCACCTCCCACGAAGCGGTCCAGATTAGTCCGCACCGTCACCCGTGCACGGACATTCACCCCGATCCCGTCCTTAGCCACAGCAGTGATTTTGGTCACTCCAGCGCTAGGGTTAGGGCAATCAATCACCTTCGGGTTAATCGAGGTTCTCACTGCCTCTAGCACCGTTTTCCCGGTATCTTTCGTAGCGAGGTCTATCGCACAAGCTCGGTCGAAGGTCAGGGCAATACCAGCCTTCTCCGCAGCGACTAAGGCTAAAACGACGTTAATAATATCTCCCCCCGCGAGGTAGTGTGCCTCTAGCTGATCTGTGGAATAAGTGAGTCCAGCCTTCGCCGCAGTGATTCGACTATTCACGATCGTTCCCGGATGCACCTTACGGAAGCGCATTAAAACGAGATTTGTGAGACTCACCGGAGCACCTGCCGCGCGGGCCTGAATCCAGAGACCGAAGAAATTAATAAAGACGATCACTACGATGAGTAGGACCAAAATACCAACCACCGCTAATACCAACTCGATAGGAAGTTTCGCTAACATAGCGTCATCTTAGACAGTCCGCGCTATCATGCAATTTGAAGTTTGAACTTTAGCGTATGAAAAATGAAAGTCCTCCTCGTGAACAACGAACCGCGGACTATCGGCGTCATTGCAGGGAATGGTATCTACCCAGAAACCTTCATTGATGCAGCGCGTGCGCGGGGCGTCCGCATCATTATCGCCGCCTTTAAGGGGGAAACATCAGAAGATCTGGAATCTCTGGCAGATGAGATCAAGTGGTTCCGGGTAGGTCAGCTTGGTGGCGTGATTAAATTCTTCCGGAAGCAATGGGTAACGGGGCAAGCGCGAGGGGAAGGAGGAGGGGAGGGGCGGGTATGAAGCAAAGTGCATGGCCGGAAGCAGCAAAAAACAGGCTGACGATTTTAGGGCGTCCCGCCGACAACGATCCCGACGGACACATATCATACGCGTATACTTCCTGTGTCCCACACAAAAAGAAGTCAGCTGAGTTTTAGACATAAACTTAACCGTCTCCGATTTGGTTCCTGATTAGAAAAAATATCAATAGGTTTTCGGGGGTTGAACCCGAGTATTTCGCGGTAATCGGCACAGTACACCGCGCGGACGCAAGGCCCAAACAACAAAAGCACTCGTCCGAAATTTGGGCCATATTTTGTATTTCGACTAATGTCACCACCCTCCCTGAAACAAAAATAAAAATAAAACAACGAACGCGTAGCGGCAGCCCATCCACCGGTCTGGTCCCCGGCGGCGTGCCGGCTTGGTCAGGGGCGAGGCCATCGTGTTTGTGATGTCGGGGGGGGGGGGGGATTAGGCGTAAAATGGCTTAATTACCCACAAAAAAAACTCAAAAAATCTAGCAATATGTATTCCCAAATTATTCCTTGAAACGTTTTGTGTTAAAGTCAACTTTGCTGCTTAACTCAACGTCGGAAACGTTTTTTCTTCATCTTGTACGACAATCTCCATTTCTAAGGCTTTCCAAAGAACCCGACCACGATATCATATTAGCTTTTATTAGCTCCCACCGACTGCTGTGTCAATACGAACCGCTGCACAAACTCCACTGGCTTCATATATGAGACAGAGGAAGTACGTCCACACGTTTTGTAGAACGTTGGCTGCGCCGCACGGTACCCAACGCGTCTCTCTGGACACCTTGGGGTCGGCTCCGACATTAGTCTTTGTTGCGCAGGAGCATGGGGTGATTTTTTTTTCGGGGGAATAATAGTTTTCTAGTGATACGGGCAGGCAAAAATGCTTGGGTGTGGTCGTGTGTCTCGTAGTTTTGAAAGAACATGCGTTTATGCTACATTGTCGTGTCCCACTGCACAATTAGACTGTGCATGTGTTATGATAGTAAGTATGTGCAGACTGGTATTTACCACCGTGCAGCAAAATCAACTGTACGCGCACGAAGTAATGTTCGTAGGTTTCGTAAAACGTTGTCGACGCCGCACCTTCTACCCAATGCGTTCCTCATAACACGCTGTACAGAGCTTGCTCGCATCTAAATCGTTTCACATCGCGTGCGGCGTCCACCGCTTCAACAACCTACTCAAGGCAGTCGGTTACCTAACGCTTGTCTCCAC
>CALFVL010000074.1 GCA_937928425.1 uncultured Verrucomicrobiales bacterium
TCCACTGTCCCTAGGGTGCGCCCACTGCTAAACTTGATGGGCACGGCGCTTTGGGAGGTGATGGTGCCGATGTTCATGCGGTGCAGCTGGGCGCTGCGCTTATTGGTCACGGTGAGAAGGCCCTTGATGATTTCAGCCTTCTGATACTGCGGGTAGGCTGAGAGTGAGCCGCCATTGGTGATGAAGCTGATGGTCCAGTCCCACTCGGCATCGCTGAGTTCAGCATAGGAGTAGGCGGAGAGGATTTCTTTTTTGAGTTCAGAAGCTTGATTGGGTTCTCCGAGTACGATGCTGGTGAGATGTTGCACCAAGACATCGAGCGGTTTTTTAAGGAGGCTGCGGTTCTCGATCTCCTTACGCTTCCATGCTTCTCGGGCTGCTGAGAACTCGACCAGCTCGAAGGCATTGGTGGGCACGCAGATGATGAGGGACTTTTGCCCCGGAGCATGACCGGACCGCCCTGCCCGCTGAGTGAGCCGGGCGATGCCTTTTGGAGACCCGATTTGGATGACTTGATCTACGGGAGAGAAGTCTACGCCTAGGTCTAGGGACGAGGTGCAGACGACGCAGCGGAGGAGGCCATCCTTGAGACCGCTTTCCACGAGTTTACGTTCTTCTCGTGAGAGGGAGCCGTGGTGAATGGCGATTTTTTCAGCCCATTCTGGCTTGGCTTCTTGGATTTCTTGATACCAGATTTCTGCCTGTGAGCGGGTATTGGTGAAGAGGAGGGTGCTGTGGGCTTTTTCGAGTTGCTGGGCCACGCGCTTGGTGGATTTAGTGCCGAGGTGACCGGACCAGGGGAAGGACTCGATCTCATCTGGGATGAGGGTTTGAATCTCAATTTCTTTTTCCTGATTCGCGGCGATGCTTGAGAAGGAGGACTGCCCCATCAGGGGGAGAGCGGCTTCATCGAGGTTTCCAAGGGTGGCAGAAAGTCCCCAGGTGCGGAGATCAGGAACCCAAGTGCGGAGGCGGGTGAGGCAGAGTTCTGTCTGGATGCCGCGTTTTGTTCCTAGGAGTTCATGCCACTCATCGACGATGACGCACTTGAGATGGGCGAGTTTCTCGCGAGTGTCCTCGTAGGTGAGGAGGAGGGAGAGGGATTCTGGGGTGGTGACGAGGCAGTAGGGGTATTTTTCACGCAGCTTCGATTTACGATAGGAGGAGGTGTCACCGGTGCGGGCCTCGACTGACCAATCTAGGCCTATCTCTGCGAGCGGTTCGCGCAGTGATTGCAGGGTGTCATTGGCCAGCGCACGCAGGGGGGTGATCCAGAGGACTTCGCAGTGACGTGGCAGCTTAGCACGGGTGAGGGTCTCTGAGACGGGGCCTAGCCAGACGGAGAGAGTTTTGCCAAAACCGGTGGGTGCGTGCAGGAGGCCAGATTCTCCTGCAAGGTAGGCGCTCCATGATTTTTTCTGAAATGGGAAGGGGGTCCAAGCCCGTCTTTTAAACCAGGCGAGGATGTCAGGGTGCAGAGTGGCCATTTAAGGAAGGGCAGCTTAAGCATGGAAGCCCAGCAGGCAAGTTGATGGCTGGCTTTCCCCCTATAATCGGCCCGCTTTTTGGCTACTAAGCTGATGGCGGAGGGTGTGGGATTTGAACCCACGGATACTTGCGCATCACTCGATTTCGAATCGAGCGCCTTAAACCGAGCTCAGCCAACCCTCCTTTTTAGGATGCCTTTCTCAGCGAACAGGACGCTAACAAAGAGGTCTCAGCGGTCAAGACATTGGCTGTGTGATTAGGCCCGTTTGGGCAGTAGGCTTCTGAGTAGGACTGAGAGGATGAAGAGGGCGGCGAGGGTGGCGGCGATGCTGGCCCCGGCAGGCTGGCCAAACTGGATAGAGAGGAGGAGGCCGAGGGCGGAGCCGCCTGCGCCGATGAGTCCACTGAGGGGGAAGAGGCTTTCTGGGGTGGAGATGAAGGGGCGGACGATGGCGGCAGGGGTGACGATCATGCCGATGGCTAGAATGCAGCCGACAGCTTGCAGGGTGGTGACGAGGACGAGGATGAGGATGGCGAAGGAGGCGTAGTCTAGCAGGCGGGTGCGGATGCCGAGGCTGGCGGCGACTTCTGCGTCGAAGAGGTTGATGACGATGGAGCGGCGGAAGAGGGAGAGCATGGTGATGGCGATGAGTCCGACGCCGAAGCTCATCCAGAGATCTAGATCAGCGAGGCCGAGGATGTTCCCGAGGAGCCAGTTCTCGAGGTCTTGGTTAGAGCCGAGCTTTTGGAGGACCATGATGCCGAGGGCGAAGGCTCCGGTGTAGAGGACGGCGAGGACAGTATCATCGCTGATTTTAGTGATACGGGAGAGGAGGACGGTGAGAATGCCGATGGCGATGGCGGCGATGACGGCGCCGAAGAAGGCGCTAAAGACGCCAAGAGTAAAGATCCATGCGGCGATGGCGACGCCGGGGAGGAGGCTGTGACTGAGGGCTGTGAGTTTTAAGGGACTGCGGTGTAGAAGGACGAAGGCGCTCGTGTAGCCATTGACAAAGCCAATGATGAGGGTGGCGAGAAGGGCGCGCTGGTAGAGAGGAATGTCAAAGAACTCGCTCATGTTGCTGTGGGTGGCAGGAGTGGAGGGTTGTTTTTACGGCTTCACTGGCCATGACCTCGGCGGCAGGTCCGAAGGCGACTTGCTTTTGGTCTAAGACGAGGGCGTGGGTGAAGATGTCCGTGACGCTTTCGAGCTGGTGATGGGAGGCGATGATGAGATGGCCAGATGCGCTGAGCTCAATGAGGCTTTCTGAGAGGTGACAGCGGCTCTCGATATCTAGCCCATTAAAGGGTTCATCAAGGAGGAGGACGTGTGCTTCCTGGGCGAGGGCGCGGGCGATGTAGGTGCGCTGCTGCTGGCCGCCGGAGAGCTGGTCAATCTGGCGGTGGGCGATGTCACCTAACTTCATGGTGGCGATGGCGGCGGCAGTTTTTTCTTTGTCAATTTTCCTAAAGCGGCGGAAGTGTCCTAGGTGGGGGTAGCGTCCCATGGCGACGATGTCACGGACGCGCAGGGGGAAGTGGCGTTGATGCTGGTCCACTTGTGGGAGGTAGGCGATTTCTCGGCGGGCTTTCGAGATGGGGTTTTCTCGCCAGTGGATGTGGCCTTGCTCGTTTTTTAGCAGTCCAGCGAGGAGGCGAATGAGGGTGCTTTTTCCCGCACCATTCGGTCCGAGGAGGGCGAGGCGCTGACCACAGTGGACGGAGAGGTTTACTTCGCTAAGGGCGAGCTTTAGGCCGTAGCTAAAGGAGAGGTCGCGGAGGTCGAGCTGGTGATGTGAGTGGTGGGCTTCGCTCATTCTTGGTCTTCCCAGATGAAGGTAACTTCTTCGGTGACTTTGCCAAGGCCCCAAAGGGTGTGTGTTTTAGAAGGAGTGGCGTCTGGGATGAGTTCAAGCCGGAGGGCGGTCTTCGGAGTGTTTTCTGGCCAGGTGGCGGAGACGAGGAGGGTGAGCTTAGAGTCACGCTGATAGACGATTTCTTTCTCGTTCTCACCTGGGGCGAAGTGCCAAGAGGCTTCTCCGATGCGCACGCTGAGAGTCTCGAAGGGGTGGGCGGAGTCGATTTCTAAGTAGGCGTTTACGTGTGGACCACTTGTGGGTGAAATGAGCTCGGTGGCTTGGTAGGCGGGCTGGTTAAGGACCTGAGCGAGGGGAAGGCCGAGAACAGCGAGGGGGATGAGGGGGATGAGAGTGGCGTTGAGTGGAGAGCGAGTCATGGGCTTATTGGAGGCCGGTCACGATGTGGGTGACATTGGTTCTGATCATGGCTTCATAGCTGTGGGTGGAGCCGTCTGCGATGAGGGTTTTTCCGACCTTGGCGCCAGTTTGTTTGGCAATCTGGCTGAGGATTTTAGGGTTAGCTGCTTGTTCTGGGAAGACGACGGGAATTTGCTCTTTCCGTAGCTCTTGAATAGATTCGGCAAGTTGGGTGGCGGAGATTTCACCGTCGGCACTGAGTCCTTGGACGAAGGTGGCCTTAAATCCGTAGGCTTTGCAGAAGTAGCCGAAAGCAGCGTGAGCGGTGACGAGGTGGCGTTTACCGCGAGGTATGCTGGCGATTTGGCCCTTCGTCCATGCTTCGAGCTGATCGAGCTTTATCCGGGCGATTTTAGCCTGAGTGGTGTAGAGTTCCTTCGCCTCGGGATCGGCCTTAGAGAGTTCCTTCGTGATGACGCGGATGGCGCGCTTCATGTTACTGATGTTATGCCACCAGTGAGGGTCAATGCCCCCTTCTGCGTGGTGGGGACAGCAGGCATAGATTTCGTCTTTTTTAGAGACTTTCTGAGAGGGGATGCTGTGGCCAACTTCGACGATTTTTTGATGAGCTTGGAGGCTATCGCTCAGGCCGCTGAGGTAGGGTTCTAGTCCTTTCCCAGAGGCGAAGATGAGGCGGGCCTTCGCCATTTGGCGGATGTCGCTAGCGCTGGGCTGGAATTTATGGACGTTCATCCCCGGTTTGACGATTTCTACGACCTTGATACGACTTCCGCCGACTTGTTTCAGGGCATCTGTGATGAGGGGGTGGAGTGAGGCGACATCAAGGGCCTGAGCACTGAGGGTGAGTAGGAGGAAGAGAAGGAATTTCATAGACGCAATAAAGTTGCGTTAAGATGGAGGGGAGTCAAGTAGGGAGCTCGGAATTATGGGTGATGATTTAGGGCGTCCAAGCGATGCGTTTAAGGCCTTTGACGGAGTCGAAGTGGCGATCACGAGAGAGGACGGGTTGGTCGAGTTGTCGGGCTAGGGCTGCGGTCCAGATGTCATTTTGTGGGATGGGCCGCCCTGCCAATTTTAGCTGATGAGCAATCTGGGCGTAGTGAGTGAGGGTGTCACTGTCCGGACATAGGGTGGGGAGGATCTCGGTGAGGCTTTTAAGAAGTGTTTCACCCGCTTCAGGGCGAGTGGAGCCGAGAAGTCCGAACTTGAACTCAGCAATTGAGATAAAGGAAATGCTTGGAGAGCACGCTTCTGAGATGAGCTGGGCGACTTCGGAGTGGCCACTTGCGAGGGCCGAGATTGCGTTGGTGTCTAGAATCATGAAGTCGTGTTTTTTTGGAGCCTGAGGTCATTTTCATCTGCCTGTGCGATGCGCTCAGTGATGCTCTGAAGGGTATCAGGTGGGAGGGTGGGAAGATTGCTCAGTTTTTCCGCGAGTGAGCTGGGTGATTTTTGGAGTCTGTCTTCGATGGCTTTGGTAAAGAGGGTTTTTAGGGAGAGGCCGTGACTCGCAGCATAGATTTTGGCTTCCCTAAAGAGGGGGTCAGGAAGGTCAATAGTGGTTTTCATAAAAACATATTCCCGTTTTTATGGTGTGTGGGCAAGTTCCTTTTTTAGCGCAGGAGAGTGTGGGGGATTTCTGAGATGTGGCCGCGGAGCTCGGTATAGAAGTGGTCGTTTTCCTGAAAGCGGATGGGATGAGTGCCGGTGAATTCAGAGAAGGCGGGGAGGATGAGGTGTTCGTTATTTTTTAGGTAGAATCCGGGGAGTCTGAGGTGGGGGCTGGATGGATGAGGGTGCTTACCACGGCGGGTGGGGCCGATTTTAGCGGCGGGGTGGAGGTGGCCAGCGATGCCACTCTGCCCCGCTGGGAGGTCGGCGGGGTCATGGGTGATGAGGAGCCCATCTAGGTGAAGATGGGGGAGGATTTTTAGGGGGAGTTGGCGCTTAGAAAGGGCGGCGTGGCTATCGTGATTTCCCTCGGTGATGCTGAGCGGGATGCTGAGTCTTGAGAGCCAGGAGAGGAAGGTCTGGGTGATGTCTGGACTGAGTCCTAAGGCGGAGTGAACGAGGTCCCCTGCGATGATGAGCTGGGTGGGGTGCTGGCTTTCTATGAGGGTGGAGAGGCGGGCGAGGTCCGCTTTGGTACTACCTTCTGGAACGGGAAGTCCCTGTCTACGGAAGGTGGCGGACTTCCCGAGGTGGAGGTCTGCGATGATGAGGCTTTGGCTTTCAGGGAGGAGGAGGGCACGGTCTGGGAGGAGGATCACTGGGCTGTGACCGAGCAGGATCTCCATGGTCCTAGAGTTGGCTGGCTTCGAGGGCGCCTTTTTTCATCTGTGCGGCCATGAGGGTGAGGGCATTGGCGCGGGTGGGGGCGAGGTGTTCTTTTAGTCCGGTTTTTTCAATGAAGGATAGGTCAGCGGAGATGACGTCATCAGGTTTTTCACCATCTAGGACGCGGACGAAGAGGGCGATCATGCCCTTGGTGATGACGGAGTCTGAGTCGGCTAGGAAGCGCATTTTGCCATCATGGGCGCTGGCGTCTAACCAGACTTGTGACTGGCAGCCCTTAATGAGACGGTCTTCGCTGTGGAGGGACTCGTCCATGGCGGGGAGTTTTTTACCAAGGCTGATGACGTATTCGTAGCGTTCGGTCCAGTCTTGGAAGAGGTCGAGCTCTTCGAGGAGTTGTTCTTGCTTCTCTGTGATGGTCACGGGGAGGAGATACTCGTAATTGAGTCGGAAGGCAATGGAGGATCGCGCTGGGAAATTAGGGTGGGCTTAGCGTAGCATCATGAGGGCTTTTTTAAGCGCTTGGCCGAGGGCTTCGACTTCCTCGATGGTGTTATAGGCGGCGAAGGAGGCGCGGAGAGTTCCGCTGATGCCGAAGCGGGCCATGAGGGGCTGGCAACAATGGTGGCCAGTGCGCAGGGCGAAGCCCATCTGGTCCAGAAGGGTGCCGAGGTCATAGTGGTGGATGCCTTTTATGTTAAAGGAGAGGGCACCGGTGCGACTGGGGGGGCCGTAGAGGGTGAGGTCTGGGAAGTCACTGAGGAGCTGGGCGAGGTGGGTGATGAGGAGGCTTTCATGAGTGGCGATTTTCTCAATCCCGATGTCATTCACGAAGTCGAGGGCCGCGGCGAGGGCGATGCCTCCCTCGATGTTAGGGGTGCCTGCTTCAAATTTAAAAGGTGGGTCGTTATAGGTGGTTTTTTGGAAGCTGACTTCTTTGATCATCTCACCTCCGCCACGCCAAGGGGGGAGTTCACAGAGGAGTGCATGGCGTCCGTAGAGGATGCCGATGCCGGTGGGACCGTAGATTTTATGACCGGAGAAGGCGTAGAAGTCACAGTCGATTTCTTGGAGGTCGACTTTGAAATGGGGAATGGATTGGGCGCCATCAATGAGGGTGAGGGCACCGAATTTTTTCGCCTGGGTGCAGATGTGATGGAGATCGTTTACGGTGCCGAAGGCGTTTGAGACGTGGTTGACGGAGACGAGCTTCGTCCGCTCTGAGAGGAGCTGATCGTACTGGTCTAGGTCTAGGGTTCCATCGTCGAGGACGGGGATGATTTGGAGCTTGGTGCCGAGGCGTTCGCAGAGCATTTGCCAGGGGACGGTGTTGGAGTGGTGCTCGAGGCCGGAGATGATGATTTCATCACCTGCTTTTAGCAGGGTGGAGCGGCCAAGGGCAGAGGCCACGAGGTTGATCGAGTCTGTGGTGCCGGAGGTGAAGATGATTTCTTCAGGCTGGCGGGCGTTGAGGTGCTGGGCGATCGTGCCGCGAGCGGCTTCATGAGCGGCGGTGGCAGCTTGGGAAAGGCGGTGGACTCCTCGGTGGATGTTGGAGTTAATTTGCTGGTAGTAGTTCCGCGAGGAGTCGAGGACGCTGAGGGGTTTTTGTGAGGTGGCGGCGTTGTCAAGATAGACGAGGGGTTTGCCATTAATTTCCTGCTGGAGAATGGGAAATTGCTCTCTCAGTTCATAAGGGTTTAGCTCGCTCACAAGGAGGGTGTAATGCGGGAGTGGGGCAGCGGCAAGCTTGGGCTGTGTGGCTTAGGCGAGTTCAGCGGCGATGGAGTCGACGAGGAGGGGGCCTTCGCCAATGAGGCGGAGGTGAGTGGGTGTTTTTTCGACGAGGTGGGTGATGGTGGAGAGATCTTGTGTGGGGTGGAGGTAGCGGAGGGGGAGGCCCTCGGTCGTGCGGAGCTGCAGGGCGATGCGCTCGAGCCGCCAAGCTTCATCATCAAGCTGTTCGATATTTTTTTGAGCGTGGCCGACGCTGTGAATTTGGGAAAGGTAGGCGGAGGTGTCGCTGACGTTTTGATGACGAGTGCGGGCGAGGGTGGAGACGGCGGAGGGACCTAGGCCGAGGTAGTCATTTCCAAGCCAATATCCTTGGTTATGGCGGGAGATTTTAGAAGGGAGGGCGTAGTTAGAGGTTTCGTAGTGTTGGTAGCCGGCGCTGGTGAGCATTTCATGGGCAAGGAGGAACATGTTGGCGTTAAGGTCGGGATCATCGGTGAAGTCACCGCTTTGGTATTTTTCAAAGAAGTCGGTGTCTTCTTCATAGGTGAGGTTATAGGCAGAGAGGTGGTCTGGCTGGAGGAGGAGGGCTTGGGTGAGGGAGTCTTCCCAATCGATGAGTGATTGTCCGGGGACGGAGAAGATGAGGTCGAGGTTGACTTCTAGATCGGAGGCTTCCCGGAGGAGGTGGACCGACTGGATGGCTTGCATGGGTGTGTGCTCACGGCCTAAGACTTCGAGCTGCGGGCCGAGGAAGGACTGGGCTCCTAGGGAGACGCGGGTGACGCCGAGTTCTTGATAAAGTTGGGCAGTACGGGTGGTGAAGGTGGCAGGATTCGCCTCAAGGGTGATTTCTTGAACGGCTGAGTGGTCGAAGATGTTTTGCAGACCGTGGAAGAGCCGAGTAAGGTGAGTGGGTGAGAGCATGGAGGGGGTGCCGCCCCCGAAGTAGATGGTCTTCAGGGGAGGGAGGTTTTTCTTCTGCATGAAGCGGGCTTCACTGAGCAGAGCTTCTACGAAGGCGCCAAGGTCGGTTTTCCCTGGGGTGTGTTTATAGAAGGAGCAGTAGGGGCAGAGGCGGTGACAGAAGGGGATGTGGAGGTAGAGCTGCATGGGGAGGTGGCCTGTTGCCTCATTAGAATAGGACTACGAAGTGATGATCTAAGTTGAGCTGGACTGTCACCTAAAAACGAAGTGTTTTTCAGTTGTTTAAGATGATTAATTAAGCAGCTAATTAGGGACGTTACCCTCAAGCAACAAGCGCGGGTAGGTAGAAGTGGATGAACTTCTACGCGCGATGCCTACGGGTGCTTCTTTCTTTCCACTTCCAGCAAAGCGAGACAAGCAGGCACCCATCAGCAGGCAGCGTGACAATGGCCGGAGGTCATGGACAGGGAACGCAGTAACCGTGCCCGAAGGGTGTAAGCCGTGAGGCAGCGATCATCAAAACGGGTTTGCAGGACAGCCTTTGGGTTTTGGGCGTTAAGCCTCCGACAGGCTCACGATTCACCAAGCTAATCAATATGAGAAACACTCTCTGTCGGGGGACGCCATTTAGGTGGAGGTCGATCGTAGCTAATCCAATTTCCGGGGAGTGGCTCAGTGGCTTCGACAAAATTAAACATCTTTGTGCAATACTCATCGTCCTCGGCGTTTTCAGGATCTTTGATTACTTCTAAAAAACCTCTTTTTTCCCAATCCGCTAAATACTCTCGGAGCAACGCCCATTCTGATTCACTGTAAACGCGATAGGCCCAGCGCGGAACATAACCATATCCTGACCCGACGAAATCATTCACACTCCTCATTAAAAGCTCTTTATTCATGGTCCTTATTCGCTAATTAATTGGCCACACTTGGGCTCCAGTATCAATCTCAACCACTCGCTTCACTTGATTTGACTTCTCCAAGTTGCTGGCAAATAAAACGGGAGTAATTTTAGTCTCTAATCCATCCACTTGGAAATGGAGTTCCGCTTACGAAAGTATTGAGCCGCGCACAAACTTCGTCATCACACGCCGTATGTGGTTCCTTGAGCACACTCAAGACTCCGATTTTTTCTAGCGTTTTGAGTTCATTGGCGATTTCCTCCCAACTGAGTTTTACCTTGAGCGAGCAATGAGAATCCGTGCTCGAATAACCAAATTCAAGATGTTGCGATAAATCCCTTTTATGGACTTTCGATACTCCATTTTGTGCTATCAAGTTGAGTGTATTTCTTAGCCAACCTAATGCTTTATTTTTCTCGCTCATTGTAATATCCTTGGACTAGATTCCGAGAGCCTCCCGCACAGTGATTCCTTTATATAGATCCACTACTCTCTGAGGCGCAAAGACTTTTTGGACCACTTGTTGCTTAGTTTTGGTAGTAGAGATTTTGAGGGGAGCAATTGGCGTGGGAGCGAAGCGAGCCGCCAGAGTCGACCATCGAGGCTCAACGACCGCCCCTTGAACTACCAACGCGGGGAGTGACGGCGCGATGCCTGCGGGTGCCTTTTTCTTTTCACTTCCGAGCAAAGCGAGACTCTTAGGCACCCGCCAGCAGGCAGCGTGACAATGGCCGGAGGCCATGGACAGGGAACGCAGTGACCGTGCCCGAAGGGTGTGAGCCGTGAGGTGGCGATCATCAAAACGGGTTTGCCGGACAGCCTTTGGGTTTTGCGTTCGGATACGGCGACAGCCTCAAGACGTGGAATTGCCTTTGAAGATT
>CALFVL010000075.1 GCA_937928425.1 uncultured Verrucomicrobiales bacterium
TCACATCTCTGAGCTGGAAGAAGGCCGGGTAGATAAGGTGGAAGATGTCTGCAAGAAGGGAGACATTATCAGCGCGAAATGCGTAGGGATCGATGATAAGGGACGTGTGAAAATGTCCCGTAAAGCGGCTCTTCGTGAAGGAAATGGTGGTGGTGCAGCCACGGCTAATGCTCCTTCTGGCGATGATGAAGTTCCTCCTTCTGAGGAGGAAGTCGTTACCTTTGGCTAAGCCTTAAAGGGGTTTAAAAATTCGTAAAGCGCGCCTGCCTCTCACGAGGTCGGCGCGCTTTTTTATAAACCGGCTTGCCTTACTTGAAGATTCCGACCGCCACGCTTGGCTTTGGCCATTTTTCTGAGGGTCTTTTTTTCTTCTCGTCCGCTGAGAGTTGTTCAAGGTCTGAGTGATATGAAAAACGCTCAGACTCCGACCCGGCGGGAATTTATTAGGAAGGCTGCTTCGTCGACCTTTGGCTTCACTTTTATTCCGGCTTACCTCACGAGTGCGCGGGCTCAGAGTAACCCTAAGCGCCCACCGAGTCAGCGGCTTAATCTCGGCTGTATCGGTGTTGGGGGGAGGGGAGCCTCGGTTATTTCAGGTCTTTGTAAAAAAGGGCACGCAGTGCCAGTGGCACTTTGTGATGTTGATCATGAACGTGCATCTCCGGTGCTTGAGACTTACCCTAGTGCCAAGCGTTTTCATGATTTCCGAGAGATGTTCGATCGAGTGGGAAATGATCTAGATGCGGTATCCATTGCCACCCCAGACCACACTCACTTCACCTCGACAATTCAGGCGATGTCTCTGGGGAAGCATGTTTATGTGGAGAAACCTCTCGCTCACAGCTTCACAGAAGCGGAAATTCTCATCAGAGCTGAAAAGAAATTCGGGGTAGTCACCCAGATGGGAAATCAAGGCCACACCGCAGAGGGCTCAGAACAATTTAAAAGAATGCTATCAGGAGGAGTGGTGGATGATGTGGTAAAGGTGGAAGCGTGGAAGAGTGCGAGCCTCTGGTTCATGGATGCTAAGAAACGGATTAAGGGATACCCCGCAGGCCAGCCTATTCCGCCCTCGCTTAAGTCTTGGGATCTCTGGTGTGGGCCTCAAGAGGTGAGAGATTTCCACTCACTGTTTCACCCTTTTGATTGGCGAGGCTTCCATCTTTATGGAGGGGGCATGTTCGGGGACTGGGGCTGCCACATTATCGACTACATCCATCACTATCTAGAACTTGGCTTCCCTACTGAAATCTCACCTAAACTCCTAGCTGACTATAATCAGGTGAGTTTCCCGCTGAGTTCTCACATCGAATTTAATTTCCCGGCCCGAGGAGAAAAAAAGCCACCACTTCAGATGGTCTGGAAAGCAGGCGGACAGCACGCACCTACTCTGGATGAAAAGTATCTTGGCGGGGATGGAATTAAGAAACTGGGAGGTGCAGGGACTCTCTTACACCGTAGGCAGGGAGATTATCTAGTCCACCGGAATTCTCACGGGAGGCCCTCGCGCCTCATCTCGGCAGAAAAGCGTGATGACTTGGAAAGTGCCCTTGATCCCACTGGTCCTGAAAATGATCATTTCGAGTCGTTCGTCCAAGCGGCGATGGGGAAAGGAAAGACTGAGTCGCCCTTTCATGTTAGCGGGCCTCTGTCTCAGCTTTTGAGCCTTGGGGTGATCGCAGAGTTTCTCAACGTGGACCTTAAATTCGACCCAACGACTAAAAAATTCCTCGGAAATGAACAGGCCAATGCCCTGCTCTCCGGCCCTGAACCTCGTAAGGAGTGGGCCGCTCATTATCAGCTTGCCTAGGTCGGGTTAGGAATGTTTCTCCTTTCCTCCTCCTAGACATTCTAGAAGACTGCTTTCTTTTTGGCACTTCGCGTCCAGAAGATTGTGAATCTGTCTCGTAAAGAGGAGAGTACTTACTTTCAAGGTGGGATGAGGTATCGGTTTAGAATTTTTCTTTTGAAAAAATCCCCATTTTGTAAAAAAGGAGATCGCAAGTTTTTCTCTTCTCTAAGACGGTTCTTTGCAAGTTTCTGTCCAGAGCAGAGTATTATCCCTTAGTCCCTATTTTTATCTGATGTTTTTAAAGACACTCTCCCTCTTTCTGTTCACTTACTTCGCGGCCTCCGCAGCACCCCTCACTTATGAAGGCACGGAAGGTCCCGGCCACGGCAAGCACATCGTCTTCATTGCGAATGACCATGAATACCGCTCCGAGGAGACCTGTCCACTCATTGCTAAAATTTTGGCAAAGCACCACGGCTTTAAGTGCACCGTGCTTTTCGGTCTGGATGATCAAGGCTACATCAAAGGGGGTGGGACTCCAGTCCCCGGTCTAGAAGTCCTGAAGGAGGCCGATCTGCTATTCTTCTACACCCGTTTCATGAATCTTCCTGATGAGCAGGTGGATGCTCTGGTAGATTATTATGAACGTGGTGGTCCTACGATCGGGCTACGCACCTCCACTCATTGCTTTAATGGCCAGAAAGGGAAGTGGGCTAAGTTAAATTTCAACTATAAAGGGAAAGACTACTTAGGTGGACTAGGGGAGCAGATTTATGGAAACACTTGGCATAAAGCAAGAGGTCAGGGCCACTATGGGCAGAATCATTCTAAGGGAGCGCGCCTGAGTGCCGCTCCGGGTAATCAGCATCCTATTCTGAGTGGAGTTGGTAATTTTCATGCCTACTCGGGTGCTTATATCTCCCGTGCTCCAGAGGGGGCTGTCCCTCTTCTTAATGTGCAGGTTCTCGATACCTTCGGGCCTAGTGATCAGCTGCAGGAAGGAAAAGAAATGGTTAATGCAGGATGGGCGAGGGAGCATTATACCGCTCCCTCAGGTGCTAAAAAAGAAGCTCGCGTGGTCTACACCTCCTTTGGGGCCTCAGAAGATATCGCAGATGAGAGTGCTCGCCGCTTTCTCGTGAACTCAGTTTACTGGGCGCTTGGTTTAGAGGAACAAATTAAAGCCGATTCTAAGGTGGACTTTGTCGGGGGATTTAATCCCTCTCCATACACCACTGGAGCCTTCTTCCGTGTGGGGGTAAAGCCCGCTGATCTGGCAGGCTGGGAAAGTTCTGTCATGCCACGCGACTCTCATCTAGGGGGGCTAGATACCACGAACAAGCGTCTGCGTAGCCGCATCTATCAGGCCCTTAAGCACCGTCCGAAAGTGCTCGAAGAGATCGAGAGAACTCACCCGGACTTCCGTCTTGAGGATTATAAATCAGCTCCTAAAAAGAAGTAGCCATAGACAAGTCTTCCCTAAGTCAGCTGGTCATGAAAAGGGATGTTCTTCCTGAAATTCTTGATGAGTTGGCGCATGAAGATCCCCGTGCTCAGCGAAGCCGGCGTGATCTCCGGCTGGTCAATTTCTTAATGGGGAATGAGCGCTGGATTCTCCGTAAAATTACGGGCGAGCGTATGGTGGAACTTGGGGCTGGTGCTGCCGCACTCACTCGCCAATTAGCCCGTGAGGGTGAAGTCACCGGGCTGGATCTACAAGAGGCACCGAGTGATTTAGAGGCTGATTGGGTCGCAGGTGATCTCTTCCAGACCCTTCCGGAAGTCGAGGGGGAAGTCGTGATCGCCAATCTAATTTTACATCACTTTAAAGATGATGCTTTGGCTCGCTTAGGGAGCATCTTGAAAAAGCGAAGACGTTTGGTGATCGTGGAACCTTGGCGTTCTCGCTTGTCTCTGGCAGAGGCCTACCTTCTTCATCCTTTTGTGAATGAGGTGACGCGCCACGATATGATGGTGAGCATCCGAGCGGGTTTTCGTAGAGGTGAATTAGCCCAGCTTTTAAATTTAGGCCCTGACTGGAGGTGGCAAGAAGAGGTCTCCCTACTGGGGGGGATTCGCACCCTTGCTTGGAGGCGATGAGGGAAATTGAGATCGCAGGCGGTGGGCTAGCTGGGCTCTCACTTGGCATTGGCTTGCGTAAGCGTGGGGTACCCGTACTAGTCCGGGAGGCGGGGGCTTACCCTCGGCATAAAGTGTGTGGGGAGTTTATCAATGGGGTCACGTCAGAGACTTTAGAAGTCCTAGGGATCTTAGGGATTTTTAAAAATGCTCTGCAACACTCGCGGACGCGCTGGTGGATTCATCAGCGAGAGGTTCTAGATATTAAGATGACTCGTCCAGCCCTAGGAATGACTCGCTGGGAGATGGATGTGGCCTTGAAAGACCTCTTTATGGCGGAAGGTGGCGAGCTGAGAACAAGGGACCGAGTGGTAAGAGAAGGGCGAGAGGGCCTTGTCTGGGCGGCGGGGAGGGGCGGGCAGAAAGAGAGCACTTGGCTCGGACTAAAAGGACACTTTCAGGGCGTGCCACTGAGGGGTGGGCTGGAGATGCACCTCGGTGATGGTGGCTACGTGGGGCTGACTCCGATTACGAAGGATGGGAACTGGCTCAATGTGTGCGCGCTTTTTAAGAAGAGAACGCTACGCGCTGAAAACCTTATTACAGCCTACCTGCGAGCGTGTGCTCTAGATGACTTAGCGGATCGCTTGGAAGCTGGGGAGCTCAAGCGATCTTCTCTGACTGGGGTGAGCGGGTTACAGCTGGGAGTTCAGGGAGGCACGGCGGGGCTTTGTTCACTCGGTGATGCGGAGCGCATGATTCCTCCCTTCACGGGGAATGGGATGTCGATGGCTTTTGAGGCGGCAGAATGTGCTCTTCAGCCCTTAGTGGACTATGCACAGGGGCGAGAGTGGTCGGAGTGTTGTGCTGAGGTCGCTGACGCTATAGAAAGCCGGTTTCAGAAGCGAGTGGCCCTCGCGTTAAGATTACAGCGTTTCATAGAGACTGCGGGAGGACGGAGGATGTTATCATTAGCAGCACGCAGTGGTCTTCTCCCCTTCCACTGGCTACATCGCCAGTTTTCTTAAGATGGAGAGTTGGCAAATGGCTAAAAGAGAAGAGATTACTTCCTATGTTTCTTGAGTCGATCGCTAGTGCCTTTCCGCCCTCCTCGTTCACTCAAGCTGAGTGCTATGAATTTTCCGCAGCGAGTCGCTCCGTGCAAGAGTTACAGACACGTTCGCAGACTCTGTTACAGAGGATCCTTCTGGGAGACTCAGGAATCCAAAAGCGACATTTTAGTACGAAGAATCCCGCAGATATTTTTTCAGCATCGGCACAGGACTTAAATGAGTACTTTGAAAAAGAAGCACCACGAGTCTCTAGTGAAGCACTCACGAAGGCTCTTAAAAGTGCAGGAGTGAGTGCAGTTGAGATCGATGCCTTAATCATTTGCACTTGCACGGGGTATCTTTGCCCCGGGCTGACGAGTTATGTTGCCGAGGAGCTAGGGATGCAGGATGGGGTCTTTTTGCAAGATCTCGTAGGTCTAGGCTGTGGCGCAGCGATCCCGATGATGCGGGCGGCGCAGGGTTTTCTCGCCGCAAATCCCGGAACTAAGGTCGCCACAGTTGCGGTAGAGCTCTGTTCAGCGGCCCTGTTTGTGAGTGATGATCCTGGGGTCTTAATCAGCCTTTGTCTCTTTGGGGATGGTGCTTCTGCGGCAGTTTGGAGTGACGAACCAGGCGAGGACAAATGGGAGGTGGGCCATTTTGAAACCCTCCATCTTCCTCAGGAGCGTGAGAAGATCCGCTTCGTGAATGGTGGAGGTAAGCTACAAAATAAACTTCACCGGACGGTCCCTAAACTTGCCGCTGAGGCGGTGGAAGTCCTATGGGAGAGGAGAAGGGGGGAGCCTGACTGCGTGCTGAGTCATACAGGCGGGCGTGATGTCATCGAGGCCCTCGAGGCAAAGATGTCTTGGGAGTTGAGTGAAACTCGCCGTGTTTTGAGCGACTACGGAAACTGCAGTAGCCCCTGTGTCCTCTTCGCGCTGGAGGATCGTCTAGCACAGCAGAAGGATGATACCAACTACTGGCTGACGAGTTTCGGAGCAGGATTCGCCGCTCATTCTTGTGAGATGTGGCGCTCGCTCTCAAGCGAGTGACCCTGTGGAGTGTATGTGGACCTCTTCTTACTAAGGAGAGAGAATTTACTTAAGAGGCCATTTTTTATACTTCTTCATCCACTCTTGGGTCTTCATGAGCTCCCCTTTTTCTAGGCGTTCCCAGAGTTCAGGCTCATTCGCTTTGATACCGGCGCGGGCTCGCTCTGCCGCCAGACCGACCTCAGGTTGACGGGTGCTAAAATCCTCTAGACCACGGTCGCGATTTTTTGAAATCCACTGGAGTTCTTTCATGCGCAGTTCTTGGAGGACTTCCTTATATTCGGGATCTTCTGCGAGGTTGTGGAGTTCATCTGGGTCATTCTCTAGATCATAGAGCTCTTCCTCAGGCTTACGATCTGTGAAAAAGACCATCTCATGAACTGAGAGACTGGCTTCTTTCTTCTTCTGGCGCATCACATGAAGGGCTGGCCGATTGATCTCTAGATAGGCCTGATCAGTGGCCCAAGGAATCTCGGGCATGTGATTTTTAATATACTTAAATTTGCTGGTGGTGATGCTACGGGAGCATTCATTGATCTCATCCCAGATGTCACGGGCCGAGCGAATGGAGTCACGATATTCTACTTCTTCCACCCCGAGAATAGGCCTTGCCGTCATGTAGTCAGGGATTTCAGCCCCTGCGAGTTTTAGAATGGTCGCAGATATGTCGATAGTGCTCACGAGTTCTTCCACGACCTTACCAGCTTCTGCGATGCCGGGTGCCCAGATAATCATCGGGACGTGAATCCCTGATTCTTGGAGGTAGCCTTTACCACGGAGATTACAGCGGCCATTATCGGCGATAAAGATGACGACGGTGTTTTTCTCCAGCCCTCGTTTCTTAAGGTCTGCCATGAGAAGGCCCACCTCGTTATCCATGAACTCTACCGTATCAAGATAAGCAGCCCAGTCGTAGCGGATCTCAGGCGTGTCGGCGAAGTAAGGAGGGAGGACGACTTCCTCGACTGGCACTGGATGCGTGGACTTTTCACGGATGCCTCTCCACCAATCTCCTCGGTGGGTGGCTGCAAGCTGAATTTGGCTAAAGAAGGGCTGCTCCTTTTCGCTAAAATCTGCGCGCTTATCAAAGAGGCCGAAGTTCTCCACTCCATCCCACGGCCCGGTGGCACTGTGCTTAAAATTACAGTCCGTTTTAGCTCCCTGTTTCAGGACAAAGCTGTGACCTAAGAGGCAGGTATAACCGGCTTCACGCAGAAATGAGGTGATGGGCTTAAAGGGTTTTTCGAGCGGGACATCACGATTGCTCCGGTGGTTATGAGTGTTCGTAATGTTTTGATGCACTCCTACCATCATGGCGGAGCGATTTGGAGAACAGATCGGGTTCGTACAGTAGGCCTTCTTGTAAAGGATGCCTTCTTTGGCCATCTTGTTAAGATGGGGCGTTTTCACTCCGGGCATTCCGTAGCATTCGAGGTCGAGGCCCATGTCCTCAGCCATCAGCCAGATGATGTTAGGCTTCTCCGCTCCTAGGGACTTAGCCAGAAGAAGAGCACAAAAAAGAGGGATGAATTTTAACATTACTTTTCAAGGGAATGGATTTTCAAGTCATCAATGATCGCTGTTTTAGGAACGGCAACTCGGAGGGTCCGCTTCGTAGGGTGAGCGATTCCGACAGAGGAAAAACTAGCCACTTCTTTCCCATTAATAAGCGCAGTCATGGTATCATCCTGAATGGTCAAGGCGAGGGTGTGCCACTCATCAATTTTTAGTTTATGGGGAAATTTTTTAACCTTCGTCTTCAGCATTTTTTTCTGCTCCGGAGTGAGTTGATCTTTCGCACGCGCACTGCGGATGGCCTTATCCATGACGCCGGTTTTTAGATCGTTGATTTGGACGCTCTTAGAATTAATTTTGATCATGCAAAGGTGACCCGCGTGGACTTCCTTAAATTCTAAGTCCGCAAAGTTGAGTCCTAGGCTGTCCTCCTTGGTGGGCAGTTTAAACCGCAGTGTGATTTTTGCGTTTTGGAAATCGGCTGCGTGTGCCACCGAGACGGCGTGGTCTGCTTCCGGGTGCATTGTGATGTGCATGGCACCATCTTTCAGATCGACTTGCTTGTTACCCTTCGCACGTTTCTCACTGTTTGAGGTCCATGCTTTGCCAATCTCCTCCTTCGTGTCATCGCTTTCGCTCCGCTCGAAGTCATCTTCAAAAATCAAGGTTTCCTTGCCACCAGCAAGCGTGCTGAGTGAGAAGATTAAGACGGAACCGTAGAGAAAAGTTTTTTTCATCAGGGCGCCATTAGGCCCTCAGGGGTGGGCCTCGGCAAGGATTAAACTGTGCTCAGTGAGATTCCCAGCACTGTGATTTAGCCCCCCTTGTAATTTCCTACTTTTAGCAGTCCTTTGCATCCTCATTTTTTGCGTGTTTTCTTCGCCATTAAACGCTTCTCTGCGCCTCATCATCATGTCTGAGAAACGTAAACCTTATCCCTTCGACCTCTTCGAGCCCAAGTGGCAGTCCCACTGGGCTGAGAATAAAAGCTACCGCACACCCGGCCCTGGAGAGGAAGGCTTCGATCCGGCTAAACCCAAGTACTACATCTTAGATATGTTTCCCTACCCCTCGGGCGCTGGTCTCCACGTCGGCCACCCTGAGGGCTACACCGCCACTGACATCGTGGCCCGCTACAAGCGCATGAACGGATTTAACGTCCTTCATCCCATGGGCTGGGACGCCTTCGGGCTGCCTGCTGAGCAGTACGCGATCAAGACCGGCACCCACCCCCGTCTCACCACCCAGACGAATACCGATAACTTCCGCCGCCAGCTCCAAGAACTCGGATTTGCCTATGACTGGGACCGTGAAGTGAACACCACCGACCCGAAGTATCTCCGCTGGACTCAGTGGATCTTCCTCCAACTCTACAACTCTTATTTCTGCGACGAGGATCAAAAAGCGAAGCCCGTGAGCGAGCTCCAAGCCAAGGGCTGGACTCAAGATCAGATTGATGATGTCCGCCTCGCCTTTATTCACGAGGCTCCCGTAAACTGGTCTCCCTCCATGGGCACCGTCCTAGCCAATGAGGAAGTCGAGGAGTGGAAGGCCAAGGGCGAAAGCGTAGAACGCCGTCCCCTTCGCCAATGGATGCTCCGTATCACGAAGTATGCTCAGCGCCTCATCGATGAGCTCGAGCCCCTCGACTGGCCTGAATCTATCAAGGCCCTCCAACGTAACTGGATAGGCCGTAGTGAAGGTGCTGAAGTGATTTTTAATCTGTCTGGCCATGAGGTCACCATCTTCACCACCCGCCCAGACACCCTCTTCGGAGCCACCTACATGGTCCTCGCCCCAGAGCACCCCCTAGTCTCAGAAGTCACCACCCAGGACCGAAAAGAAGCAGTTGATCAATACCTCACCGCCTGTGCTTCTAAATCAGATATGGAACGTGGTCTTGATAAGGAGAAAAGCGGAGTCCCCACCGGAGCCTTCGCCACTAACCCCGTAAACGGAGAAAAGATCCCCGTCTGGATCGCCGACTACGTCATGATGGGCTATGGCAGTGGGGCCATTATGGCCGTCCCCGCGCATGATGAACGGGACCTCGAATTTGCCGAAAAGTTTGACCTCCCCATAAAGCAAGTCGTCTGTGATCAGGACCAAAACACCATCATCAACTCCGACTTCCTAAACGGTCTCTCCATCAAAGAAGCGAAAAAGAAAATCATTCACTGGCTGGTCGAAAACCGCAAAGGGCGTAAAAAAATCCAGTTTAAACTCCGCGATTGGCTCTTCTCCCGCCAACGCTACTGGGGCGAGCCCTTCCCCCTCCTCTGGGATAAAGAGAGTGGTCAACACAGCCCCCTTCCAGAAACTGAGCTTCCTCTTCTGCAACCTGAGATGGAAGACTTTAAACCCACCGGAGACCCCCGTGGCCCCCTGATCAACTGTAGTGACTGGATCAACTACTCAGAAAAACTCCAGCGCGAGACGAATACCATGCCCCAGTGGGCTGGCTCCTGCTGGTACTACCTCCGCTACTGCGATCCGCATAATGAAGAGCACTTCATCTCTCCAGAAAACCAAAATTACTGGGGGAATGAAGACGGCTTCGTAGACTTCTACGTCGGTGGGAAAGAGCACGCCGTCCTGCACCTTCTCTATTCCCGCTTCTGGCATAAAGTCCTCCATGACCTAGGCCACCTCAAGTCTAAGGAACCCTTTAAAAAGTACTTCGCCCCCGGCCTCATCATGGGAGAAGATGGGCAAAAAATGTCCAAGTCTCTTGGGAATGTCGTTAATCCAGACGACGTGGTAAAAAATTACGGAGCAGACTCCCTCCGGCTTTATGAAATGTTCATGGGCCCTCTCGATCAAGATAAGCCCTGGGCCATGAAAGGAGTCGAGGGCGTCCACCGCTTCCTCGCGAAAGTTTGGCGCCTAGTCTGCACCGAAGATGAGCAAGGCCAGTGGCAACTGAGTGGAAAAATTCAGCCCGCCTCTGACAGTGGAGATTCCCAGTCTCCCAGCTCCCAGCCCGCCTCCGCTGACCTCGCCAAAGTAACCCACCAGACGATCAAGCGCGTTCAAGATGCCATTCACTCCCTCCGCTTTAATACCGCCATTAGTGCCATGATGGAGTGCACGAATGCCTACACCTCAGCGACTGAGATTCCGAAGGGACTCTTCCTCACCTTCCTAAAACTCCTGAGTCCCTTCGCCCCTCACCTCGCCGAAGAACTGAATCAGCTCCTCGGAGAAACAGAGCTCCTGAGTGAGCAGCTCTGGCCCCAACTTGATGAATCTCTCCTCGTAGAGACCGAGATCCAGCTCATCGTCCAAGTCAACGGCAAGCTCCGCTCTCGCATCCAAGTCGCCGCTGACATCTCGAAGGATGACGCCGAGAAAGCGGCCCTTGCTGATGAAAATGTCCAAGCCCACACCGAGGGGAAAACCGTCCGTAAAGTCATCGTCGTCCCCGGAAAGCTCATCAACATTGTCGCGAACTAGCCTCACTGTCTACACACCCTCAGCGCGGGAGATTAAGCCCCTCACCCTCGGGGAGGTGCTCGCGAAGTCTGGCGTAAATTTGCCCCGTATCTTCCGCGCTAGCATAGTTGATAAGCTTCACCGTTTTTCCGCTTTTGAAACGAGCGCTTAGGGAATGTCGCGGAGTTTCATTCACCTTCCCGCTCTGCTTCGTGGTTAAGCCAACGAGTGCTGCGAGCTCAAAAACCTGTGAATTGACAAAAATGAACCAGCGCCGCTCGCGGTGAAGGCGTGCGTGCTGTTTAGAAATCGTGCTGCGATAATTCAGGAGGAAAAGCCCCGAGAGTATGAAGATCACCCCCACTCCTCCAAAGATTAAAGGAAACCAAAGCAGAGGTTCTTCGCTTGAGTTGTCTTCCGGAGAAAAAATCTCATGCAGGCCCGGAACTTGGTCGATGAGCCAATTCCGGCTTGGCTCGTACATCGAGAGTCCTGCAAGAAAGAAGACAGCACCAAAGAGGGCAGCGCTGAGTGCGCTGAACAGAGTCGTGCGTGATCGCGCTTTCCATCCACTCGCCGTTTTAGTGAAGGTGAGTGTTTTTGAATGATAGTTAGGGTCTAGCTGAACTTTACTAAAGTCTACCGATTGCTCCTTCGAGATTGCATCGAGGACCCCACGATGCTCTTCGCCTCCCTGTCCGAGAGTTTTTTTAATTTCACGTTCTAGCCAGAGCAATTCTGCTTCTTTTAAGCTGCCTCCAATTCCGATTTTTCCTTTCGTGTTCTCGTCTTCAAAGTTCAGTTTATATGAAGGACGGCCGTTTGTTTCATGACTTTCTTTGAAGCTGAGGTGGAGACTCGGGCGTTGAAAATGCTTTGTCTGAAAGGTCTTCCCGAAGAGTTCGCGCCGGATTGATACCTGCCTCGGTCCAATGATGATGAGGGTTTTCCCTAAGGAGATAAAGACCCCTACTGAAAAGGTGCTTACTCCCACGAGGATAAAGGGGAGAAGAAAGAGACTGCTCAGAATCTGTGCTCCGGTTTCGCTGTCTGGGTCTGGAGTGCCAAAGAGAATACCTAGGAGAATGAAGGTGGGTATCCCTCCAAAGATTAGGCCAAAGAAGATGAAAAAACCTGGGAAGCGAGTTCCTCGGATACTGAAAATCATACCCTCCTCAGGAGTGTCAGAGCGTTTCAGGCGATTTCCCTGTTTAGGATCAATCGCTTTTCTTCTGCTCTGGAGTGACTCGGCTAATTTTTTAAGCATTACGTAGATTTTAGCCTCACAGGGTAGCGGTGCAATACTGCACTCTCATGTGTTTATCAGTCGCCTGTTAATGAAGAACGGGCTGCTTTTCTTGATTTCACTAAGTGCTTCGTTAGAAGTGGGCTGAGGGGATCGCTCTTGTTCTTTTTTCTTAAACTGAGGAGTGCGTTTTATGAAGGGATGGGTCTTTTCAGGAGAGAGGAGATTGGTTAGTGACGGGGATGGACTTTGATTTTGAGAGTGAGGAGCCGATTGCGGTTCAGGGGGATCTATTTTTTATGGGGCAGGCCTTGCGGGAGGCTAGGCGGGCTTATGAGTTAGGAGAGGTCCCGATCGGGGCCATCGTGGTGAAGGATGGGCAGGTGATGGGGCGCGGGTGGAATCAGGTGGAGACCCTGAAGGATGCCACAGC
>CALFVL010000076.1 GCA_937928425.1 uncultured Verrucomicrobiales bacterium
GTCATTATCTTTTAGGGCTTGGAGGTAGCGGTCTCCCATTTGGGCGGCGATTTTAAAGCCGACGTGGAGGAGCTGACGGAGGTGGGGGTTATAGCCGGGGTTGCCTTGGTCATGGGTGAGGGCGCTGACGTATTGCTCAGAGGTCCAGCCATTGACTTCTTCGGCGCTGGGGAGCTGAGCGTGGTCGATGTCGATGACGGTGGCGTAGGGCTCGCAGAGGGCTTCTTTTTTCTCCAGCGCTTTAGCGTAGATTTCTTTGGCTAGGGTGAGGGCGTCTCCTCCAGCGGTGGCGAGGCCGATGACTTCTTCCAGCCAGTTGGTGCCGGCGGTTTTAATGTGGAGGCCTGCTCCGGTCCGAGCGATGGCTTTTTTAATGGGGCCGTAGATGGAGAATTTATCTGAGCCGCTGTGGACGGAGAGTTTGAGGGTTTCTGGGAGGCCGTATTCTTTGATGGCGTGGGCTAGGACGGCGAGGTCGTCATTAAATTCTTGCTCGAACTGGGTGAGGTCTCCGACGTAGTCCACTCCTTTGTTAAAGCGTCCGGTGAATTTGGGGGCGATGGTCTGGATGGGGATGCCTTGGTCGGCGATGGCGGCGAGGATGATGAGCATCTCGGCGGGGACTTGGGGGCTGTCAGTTTCATCCATGGAGACCTCGGTGATGAAGTCGTCAATGCCACCTTTAGCGGCGAGGATGTGATCGTAAATCGCTTTGGCTTTTTGGGTGGCTTTGAGGAATTGCTTTGCGGTTTGCTCTACGAGTTCTTCGGAGATTTCAAGCGGGGCAGCGATCCCTGCGATTTTTACGGAGCCGATGAGTTCTGGGTGTTTCGCGATGAAGGCCCGGATGTCGGCGGGGTCTGCGGCTTCTCCGATGTCATCGGCGACGTCTAGGGTGAAGAAGTTACAGGGGGCGATGAAGCGGTCTACGGTGGCGAGGTTAATGTGGTCGGCATCGAGGAGGTATTCGCCAGTCCAGCCGAGGTCTGCGACGGCTTGATCGGCGGCGTCTCGGGTGGATTGAGGTTCTGAGCCGATGATTTCGTGCTCGCGGTTGGATTTATTCCAGGTGGGGCAGATGTCGACGCCGAGTTCTTTTGCGGCGATGAAGGCTTGGAGTTGTGCGTGTGCGCCGTGGGCGAAGCGGTCGCCGACGCCAAAGGTGAATTTAGGACAGGTTTTCATAGTTTGTTGATGAGTGAGTGAGAGTTGCTGGATGGGACTGAGTGGATTTTATGCGTCATCATTGACGGTGATGACGGCTTTAATGGCGCCGAGTTTGGGGTCGGTGAATTTGTCAAATTCACTGGGGACTTCTGTGATGTCTAGGCGGTGGGTGATCCAGAGCTTAGTGTCGATGTGACCTGCTTGGATCGTTTTGATAATTTCGCCAAAGTCGCTGGGGAGGGCATTACGCGAGGCAAGGAGAGTTTGCTCACGGCGGTGGAAGACGGGAGCGTGGGGGAAGTTTAGGTTTTCGGTGGTGATGCCGACGTAGACGATGCGTGAGGTGTAGCCACCGAAGTCGAAGCAGGTGGACATGGATTTTACGGAGCCGGTGGCGTCGATGACGATGTCGGCGAGTTTCCCGTCTGTCATTTCCTCTAGTTTGCTGAGGTGGGAGCCGTCTGGCTGGAACTGGATGCCGTGGGTGATGCCGAGGTTCTGGGCGCAGAAGTCGAGGCGGCTCTGGACCATATCCATGACGATGACCTTGACCTCGGGCATGAGTTTTAGAAATTCTAGGCAGGAGAGGCCGATGGGGCCTGCGCCGATGACGAGGACAGTTTCACCAGCTTGGGGATTACCACGCTGGACGGCGTGGTAGCCGATGGCGAGGGTTTCTACGAGGGCGAGTTCATCATAGGAGAGTTCATTCCCGGGGTGGAGCTTACGAGCGGGGACGATCCAGTTGGCCTTGCGGAGTCCACCGGGGCCGTGAACGCCGATGACTTCTACTCCGGGGCAGCAGTTCGTGGAGCCTTTTAGGGAGGTGGGGGAGTCGGGGTCGTTGACGTAGGGTTCGAGTGAGCATTTATCTCCAGCTTTAATGTGGGTCACGCCTTGGCCAACGGCGATGACTTCTAGGCCGAGTTCATGCCCAGGGGTGCGGGGGTAGGCGAAGAAGGGGAATTTTCCAAGGTAGCATGAGAGGTCAGTGCCGCAGATGCCCATGCGGTGGGTTTTGACAAGGGCTTCACCGGGGCCAGGGGCGGGTGCGTCTGGGAGGTCGATCGCGGTGATTTTTTTGACATCGGTGAATTCGATTGCGTATGACATGAGTGTGCTGGGATGTTTTTTGGTAAAGTGATTAGTTATTCTCGGGGAGTCCTTCTTGGTGTCCGAGGTTTTTCACGGGGGCGAAGATGGCTAGGACTTGCTCTAGGAGAGAGGGGTCAAGGGGCTGTTCTAGCCACTGGGCCCATTTGGTGACGTTTTTAGGGTTAGCGGATCCGGCGACGGTGGAGGCGATGTCTGGATGGGCGCAGGAAAATTGCAGGGCGAGCTGCGCGATGTCTATGCCGTGATCTTGGCAAAGTTTCGCGGCAGCACGGGCGGCGTTTTTGACTTCTTCGGGCTCTTTGAGCCAATCGGGGAGGGGGGCATTTGTGAGGAGGCGCGCGGAGAAGGGGCCGGCATTGATAGCGCCCAAACCCTTATCCTTAAGCCGTGGGAGGAGTTCATCGGTGAAGGAGGTGTTTTGAAGGGTGTATTGGTTATAGGAGAGAACGCAGTCGATATCGTTTTCGATTTGGTCAAGGAGGGTGTGGAAGCAGGCCATGGGGTAGCAGGAGAAGCCGATGGCGCGGATCTTTCCTTCCTTTTTAGCCTTGAGGATGGCGGGGAGGGTTTCTTCCCAAATCTGGGGGAGTTTTACGAACTCGACATCATGGAGAAGGAGGAGGTCTAGGTGGTCAGTGCCGAGGCGGTGGAGGGAGGTGTGGAGAGATTCCTCGACGCGGGCGGCGGAGAAGTCGAAGTGTCTATCGGTGTAACGGCCGAGTTTAGTGCCAAGGAGGTAAGATGAGCGGTCGCGGCCTTTGAGGGCCTGACCGAGCATGACTTCTGACATCCCACGCCCGTAGAAGGGGGAGGTGTCAATGAAGTTCATCCCTAAGTCTAGGGCGGTGTGGACGGCGGCGAAGGCCTCGTTCAGGTTAATTGAGCGAAATTCTGCGCCGAGTGACGAGGCTCCAAAGGAAAGGATAGGTAGGGAGAGGCCAGTCTGGCCGAGGCTGCGAGTTTGCATGAGATTTTTCTTAAAGGGTGAGCGGGAAACCCTTGAGTGGATTGATTTTGGCTGGAGTCGTGGCTGGGGTCGAAGGGAATTTGTCTAACTGATTTTTGAAGGGAAGAAAAAAATGGTGAGAGGGGGGATGTGTTGCTGTGCCGAGGGTTGTTTTGTTTTTTTTTAGAAGATCATTTGAGGGTGGAATTTAATTCCTTTATTTGAAGGCGGTCCTTTGAAAGACTTAAGGAATATTATGTCGGAACTTGAAGTTTTACCCTGGGAAAAGGTCGGGGCAGATTACCGTAAGTCTTATAAGAGGGCTGGAATGCTGGTGGACCTAGATCGTTGTATTGGTTGTCATTCTTGCTCAGTTTCTTGTAAAACTGAGAATGAGGTGCCGCTTGGGAATTTCCGGATGCGGGTGCGTTATTTAGAGAAGCCGGATGATAAGCAGTTGGCCTTTGCCCCTATGATCTGCATGCACTGTGTGGATGCACCCTGTCTTAAGGCTTGCCCTTCTAAGGCGATTCGCCGGGAGGATGATGGGCGAGTTTATGTGGATGAAGAACGCTGTGATCTGGAGCAGGAGTGTGTGACGGCCTGTCCATACGGGGCGATCTCGATTAATGTGGAGAAGGAGGTGGCTGAGAAGTGTGACTTCTGCCAGCACCGGACCGATGTAGGGATGGATCCCGCCTGTGTTTCAAATTGCCCTACGGATGCGCTGGTCTTCGGTGATTTAGATGATCCGGAGTCCCGTATTTCACGCTTAGCGGTGAAGACTAAGGCGAAGGCATGGAAGGCTGAGGAGGGGACAAATCCCTCGGTGCTCTACGTCAATCATGATGGGTGGATGGAGAAGAAGGCGAATACCGGGGTGCAACTCGATCCGAAGGATGAGGATGTGACCTATGAACAAAATAATCTCAAAAAGTAACTTTTTTTTCCAATGTCTGATCTTACTCGTCGTTCAATTTTAAAGCTGGGTTCAGCTCTCTTGGCAGGTGGTTTATCTCCCCTGCGTGTTTCTGCTCAAGCTGGGAAAAGTGGGGTGGCTGCAGGGGCCTTAGGCCGTCTCGATTATTCTAAGGCGAAGGCTACGCCTACGATCTGCTTTGCCTGTACGAATCACTGTGGAGTGATTGGCTGGGTGCAGGATGGCATCGTCCGCAAGATCGAGGGGAATCCGCTCGATCCTAACTCTGAGGGCAATATCTGCTCTAAGGCGCAGGGGATGATTTCTTACACTTACTACCCGGAGCGTATTCTTTATCCTCTCCGCCGTGTGGGGAAACGTGGGGAAGGGAAGTGGAAGCGGATTAGCTGGGACGAGGCTTATGATGAGCTGGTGTCTAAGCTGAAGCCGCTGCGTGAGAATGGCACTCCTGAGGAGTTCGTTTTCCATTACGGTCGGGATAAGACGAAGGGGGTGACGAAGCATTTTACGAATGCCTTCGGCACACCTCATCGCCTGAATCGCCGCTCGATCTGTTCCTCGAATCGCCGTGCTCCTCTGATGTCATTTTACGGTCGGGAGTTCGAGTGGGAGACTCAAGATTTAGAAAATACCACCTATGTGGTGAACTTTGGTGGTAATCCTTATGAGGCTTATCAAGGTGGGCTTTTTATGGCGCACCGGCTTCAGAAGGCACGGGTGGATAAGGGGGCGAAGTTGGTGACATTCGAGGTGCGTCCTTCCAATACAGCCTCGAAGTCAGATGAGTTCCATACTGTGATGCCCGGAACTGATGGTGCCGTCGCGGGGGCCATGATTCACACCATTTTAAAGGAGGGTTTAGAGGATAAGAAATTCTGGGAACGCTGGTCAAATTACCCGCTTGAGGATCTCCGTAAGCAGGTGAAGGACTACACTCCAGAGTGGGCTGAGAAGCTCTCTGGAGTGGCCGCTGCCGATATTAAGCGGATCGCGATCGAGTTCGCGAAGGCTGCGCCTGCTTGCTGCTCGATGTCTAACCGTGGGAGTGCGAAGCACTATAATGGAATGCAGGCGGATCGCCTCATCCGTACTCTTGATGTGCTGGTAGGCAGTGTGGGTAAGCCGGGTGGATATTGCCTTTCATCCCTCCGGGGCTGGGCTGGGCGTTATGGTCAGGAGGGTTTGCCAAAGCTCTCTTTCCCAGAACCTAAAGCCCCTACGCCTAAGCCGTGGGGGATCGGCGAAGGGTTTAATGAGACTGCTTTTAAGAAGCTTCCTCAAGAGGTGCAGGACCGGGTGAATGCCTTCCCTGAGAAGTGGAAGAATTCTTATTATGGAGAATTGGCCACTCCTTCAGAGTATCCGCTCTCGTGGCACTGGTATTCTATGCGGGTGGGGCAGCTGGTTTATCCTTATATTGCGGAGGGTCGCCAGAAGGTCTCGGTCTATATGTCATTCACGCTGGGAGCGTCCTTCGGTTATCCTGAGGCGAACGTCGTACGAGATGTCCTGAAGGATGAGAAATTAATTCCTTTCCACGTGGCGATTGACATCGGCTATGGGGAGCAGACTGCGCTGGCTGATATGATCTTACCCGAGGCGACGAGTCTGGAGCGTTTCGACCATCACTCGACGAATAATTATGGACTGATTCCTTATACTGGACTTCGCCAACCTCTCACGAAGCCCCAAGGGGAATCTAAGACGATGCCGGAGATGTTCCGTGAGCTGGCCCGCCGGATCGGTGGGGGAATGGAGAAGCATTTCACTTATGATGACGACGAGTCGCTGTATAAAGATTGGTATAAAAATCTTCCGATTTCATGGGAGGAGTTAAAGCGCCGTGGAATCTGGCAGGATAAGACGCGGGAGAAAGATTATGAACTTTACGAGCGGCCGGTGGTAGGGACCCCAGTGCTTCCTGAAAATCCCAAGGAGGGTGATTTAGTCAGAGATAAAGAGGGGACGGTCATCGGTATTATTAAGGATGGGAAGCCGGTCCGTGGTTTCCCGACGCCGAACCGGATGATTAACGTCTATGATGAGATTTTCCCCGAAGCGGCAAAGGCAGTCGGCCTTCCTCTTAGTGATGGAAATGCCAGCCCTGCTCCTGTTTATCATGATGTGCCGGAGCATGTGGACTTGGACGATGACCACTTTATTTTCGCGACCTTTAAGTGGAATGTGCACACTCAGGGACGCTCGGGGCACTGGAAGTATGCTGCGGAGATCATCCACACGAATCCTGTCTTCATGCACCCTGAGACTGGGAAAAAACTTGGGGTGAGTGAGGGAGATGAGGTGAAGGTCTCAGTCTTCCGCCCGACCGGTCATACTTACCGTGCTGGTGAGGATGGGGTGATGGGGAGCTTTGTGAACCATGTCCGTTTTCTGAAAGGAATGCAGCGTAAGGTGGTGATGTGCTCTCACCATGTGGGACACTTCGAACACGGGATCGTAGGGCAGTCTGGCACTGAGGAGACGTCACCGAAAGAGGGGATGAGTCCTGAACTCACTGATAAGGATGTGAAGGATAATCTCTGGTGGTCTAAGAAGCGCGGCGGAATAGGCGGCGGGGTGCACATCAATGATGCTCTTCCGATCAATCCGGCCCCTCTGATAGGCGGTCAGAACTGGTATGATAACGTCTGCTCAGTAGAAAAAGTTTAGTGACTGAGACGATGACACCCGAGGCGGCAGTGGCTCAATTGGCGGCCTCACTTTTAGCGTATGAGGTGGATGCCTCGATCCTCGCTTCATTACAGCAGCCGGAGACGGCGGCGATCTTGAAGCAGATCGAGCCTTCGTCTTCTGCCTTGTTAGAGCGTGACTGGACCTCGCGTGACTTCGAGGATGCGGCGGTGGAATTTTGCCGTCTGTTTATTCTCAATCCCACGGCTCCAGCGCGGGCTGCAGCTTATGAGGCTAAGGGATCAGCACAGGTGGCGGGGCGCATTCAGTTTATGCTGGATTCTGGCTTCTTAGAACTCCCCGAGAGGTATCAGAGCCTTGCTCCAGATCATGTGGCTCTTTTACTGCTGGTTTATAGCTCTCTGAGTGATGAGGATGCGATCCAGTTTAAGGCGGATAATCTGGCTTGGTTAGGGCAGTTTTCTGAGCGTCTAGAGAAGGAGAGTGATCATGCAATTTATCTCTTAGCGGCCAAGATTCTGCGAGTGGTCTAAGCGAGTGCTTCTCTAATGGCCTTGATTTCTTGGGCTGCACAGGCTTCAGCATCAGGCCGTGGAAAAACTTCGGCGGAGAGGTAGCCGCTGTAGCCGACTTGCTTTAGGGCAGCGATGATGGGTGCGGTCTCAGTGTGGCCCATTCCCATGGCGGAACGATTGGAGTCTGCGTAGTGGACATGACCGGTGTGTTTTCCTGCGTCAATGATCGCTTGGGCAATGTTGCTTTCCTCGATGTTCATGTGGAAGAGGTCAGCGAGAAGGACGATGTGTTCGAGCTTATGTTTCTCGATGTATCGAGCGCCTTCTGCGAGCTGGTTGATGAGGTTCGTTTCGTAGCGGTTCAGTGGCTCATAAATGAAGGAGACATTGTGCTGAGCAGCGGCAGCTCCGGCCTGTTTTAGAGCATCTGCTAGCCAGAGGAGAGCTTGCTCACGAGTGACTTCACCGCCCCATTTTCCTTGCATGGAGCCGAGGATGGCGGGGGCTCCGAGTTGCCCGCCGAAGTCGATCATCTGGAGGATGAACTGAAGGGCCTTCTCGCGAACGGAGGCATCAGGGTCAGTGAGAGAGAGACCGTGTTTTACCATGCCCGCTCCGGTTCCTACGGCTGCGATTTCTAGATCGTGCTGGCTGGCGAGAGTTTTTATTTCTTCAACAGTGATGAAGTCTGGACTGGGAAGAAAGAGTTCCACAGCATCATAGCCATGTTTTTTGGCCGAGGCGAAGCCTTCTGCGAGTGCTTGCTGGAAGACGAAGGGGCCGGCGGCGGCTTCGGGAACTTGTGAGAGAGTGATCGCTGATTTCATAAAGTGAGTGATTTAGACAGATTCTAGGATGATGTTGCCGTAGGCGGTGGGGTCTCCCGTGCGGATGAGTCCGATGGCGCTGGGAACGAGTTTTTTAAAGTCGGTATGAGGCAGGTGAGTGATGGCGAGTTCAGGGTGAAGTGTTTTAAAGGCATCAAACTTTGAGTGGTATTGCTTGATGACTTCTGGAGGGTTCGTGGTGAGGAATTCTTCAGCCTGCCAAATTTGGCCGACCTTAAAATTGCTTTTCAGAAGCTCTAGAAGATCGGTAATCAGGGGGATCCCTTTGGTGAGGGAGAGGTCGATCACTTCGAGGTCTTTCCAAGAGGGGAAGGCCCAGTCGGCGATGACAAGGGTATTGGTATGACGGACCCGGGAGAGGAGGTGATTGATGGCGGGGTTGAGAATGCCTTCTTGGATCATGATGGGTCTGAATTTGTCAGACTGCTTTAAAATGACCAGAACGAATCAAATGATATCGGGGTAGGAGCCGAGGATTTTGACAAGTGAGCAGTGGGTTTCGAGAGTCTCGAGAGCTTCCTTGACTTCGTCATCGTCACAATGCCCGGCGAGATCGACGTAGAAGATATACTCCCAGTCTTTTTGTTTTGAGGGACGGCTCTCGATTTTTGACATATTGATTGAGAATGAGTCAAAGGCTTGGAGCGCTTTGACAAGTGAGCCGGGGCGGTCGTGAACGGAGAAAAGAATGCTGGTGCGGTCTTTTCCGGTGGGAGGACAGGTTTCTTCACCGATGACGAGGAAGCGGGTGGTATTCGTTGCGCGGTCTTGCACGGCCTCGTCTAGCATGGTGAGGCCATAGAGCTCAGCAGCGAGGGGGCCACCCATGGCGGCGGCTCCTTCATGGGCGCGCTCGTGAGCGATCTGGGCGGCCTTGCTGGTGGAGGAGACGTTTACGAGGTCAGCGTCTGGGAAGTTTTGGAGAATCCACTGGCGACACTGGCCGAAGACCTGAGGGGGGAGGGTAGTTGGGTCTTCACCTGGCATAGCTTTGGCGCGCATGGCTGTGCGTGTAGCGCCAGGGTTTAGAAGATTCACGCGTAGAGAAGAACTTTCGGCTTCTTTGGCATAACACTGAACAAAGGCCTCT
>CALFVL010000077.1 GCA_937928425.1 uncultured Verrucomicrobiales bacterium
GGCCTTTTTGGAGGCGGGTGAAGAACTCGGAGACCTCGCCATCACTGAAGAGGTCATCAATCGAGAGCATGGGGAGGAGGTGCTCACGCTGTTGGAAGGCTTCGAGCGGGGCTCCGCCGACGCGCTGGGTGGGGGAGTTGGGATCGTGGAGATCGGGGTGTGCTTTCTCAAGGTCTTCTAGCTCACGGAAGAGGCGATCATACTCCGCGTCTGAAATCTCAGGTGCCGCGTCTTGATAGTAGAGCTGATTATGGCGCGTGAGAAGGGCGCGGAGTTCGGCGATGCGGTTGTCAAAGAGCACGGGAGAGGAGGGAGGGGCTTATTTTTCTTCGAGCTGGATGCGGGGGAAGACGGGTTTTGGTTTTCCTGTTTGGTGGCCTGCTTCGAGGAGGCCCCATTTGAGATCATCGAGTTTTAGGTCTGCTAGGTTTTCCTTTTTAAGCTGGCTGAGGATTTTCTCGCTGGCTTGAGGGAGGATGGGGCGGAGGAGGAGGGCGAGGTGGGCGCAGGATTCTGCGGTGTGTGAGAGGACTTCGCCCACGCGGGGGAGGAGGGTTTCGTCTTTTTTCATTTCCCAAGGTTTATGGCGTTCGAGGTAGCCGTTACAGTGGGTGACGTGGTCGTTAATCGCTTGGAGGGCCTCACTGAGCTCGTAATGATCCATGGCGTGGCGATAGGCGGAGGTGGTTTTTTGTAAAGATTGGCGGAGGGCGAGGTCTTCCGGGTCATCGGTAGCGGTGGAGCTGATGGTGGATTGGCAAAAACCCTTAGTCATGTTGATGGAGCGGTTTAGGAGATTACCGAGGTCATTGGCGAGTTCGGTATTAAAGAGCATGATGAGGCGCTCGGCATCAAAGTCGCTGTCTTTACCGGAGCGGATGTCGCGGCAGAGGTAGTAGCGGAGAGTTTCTGGGCCGAATTGCTCGGCTAGGTCATCAGGGTCGATGATGTTGCCGAGGGATTTTGACATTTTATCTCCGCGGACGTTCCAGAAGCCGTGGACGAGGAGGGTGGGCATCTCGCTGGCTTCGAAGCCCATGGCGTGGAGCATGCAGGGCCAGTAGATGGCGTGAGCAGGGACGAGGATGTCTTTTCCGATGATTTGCAGATCGGCAGGCCAGAGGGTTTTAAAGTCCGGTAGGGCGGAGCCGTCTGGCTTACGATAACCAGCGAAGGAGAGGTAGTTAATGAGGGCGTCAAACCAGACGTAGGTGACGAAGTCTGGGTCAAATGGAAGGGGGATGCCCCAAGCGAGGCGGTCTTTAGGACGGGAGATGCAGAGGTCAGTTTCTCCGGCACGGGCGGCGGCGTTTAGGACCTCGGTTTTACGAAACTCGGGGATGATTTTGAGCTCATCGGACTGGACGGTGGATTTGAGCCAGTCGGCGTGGTCGGAGAGTTTGAAATACCAGTTTTCTTCTTCGATCTCGATGACTTCACCCCACTCTGGCCCGAATTCTCCTGCGTCGTTACGGTCGCGGTCGGTGAGGAATTGTTCTTGGCGGACGGAGTAGAAGCCGGCGTAGGATTTTTTATAGAGGGCGCCTTTTTCCTTGAGGTCGGTGAGGATGGCTTGGACGCAGGTTTTGTGTTGATCGTCGGTGGTTTCAGCCCAGCCATCGTATTGGACGTTGAGTTTTTCCCAGAGTTTGATGAAGCCTTTGGTATTGCGCTTGGCGATGGTGGCGACGTTGACTCCTTCGGCTTCGGCGGTTTTGACCATTTTTTGCCCGTGTTGGTCGACTCCGGTGAGGAAGTGGGCTTCGATGCCCTGAAAGCGTTGGTAGCGAGTGATGACGTCCGCGAGGATTTTCTCGTAGGCGTGTCCGATGTGGGGCTTGCCATTCGGGTAGTCGATCGCGGTGGTGATGTAGAACATGGGTGGAGGAAATCTTAATTTTGACTTTTTAAAACTCTAAAGAAAGTGGAAATGCGGAAAGTGTCTCAGCGCGAGGTGAAGTGATGGCTTTCTCTTGAGGAGAGATGAGCTCTGGCTGTATTTCAAGGATGGGCAACGCTTGCATTTCTGTCTCCCACCTGCTTTACCTCACGGCCTCATGGCTGATGAAAAAGACCGTAAAACTCTTGAGGAACGCGAACAGATGTCAGATCTGGAACGCTTACGCCATTCTTGTGCTCATGTTTTAGCGACGGCGATTTCTCGGATTTGGCCAGATGCGCAGTTCGCAGCCGGGCCTCCTGTGGAAGGTGGTTTTTATTACGATGTGGACTTGAAACACCGAATTTCTCCAGATGATTTCGGGCAGATTGAGGCGGAGATGAAGAAGGTGGTGAAGGAGAATGCGCCATTTGAGCGGATGGTGGTTTCCCGTGATGAGGCAATGGTGATGGCGAGGTCAGGGCGTTTGGCGGCGGTGGCGGAGCGCGATGTGGAATCAGTCTTTAAGGTGGATTTACTCAATGACATCCCTGAGGGTGAAGAGATATCGATCTTTAAAAATGGAGATTTTTGGGATCTCTGTGCCGGGCCTCACGTAGGACGGACAGGAAACTGTAAGGCTTTTAAGCTGATGTCAGTGGCGAGTGCCTTTTATAAGGGAGATAAGGATAGGCAGTCTTTACAGCGGATTTATGGGACTTGTTTTAAAAATAAGACGATGCTGGAGGAGCATTTAGAGCGTCTGGAGGAGGCGAAGAAGCGTGACCACCGTCGTTTAGGGAAGGAGATGAATCTTTTCACCTTCGATGAAACAGTGGGACAGGGGCTGCCGCTTTGGAAGCCGAAGGGGGGGATTATCCGACGAGAGTTGCAGGACTTCATTACTGAGGAGTTAGACAAGCAGGGATACTTTCAGGTCTTTACTCCTCATATAGGAAAGTTGGGCCTCTATAAGACTTCCGGCCACTTTCCTTATTATGAGGATAGCCAATTTCCGCCGATTGTGGAGCGGGACGCGATTCGGGAACTCGCGGATGAGGGAGCTAAGTGCAGTGATTTACTGAATTTCATTTCTACGGGGGAGATTGAAGGATTTCTCCTGAAGCCGATGAACTGTCCTCACCATATCAAAATCTTTGATAGTGAGCACCGTTCTTACCGGGATCTTCCCGTGCGTCTTGCGGAGTTCGGGACAGTCTACCGCTGGGAGCAGTCTGGAGAGTTGGGAGGTCTGACCCGGGTGCGAAGTTTTACACAGGATGACGCTCATCTTTTTTGCACGCCTGAGCAGGTGGGAGAGGAGATTCAGGGTTGTCTTGGCCTCGTGAAAAAAGTTCTAAACACGCTGGGAATGAGCGATTACGGAGTGCGGCTCTCCTTACGTGATCCGGATAGCGATAAATATGTGGGAGACCCTGAGAACTGGGATAAGGCGGAGGCGGCTCTACGAGATGCCGTTCAGACCCTCGGCGTGGATTACACAGAGGAGCCAGGGGAGGCGGCATTTTATGGTCCTAAGATTGACTTCGTGGTGAAGGATGTGATCGGCCGTGATTGGCAGCTAGGGACGGTGCAGGTGGATTATAATTTACCCGAGCGCTTTGACCTGAGTTACGTAGGGTCAGATAATAAGAGCCACCGCCCCGTGATGATTCACCGGGCTCCCTTCGGCTCTTTGGAGCGTTTTGTGGGGCTGCTGATTGAGCATTTTGAGGGCAAATTTCCTACGTGGTTAGCTCCTGAGCAGGTGCGGGTTTTGCCAATTTCTGAGAAGTTTGAGGCCGAGGCTAATGAGCTGGCGAAGCAGCTTGCTGAATCTGGAGTGCGTGTGACGGTAGATCACGCAGGTGATAAGATCGGCGCTAAAATCCGACTCGCTCGGATGGAACGCATCCCATACCTGGCGGTTCTGGGAGCACGTGAGGTGGAAGAGAAGTCTGTGAGTGTGCGGCACCGAGAGGAAGGTGATCTTGGGAGTATTTCTACGAATGATTTCGTGGCCCGAGTTTCCAAAGACATCTCATCTCGCTCACTTTGATGAGCCTATGGCATTCTTACAATTTACGAAGGGATGAAAGATGGCTCTTGCATGAGCCCCGATATAAGCTGACATTCCTCCTGACTAGCTTACTTATGCCATTATTTAGGTTAGTCGATTTCAACAATAACCCGCTAAGACCATAGCTAAGAAAAAGAAGAAGTTCAAGAGAGCACGCCGGGATATGACCCGAGTGAACGATCGCATTCGTGCTCCAAAAATCCGCGTTGTTTACGGGGAAGAAAGCCAACAGTTAGGTGTGATGACACCTCAGGAGGCGATTGAGAAGGCTAAGTCCGTGGGGCTTGATCTCGTGGAAATCGCCCCAAAGGCGGATCCTCCAGTTTGCCGGATCGTGGATTACGGGAAGTATAAATACGAGCAGTCTAAGCTGAAGAAGACCTCTAAGAGTAAGGGGCCAGTGAAGATGAAGGAGGTAAAATTCCGTGTACGGACCGAGGAACATGATTATAATATCAAGTGTGCTCGTGCTGAGAAATTTTTAGATGAGGGGAATAAGGTGCGTGTGCAGCTTCAGTTCCGTGGCCGTGAGAATGCCCACCGTGATATTGGCTTTGAGGTGATGGATCGTGTGAAGGATGATCTTGCTGGAATGTCTCATGTGGACATGGCTCCTAAGTTAGCTGGACGTGCCATCGGGATGGTTCTTTCCCCGATCGCGCCAGAGAAGAGGATCCGTAAATTTATGTTATCTCATGGTGAGCTGATCCATGAGGATGAGGCGAAAGATCATGAATTTGACGATGCCGATGAGATCGAGCAGGTTGATGATGAGGAGGTCACTGAAGGTGGAGAGGAGTGATTTTCCACAGTAGAGAGCGGCATGCTGATCCTCTTCGACATTGATGGAACCCTCGTGGATACGGGAGGGGCAGGAATGTCTGCGCTGACTGAAGCTGCGCGTGAGATATTTGAAGGGGATGGACCTGAACTTGATCTGGCAGGGAGCACAGATGGAGGGATCGTCCGTGGGCTGTTTACTCATTTTGGGAGAACTTATGATGCTGCCTTAGAAGAGCGTTTTTATCAATGTTACTTGCCGAAATTAGAGCGGAATCTTAAAGATCAGCGTTTTGGTGGGCGGATTCTTACGGGAGCAGAGGACTTGCTAAAATCGCTCGAAGATACGGGCCATGATCTTGGTCTGATGACGGGAAACATCGAGCGAGGGGCGGTGAGCAAGATGAGGCATTATGGCATAGCAGCCCCCTTTCACTTCGGCTCATACGGAGATGATCATTGGGATCGTAATAAGCTTGGGCCGATTGCTTTGGCACGAGCTGAGGCCCATACTGGAAAAAATTTTTCGCGAGATGAGATTCTTGTGATCGGTGATACGCCAAAGGACGTTGCATGTGCTCACGCCTTTGGAGTGAAATGTGTGGCAGTCGCGACTGGTGCTTTTAGTGAGGAAGAACTCTTAGCGAGCGGAGCTGATCAAGTTTTACCGGATCTCGTGGGATTTCAGCCCTAAGTGAGTCGTTTTTCCTAGTCGCGGATGGTGACGCGGTCCCCGAGTTTAGTCTGGCCCCAGAAATACTTGGCGACGGAGAGAGGAAGGCGGATGCAGCCATGTGAGGCGTAGCGTGAGCCGGTGTTCCCTTCATGGAAGCCAATAGGACTGCAACTAAAGCGCTGGAAATAGGGCATATCAGCATTGCGGTAGATATTAGAGACCTTGTTTTTAGTCTTATCTGTGATGACGTAGTTCCCGGTAGGGGTGCGGAACCCCTTACGCCCAGATGAGATGCGTGAGGTTTTAATGAGTTCCCCCTTATTATAGTAGTAGACTTTCTGTTCTGAGAGATCGATGACGAAGTTTCGCTCCTGCACTTCATCTTGGTAGGGAACGCCGATGAGGAGTTGCTGCATTTTAATGTCACCATTGGCAGCCGCCATCTGGATCGGGTAGACCTTGTTTTTAGTGCTGGCGAATTTATTGCAGCCTAGCTCTAAGAGGCGTTTTACGGTGGAAAGTTGTCTTCGCATGACTGCGACATGAATGGGCTGTAATTGGCGTTCATTACGGCAGTACCAGTCGAAGAGTCCTTTACGTCCGAAGAGGTCACGGAATTCCTCACTCACAGGGAAAATCATCTCTGCATCAAGTACGGGCTGTCTCTCGTGAGCGAGCATTGCTAGAACGACTTCTTCTTGGCCTACGGCCATTGCCGTGACGAGCGGTCTTTGCCCTTCTGCTCCGAGAGTTTCTAGAGAGGCTCCACTGGAAATGAGTTTGTCGACAAGTTCGGCATTCCCTTCTTTAATCATGGTGAAGAGGGCGTTTTCGTTCCCAATTGCTTCATCAGGGTCTGCCCCACGATCTAAGAGGCCCTTGGTAATTTCATGATTTTTAAGGTCGATGGCGATGCTGAGACAGCCTGAGACGGAGGTGACTCTGGGAAGAAGGAGGGACTGTGCAGCCGTGAAGTTGCTTAAGATCGAGGACTGGATCGGGCGGAGTCCAGCCTGATTAGGTGCTTCAAGATCAGCCTGATGTTTAATGAGTGAAGCGATGATGGCTTGTGCTTCCTTTTCTTGGAGACCGATTTGAGACCAATTCATGATTGTCTCATGGAGGATGGATTCCCCTGAGGTGGTGGTGGAGTCTGGGTGAGCACCAGCCTGAAGAAGTCGGATGACGAAGTCTGCTCGGCCCATGCGCAGGGCCTTTGCGATGAGTGCCTCTCCCTTGATAGTGCTCTGATCTGCCTGTGCACCTGCATGCAGGAGGCGTAGGACCCAAGGGGTGTTTCCATCATGGATCGCTCTACCGAGAAGGCTCTCACCATCTAGGCCAGTGACATTAACATTCGCGCCATGATCTAAGAGAAATCCTAGATCATCCCAGCGACCGGCATCGTAGTAATTGATGGCAGCCATTTCGGGACCAGCCTTAAAGTTGATCTGGGCATTGCGTGTAATGAGCCAGCGAGCGAGTTCGGGGTCTTCTTTCTCGAGAGCATACCAGAGGGGAACGAGTCCGCCTTGGTCCATCTCGTTTACGGCCATTCCATATTTCTCGATGATGGGGAGGACGTCTTTTTGATTGGCATGAAGAGCTAGGTGGAGGGCGTTCTGCCCGCTGCTGTCACTTTCTAAGAAGTTTACGCCCGCTCGTCCGAGGAGTTCTAGAATGGCAATTTCTCCATTTGCGGCGGCAGCACGGACGTGTTCAGGAGTTGCCGGGATTTCGAGTTTTTTAAGCTCTCGCAAGGCGACGGCAGGGTCTTCAAAGAAGCCTTGCTGTTTCATTCCAAGGAAGATCACGAGGGCCGTGATGATGAGGAGGAAGAAGCCGAAAATTTTGATCTGCCTAGTCTTTTTCACAATACGGAAGGGGGGGATGGGACGCGGATTATAGCTTATTTCGACTGAGGCTAAAAGCGGAAGTCGGTTCCAAAGTAGAGACGGCGAGCAGTTTCATCATTGACAAGATCATCGGAGGAACCCTCGATCATGACTTTTCCTTCTACGAGGAGAGATGCACGGTCTACGATTTCGAGGGTTTCTCGGACTTGGTGATCGGTGATAAGAATAGAGAGCCCATCTTGATCTCTGAGTTCCCGGATGATGTTGTGAATCTCCTGAACGGCGATGGGATCGATCCCCACGAAAGGCTCGTCAAGGAGGAGCAGCTTGGGTTCGGTGCAGAGGCAGCGAGCAAGCGAGAGGCGGCGTTTTTCTCCTCCTGAGAGAGCAAGAGCAAGTGACTTACGAACGTGCTGGATACCAAAGCGGGAAAGGAGCTCGTCTGCTTTAGCGTGGCGGTCGTGGCGGGAGAGTCCTTTACGAGTCTCGAGGACTGCGAGGAGATTATCCTCAACGCTGAGCTTACGAAAAATTGATTCCTCTTGCGGTAGATAGCCCATGCCGCGCTGCGCTCGCTTGTGCATGGGCAGACGGGTGATTTCTTTCCCATGGAAGCAGACTCGCCCGTGGTCAGGACGGACCAGTCCTGCAACCATATAGAAGGTGGTCGTTTTGCCAGCTCCATTTGGACCGAGAAGGCCTACGATCTCGCCTGCGTTCACTTGGAGTCGCACCTCATCTACGACTCGGCGCCCCGAGTAGGACTTTTGTAGACCGGCGACATCGAGAAGAGGGGAGTCCGGTGAATTACAATGATCACTCATTTACTTCTTCTTGCGGTTGATCACTCCGATTTTGAAGTTTCCTTGGCTGAACTGCACCGTCATATCTGTTTTACTGGGGTCTAGCCCTTCCCTAAGATTGACGATGACCCAAGCATCCTTAGTGGTGGCATCTCCTCTGATGATGGGTTCTTCTGACTCTTTATTTAAGGGGTCACCTTGAATGAAAGATAGGTTGTCTCCTCGAAGGGTGATGACCCCTTCTTTTTGGGGATTTTTCGGGTTACTTTCGAATAAGGCACGGTCGCCACGGAGGAAGAATTTTTTACCCTCTTTATCGGTTCCTTCTAAGCGAATCCTTCCGTTTGCTGAAACTTGTTTTAAGTCACCGAAGCCGGAGAAATTTTTAATGGGAGAATCAGAATCATCTTTTTTAGGGGCTTCACTGTCTTTTGCCTTCTCGTTCTTTTTAGTTTTCTTGGGAGCAGGGGGATTGAAAATGGCTTTAAGGTCTTTATTACAGGTCATTTTAAGACCTAAGCCTTCGATTTTAATGTTTCCAAAGTAGGCCACTTCAAGAGCTTCACTATCGAAGTAGGCCCCTTTATCAAATTCGATAGAGATGTCTGAGGGGCTGAGTTCAAGGGGGGCATCGAAAGGGTCTGGGTCGATTTTAGGAGGATCAGCAATCTGGGTAAGAAGTTCCGTTTTACCTACTTTAAGCAGGTATTCGGCGACTCGTTGTGCGAGTGCTTCATTATGTAAATCAGCGGTGGCAAATTTTTGATCGGCATCGGTTTCGGGTGGAAGGGAGGTGGCGACTGCTTGCTCGAATTTTATGAGTTGCTCTGGTTCGATGCTAGGCGGAGCAGCAAGGAGCATTTGCATAGCAGCACTCAGGGGGAGAATGGAGCGGAGGTTCATGGCTGTTTCTTTTTTTTGAGGTAGGGAAAATCGGGTCATCCCAGGTCCTAAGAAAAGAACCTGACCAGTTTTTAAAGTGAAGATCGCTCCCTGAGAGCGAGCGGAAAATTGTTCGCCAGCTCCCTGTGTAATGAGCTGACCGTAGGTGACGATTTGTTCCTTAGTGACGTGGTATTTCGCCTCAGGAATGGTGGTAATGCTTTTAACGAGGCCTTTTTTATCAAAGAGCCATAATTTTAGCCCACGTCCGTTGAGGCGCTGAACCTCGGTGGCATGGAGTTCAGGATCGAGGGTGGGATCAGCACCCTCTACGGTCATTTCCTCGGCAGTGAGTAGGGAAATGGGGCGTTTATTTTCTCCGAAGTAGGGAAGCGTGACATTAGAAACCACAGCTCCTAGAGGGATCCGAAAGCGGGGATCTTCATTCTCTTTTTTCTCTGTTTCCTTTTGTTCCTTAGAAAGACTTAGAGGCAGAACTTCTTCTTGGCTCTGTCCACTAAGAGGAAGGAGAAGACTGCTGAAGAAGAGGAGAGGGAGGGGAATCTTCATGAGTCTGAGTGGGCGGCGCGGTGGATGGCGAGAAGCCTTTTTAGGATGTCTTCGATTTCTGAAAGGGGGATCTGATTGGGCCCGTCTGAGAGGGCCTTGGCGGGATTCTCGTGCACCTCCATAAAGATGCCATCCACTCCAGCGGCAATGGCGCAGCGGGCTAGGACAGGGGCGAGCGGACCATCGCCACCTGTGCTGTTCCCGTCACCTCCGGGGCGCTGGACAGAGTGGGTGGCGTCGAAGATGACTGGGATGCCTTGCTCTCTCATCCATGGAAGAGAACGCATGTCTGCAACGAGATTGTTATAGCCGAAAGAGGAGCCACGCTCGGTAATGGTGAACTGCTGGCAGTCATAATGTTCCATCTTGCCGATGATGGGCTTAATGTCCCAAGGGGCTAGGAATTGACCTTTTTTGATATTTACGGGGCGGCCACTTTTGGCGGCTGCGGCAAGGAGGTCAGTTTGGCGGCAGAGGAAGGCCGGAATCTGGATGAGGTCTAGGGTTTCAGCGGCGATTTGAATCTCTTCTGGACTGTGAACATCACTGGTTACGGGAATGCCGAGTTCTTTGCCAATTTCTCCGAGAATGCGGCAACCTTCCTGAACTCCTGGGCCACGGTAGGAGTCGACTGAAGTCCGATTGGCCTTGTCATAGGATGCTTTGAAGAGCCATTTAAGTTCTAAACGATCGGCAATTTCTTTAAGAGCTCGGGCCATGCGCCAGACGAATTCCTCATTTTCTAGCCCGCAGGGGCCGAGAATGAAGAAGGGGTCACCAGATCCGACGGTGAAATTAGCCAGGGGGAATGTCTTCATGCTTCTGAGGGACTTTCGTTCGTGGCGGACACTTCGTCGAATAATTTTCGGAGGTTTTCGACGGCGAGTTTGAGGAGTTTTTCCTCGGAGCTGTTCAAGTTACCCTGAGTTTTATCAAAAAGCATCTCGAGGGAGTCGACTACGCTTTTGGCAGCTCGGAGATTTACGCTGCTCTCTCCGGTCGCGGGATTGGGAATTTTACCGAGGAAGAGCCCGCCGTTTTGAGCTTGGAAGTAGACGAAGGAGGCGAAACGTGGGTCCGGGCTTTCGGCATCGAGAGGAGAATCACTCATGTGGGCGAGAGGGTATCGGAAAGGATGCTTCTTCTCAAGAGCGGCTTTAGCTTCTTTAGACTAAGCTGATGAATGTGGAAGGGGAGGATTTTGAGCTTTTTTGAAGCTTTGGTTGAATTATCAGAAATCTGATTTAAACACTTGTTTAAACCGCATGGACACTCCGATTGAAAATCTAAACGGGACGAAGGCTGCTTTGATCGAGGCAGCCTCCACCCTGTTTGCAGAGCGAGGCTTTGAGACGGTGTCGTTACGGGAGATTACTAAGCAAGCGGGGGTGAATGTGGCATTGGTGAAGTATCACTTTGGGTCGCGAGAGGGCCTAACTGATGCGGTGGTGGCACAGATGGCTACTCCGGTAAATGAGGAGCGCTTACGCCGGCTGGATGAGTTAGAAAGGGAGGGCATGGGAACGGTGCGTGCTCTATTAAAGGCTTTCTTTGAGCCGCTGATTTCTCAGGTCCAAAGCAGCCCGCTGAGTGAGAAACTATTTGTAAAGCTGATGGGGCGCGTGGTGGGAGACCGGCCGTATGAGTTCCCTGAAGTCGTGATGGGCCAGTTCCGTGAGGTGGCGCGGCGTTATGTGCCAGCTTTTATTTCGGCTTGTCCCAGTCTTTCCTCGGAGGAGGTTTTTTGGCGGATTCATTTCTCCTTCGGAGTCTTAAGTAATACTCTGACTCACGGAGATTTACTTAAGAAGATTTCTGAGGGGCAGGTGGGTGATGAGGCACTTGCGAGAACGCTGAGGCGAGTGATTGATTTTTGTGAAGCTGGTTTTAAGAAATGAAAGTTGCCCTGATATTTTTAACTCTCATTTTAGGGGGGTGTAGCGCTTGGATTCCGAAGTCTCGGATAGGGGAGGCTTTGGAAAATGTTCCACAAGGCTGGTCTGCGACTCCTGAGGGGAAGGCTGGGATTGATACGAACTGGGTTAGGCGGATCGGAGGGCGGCGTGGGGAAGCACTCGTGCGGCAAGCTTGGGCCGCTAATCCTGATATGCGAGTGGCCGCAGAGCGGGTGAAGCGTGCGGTGGCGGCGGCGAGGATCACAGGGGCCTCTCGTTCACTGCAGGTGCAGGGCGGACTGAGCGGGACTCGGCAGAGGCAAGTTTTTGTAGGATTTCCCTTCGGAGGGGGCGGGGTTCCTTCTTCTCTTTCTGAGAATTTCGGAGCGAATTTAAGTGTGGCTTGGGAGCCTGATATCTGGGGGAGAAATCGAGCGAGCGAGGCTGCTCTCATCGCGGTAGCACAAGCAGAGGGGAATACCTTTCGTGCTTCCCGGGCCTCGCTCGCAGCTCAGGTGATGAGGGCTTGGTTGGCTCTTGCGGAGGCTAATGAGCAGATTGCACTAGCGGAGGAGACTGATGGGCTTCTCAGATCGACTCTCGAGATTGTGCGGGAGCGTTACACGAGTGCGCTGGCAGATGAGGGTGGGGCGGCGTCACAGGTCCGTCTTGCGCAGAGTGAGGTCGCCACGAATGAGGCTCTTTTAGCTCAGCGGCGTGGTGAGCGGGAGCAGGCTATTCGGCAACTCGAGATTCTTATGGGGGTCTACCCTCGGGGGGCGATTCAGAGTGCTGAGAATTTGCCAAAAGTGCCAGCGATGCCTCCTGCGGGGCTTCCTTCGGAGTTGCTCTTGCGCCGCCCTGATATTTTAGAAGCAGAGAGGCGTTTCGCTTCTTCGGGGACTCTCGTGCAGAGGTCTAAATCAGCCTTTTATCCGAGTTTGCTGATTACGGCAAGTGGGGGAACCACGACTGACTCCCTGCGGCAAATCTTCGATTCTGATTTCGGGGTGTGGTCTTTAGTCGGGGGATTGACGCAGCCCATCTGGGCCGGTGGAGCGGTGCGCGCGGAGCAAGAAAATCTCAAGTCTGATGACCGGGCGAACTTAGCGAGATTACAAAGTACGATCTTAAAGGCCTTCGGTGAGGTTGAGCAGAGTTTGGTGGCAGAGAGATTCTTAGCCCAGCGAGAGCTTGCTCTGATGAAGGCAGTGAAGACCGCGACTGAGGCCTCGGAGGCTGCCACGTCAGAGTATCGAGGCGGCACGGGTGACGCGCTGACACTCATCACAGCGCAGAGCAACCGCATCGCGTTACTTTCCCAGAAACTGTCTTTGCGACGCCTACGTCTCGATAACCGAATCACCCTTCACTTAGCGCTCGGAGGTGATTACCAGCCTGGAAATTAAATTTATATGAAAACGATTATCATCTCGCTCGTTGCGATCATCGTGGTCTTTACCCTGACCCAGAAGGTGGGAACTTATCTGGAGGAGCATAGCCCGGAGGCTGCGAGGAAGCTGCGAGTCGAGAACGTGCCGGTGGTGGAGGTCATGGAGGTGCAGCGGGCGGACTTAGAGCTGCCTCTAATGAGTGAGGGCGTGGTGAGGACTCGCCGCCAAACGGTGCTTTCAGCTCAAGTTTCTGGGCGGATTGTCGAGGTGCATGCGCAGTTTGAAGAGGGGGGAAGATTCCAGAAGGGAGCAGTCATCGCTAAGATTGATCGCCTCGATTATGAAACCGCAGTGGCGCAGGCGGAGTCGACGGTAGCAGAGGCTAAGCTCATGCTGGCCCAAGAAGAAGCGCGTGGCGTGCAGGCAGCGCGTGATTGGAAAAGAATAGGAGGGGGTAAGGAGGCCTCTGAGATGGTGTTGAGACTTCCTTTTCTGAGGAGCGCGAGGGCGCGAGTGGTGGCGGCAGAGGCTGCTTTAGAAAAGGCACGTGAAGATCTGGAGCGCACGGTGATCCGAGCGCCGTTTGACTGCCGGGTGCGGGAGGTGAATTTAAATTTGGGCGCAGTGGTAGCGGCAGGGAGCCAGATCGGGATGATCTATGATGCAGAAAATTTAATGATCCGCTTGCCCTTCTCGCTGGATGATTATGGGCAAATCCCGGCAGACTTTAAAGGAGTGAGCCTGAGTTTTCATAGTAAAATTGGGGGACGTCCTTACGAGTGGCAAGGTGAGGTGATGTGGGATTTGGGTGAGTTAGAACAGGCTACGGCTTCTGCTATTTTACTGGCAAGTGTGCTGCCAAATGAGGGGCAAGACGAGCGATTCCGGCTTCCTTCTGCGGGGCAGTTTTTAAAAGCACGCCTCTCTGGGCTGAAGCTCACAGGGGTGGTAGCGCTTCCTAGGGCTGCCTTAAGAGGACGGGAACGAGTGGGAATTCTCAATGAGAAGAATCAGCTCAACTACCGAGAGGTTAAGATCGTAAAAGGTGGGGTGGATTTAGTGTATGCGAGCGAGGGAATTGAGAATGGAGAGAAGCTGATTTTAACAAAGCTGGAACTAGCGGTGGAGGGCATGACGCTAAAAGAGGCTAATAAAGTACGAGACACGCAGGAATAGATCATGGAGAAACTTATCAAATGGTTTAGCGGGAATCATGTCGCGGCAAATTTCCTTATGGGAGCAGTCCTGCTGGCTGGATTTACCGCCTGGTTTCAGCTGCGTAAGGAGGTGTTCCCTGAGATTGCCTTTGATGGAGTGGTGGTGACGGTCCCTTACCCGAATGCGACTCCTGAGGAGGTGACCACGGGGGTGATTATTCCGATTGAAGAGGCCATTTCAGATGTGGATGGGATTAAGAGAGTCACGTCCAATGCCTCCCGCAATGTGGGCTCGGTCACTGTAGAGGTGGAGACCGGCTTTGAGCTGCGTGCTGTGATCGGGGATGTTCAGTCTAAGGTCGACGCGATTGATCATTTTGCAGAAGAGGCCGAGGAGCCGGTCTTCGAGGAAGTGGTCGCGAATCGCCAGATCTTAAGTCTCGCGATTTCCGCAGACACTGATGAGACCAGCCTGCGAGTCTATGCGGAAAAAGTCCGTGATGGCTTGCTGAACTATGTTCCCCCGAAGGCGGAAAATAAGCTGGCAGGATTCTTGGCTGAGCCGGGGCGGGCTATTCAGCGCTTCTTAAAAGGACAACAGACGATTAAGAAGGTTGAACTGGCGTCGGTGAGGCCGTATGAGATCTCGATCGAGGTGTCTGAAGATGCCTTAAGGAAGTATAATCTGAGTTTACAAGATGTGGCCTTAGCGGTCCGGAGTGCCTCATTAGATTTGCCAAGCGGATCCGTGAAAACGAAAGGGGGTGAGGTGGTAGTGCGGGCGCAGGGACGGAGGTATCGAGGCGAGCAATTTGAAGAGATCGTGGTGAGGTCTAGGCCAGACGGAGCTGAGCTAACTCTGGGTGAAATTGCCGAGGTGGTCGATGGCTTTGAGGACTCTGAACTGGTCTCGAAATTTAATGGGCGGCAGGCCGTGATCGTGCATGTCTTTAGGATTGCAGATCAGGATACTTTAGAAATAGCCAAGCTGGCTAAGGAGTATGTGGAAAGTTTAGAGAAGGTCGAGGGGCTGCGGGTGGATGTCTGGAATGATCAGAGCCTCATCTTAGAGGGGCGCTTAGGGCTGCTGAAGCGCAATATCGGAGCTGGTTTACTCTTAGTTCTTCTCGTGCTGGCACTATTCCTGAGGCCGAGTCTCGCGTTTTTAGTCGCCTTAGGAATCCCAGTTTCATTTGCGGGTGGGCTTTGGCTCATGCCGGAGCTGGGGGTCTCGATGAATATGATCTCGGCCTTTGCCTTCATCTTAGTTTTAGGAATCGTGGTGGATGATGCGATCGTAGTGGGGGAGAATGTCTACACTCGGATTCAGGGTGGAGAGCACCCACGGGAGGCGAGTTGGAAAGGAACTCATGAAGTGGGCGTGGTGGTGATCTTTGGAATTCTTACGACGGCGGCGGCATTTACGCCCATGCTAGGGCTGAGCGGGGTGAGTGGGAAAATCTGGCCGAATATCCCTTTAGTCGTGATCCCAGTCTTACTGTTTTCACTTCTACAATCTAAGCTGGTCCTACCTGCTCATCTGGCACTTCTGAAGCCGACTTCCTCTGAGCCGAGTCCGAATGTTATTTTCCGCTTACAAGCGACTATTGCGGGTGGGTTAGAGCGTTTTGTAGAGCGGATTTACGCACCCTTTCTCGTCCTTTGCCTAAGATTTCGCTATTTAGTCTGGGCCACTTTTATGGCTCTGGTGGTGCTGTCAGTGAGCTTAATTACGACGGGGTGGCTCCCTTGGGTATTCTTTCCTAAGGTAGAAGGTGAGATTCTTTCTGCGAAATTAGAAATGCCTTTAGGGGTGCCTTTTTCAGAAACACAGAAGGTGGTGCAGGCACTCGAGGAAGCGGCCCGAGAGCTGGGGGAAGAGGTGGAGGACTTTCATGGGAATTCAGTCGTGCTGAATGCCTTAGGAACTGCTGGGATGCAGCCCTTTGATCCTAGCATCGCCTCATCTGGACCGGCGGCGGGGACTCATCTCGGGGAGGTTACTTTAGAGTTAGTCGCGGCGAAAACGCGTGATGTTTCTAGTGAGGAGTTGAAGGCTCTTTGGCAAAAAAAGGTGGGGGAGATTCCGGGAGTCGTCTCACTGGTGTTCCGGGCCGAGACAGGGGCGGGAGGAAATGCGATCGACATTAACCTCACGGGGCCAGATAGGGACTCTCTAGAGCGTGCGGCAGCGTGGGCGACCGAGCGCCTCCGGCAGGACTACAAGGGGGTGGTGGATGTCTTCAATTCGGACCGCAAGGGGCGGGAGGAATTGATCGTGAAGGAGATTAGTGCTAGGGGGAGAGCTCTGGGCTTCACTTTAGAGAATGTCATGCGGCAGGTGCGTGATGCTTTTTTCGGTCATGAGGTGCAGCGTTTACAACGGGAGCGAGATGAAGTGAAGGTGATGGTCCGTCTCCCTAAAGCTGAGCGGGAGTCCGTGGTGAATTTTGAGCAGATGAAGCTGCGTAGTCCTGCTGGTGATGAGGTGCCTATTTTAGAAGTGGTGGAGCCAAAGCTCGGCCGTGGGCCTGCTACGGTGACGCGGGTGGACCGCTTCCGCACCATTAGCATCCGCGCAGATGTCGATCTTCCTGGGGGGTATAATGCGAATGAGATCGTGGGTAAATACACGGAGGAGGTCTTAGAGAAGATTGGAGAGAAGTTCCCGGGAGTGCGGTATAGCTTCGAGGGGGAGCAGAGTGATCAGCGTGATAGCGTCCGCGAGATGGGGGTGGGTTTCCTCGGAGCTCTCCTCATGATGTATGTTCTCATGGCGATCCCCCTGAAGAGCTACCTTCAGCCAGTCATCGTGATGAGTGTCATTCCATTCGGCCTTGTGGGGGCGGTGGCGGGGCATCTCGTCATGGGTTTAAACATTAGCATTATGTCGATGTGTGGCATCGTAGCACTTGCGGGGGTCGTGGTGAATGATTCGCTCGTACTGGTTGACTATGTGAACCGTCATCGGGTGAATGGGCAGGGAATCGTCGAGGCGGCTCAGAAGGCCGGAGCGCGGCGTTTTCGTCCGATTTTGCTCACCTCCTTGACCACCTTCGCAGGCCTGATGCCGATGTTATTAGAAGATGATATGCAGGCTAAATTTCTGATTCCAATGGCTGTTTCTTTAGGCTTCGGGATTCTTTTTGCGACGACGATCACGCTAATCCTAGTACCCTCGATTTATGTGATCTTGGAGGATTTAAGGAGTCTTCCACCGAGGATTAGCAGGATTTTCACCTATTCTTCTAAGATGGGGCGTTGACACGCTGCTTTGTGCGGATGACCGTTCTCCTGATATGATTAAAAGAAAAAGCCGGATGATTGCCGGATTACTGGGTGGCACTCTGAGCCTCTCTGCGGTGGCCCAAGAGCCAGTGGCGCCAAGCAAGCCGGAAAAGAAGGTGGCTGAACCGGCACTTCCAGATCCTCTAAAAGCTCCGGATAATGTCGCTGCTGCTCCAGAAGGCGCTGAGAAGACCCCATCAGGGCTGGCCTCGATCATCTTGAAAGCTGGAAATGGTGGTGAGAAGCCTAGTGAGGCCGATACCGTGAAAGTTCACTACACGGGCTGGAAGGCCTCAGATGGTGAAATGTTCGATAGCTCTCTGAACCGAGGACAGCCTGTGGAGTTCCCCTTGAATCAGGTGATCAAAGGATGGACTGAAGGAGTGCAGCTGATGGAGGTCGGAGAGAAGCGCCGCTTCTGGATCCCTGCAGAACTAGCTTATGGTGATGAGGGACGGGTCCCGGGAGATTTGACCTTCGATGTGGAGCTTCTAGAGATTAAGAAAGCACCAGAGGTTCCTGAGAATCTCACTGCTCCTGCCGATGCTCTGGTGACCGAATCAGGCCTTAAGAGCCAAATTCTCAAGGAGGGAGAGGGCGATGCGAAACCGAGCGCAGAAGATGTGATCACGGTTCATTTCTCTGGGTGGAAGGCTGATGGTGAATTTCTCACTAGCACTCGGAACCAGCCCCGCCCTGCTCAGTTCAAGTTAGATGAACTCAGCGTGAAGGGATGGATCGAAGGGATTCAACTGATGAAGAAGGGTGAGAAACGCCGTTTCTGGATTCCTGCTGAGCTGGGCTTTGGGCAGGAGGGGAAGTCTCCCGCAGGGGCTCCCTCTGGAGACTTGGTTTTTGACTTTGAGCTGATTGATTTCCGCCCTGTTCCTAAGCCTCCTCGCGCTGCTGATGCACCGGAGAACGTAGCCCAAGCGCCAGAAAATGCCAAGAAGAGCGCGTCTGGAATCCCTTATGTGGTTCTCCAGACTGGAGAAGGAGAGAACTCGCCTCAGGATGGAGATTTGGTAGAAGTGAATTTTTCAGGGTGGGATGTCAATGGAGCTGCCGTGGGTTCAAATAAGCAACTCGGCAAGCCAATGTCGTTCAATTTAGCAAAGTCAGCCGTGCTGGGCTGGCCCGAGCTACTGAAGGGGATGAAAAAGGGGGATAAGATCCGGGCCTGGATCCCCGAAGATCAGACCTTCGATCAGAAGCTCCCCGGTGCTCCTAAGGGTGCTTTGACCTTCGACCTTGAACTAGTTAGTTTTAAGACTCCTCCCGCAGCTCCAGAAACTCCTGAGGATGTGGCAGCAGCTCCTGATGATGCGATTAAGACTGCCTCTGGATTGGCTTATCGAGTGCTTAAAAAAGGAACTGGGACCAAGAAGCCGGGACCCCACGATCAGGTGAAGGTCCACTATGCGGGCTGGACGACTGATGGTAAAATGTTCGACAACTCGATTGAACGAGATGAGCTCTTCACTGTGAATATGCGTGGTGGCGTGATTAAAGGCTGGTTAGAGGCCTTAAAAGTGATGGTAGAGGGGGAGAAAACCCGCTTCTGGATCCCCGCTGACTTGGCTTATGGTGATACTCCCACTCGCCCCGGTGGGCCGTCTGGCTTATTGGTGTTTGATATCGAGGTATTTGAAATCATCGCTGGAGTAGCCCCGAAAAAGGCGCCTGAGAAAAAGGCTTCTAAGAAGAAAATCGAGGCTGTTACTCCGCCTATCCAGGTGAATCCTCCTAAGAAAGAGGAAGAAGTGGCTGAGTAGAAATCACTCCTTCTTAAAGCGAAAAAAATCTGGCCACTCGCAGCGATGCGGGTGGCCTTTTTCTTTGGGGGGGAATACTCGGAATTGATTTAGAAATTTCCCCCATGCTTAGCTAAGGTTAGCCAAGGTCGTAGGCATCTAGATCTGCAGTGACAATGACGTCCTCAGGGGTAGGGGTGTTTTTAAGAGTCTTATTTAGATGCTGGGAGAGTGCTCTTGGGTTAGGTCCACGCAGGAGGAGCTGGAAGCGAAATTGCGAATGTGACTTGGTGAGGGGGCTGGGAATGGGATCACCGAGGATGACCCCCTCGGGAAGGTTCTCGGCTAGTTTACGGTGGAGGGTCTGGAGGGTGAATTCTGCGCGGCGTTCATGACTGGAACGGGCGAGAAGAAGGGCGAGGTGGGTAAAGGGAGGGTAGCCGAATTGTTTACGCATATCGAGTTCCTGCGCGACAAAGCCATGAAAATCATGATGCCTTGCGAACTGAATGGAGGGGGAATGAGGGGTGGAAGTCTGAATGATGACTTCTCCAGCGAGATCACCCCGGCCGGCACGCCCAGCGACCTGGGTGAGGAGCTGGAAGGTGCGTTCCCCAGCGCGGAAGTCTGGGGCATAGAGTGAGAGGTCGGCATTCAGAACGCCGACGAGGGTGACGTTCGGGAAATCTAGCCCTTTGGCGATCATTTGAGTGCCCAGAAGGATATTGATCTTTTTAGCACGGAAGTCGCGCAGGGTGTCACGCAGGGTGTTTTTCCGCCGAGTGGTGTCTGTGTCGAGGCGGGCAATTTTAGCAGAAGGGAAGACTTTACGCAGGATGATTTCGGCTTTTTCTGTGCCGTATCCCTGTTGCCTTATGGCGGGGTCTTTACAATTAGGGCAGATGCGCGGGACCACTGCTTGGTGTCCGCATACGTGACAGATGAGGCGTTCTTCCGCTCGGTGATAAGTGAGAGGGATGGCGCAGTGATTACACTCGATGACGTGGCCACAAGGGGGGCACTGGAGTGAGCGGGCGAAGCCGCGACGATTTAAGAAGACGATGACTTGCTCATTTGCTTCAAGGCGTTTCTCGATAGAAGTACGAAGAATGTCAGAGATGATGGCGTCTCGGCCTTTATGTTTTTTAGCCTCGATCCGCATATCGACAACTCGGGTGAGTGGGAGGGAGGCGCCATCGGCACGTTCGCTGAGTATTCCGAGTTGGTACTTGCCGAGCTGGGTGTTTTGAAATGTTTCCAGCGAGGGGGTGGCGGAGCCGAGAAGGACGGAGCATTTCTCGAGGTGACAGCGGACGACGGCGAGGTCCCGTGCGTGGTACTTTGGAGGGTTTTCCTGCTTGTAGGCGGGCTCATGCTCCTCGTCTACGATGATGAGGCCGAGGTTTTTTGCCGGGGCAAAGATAGCGGAGCGTGCTCCGATGATGATGCGAGCTTTGCCAGCGCGGATACGGTGCCATTCGTCGAAGCGTTCTCCCTGAGAAAGGTTAGAATGGAGGACGGCGATCTGGTCGACTTGTTCATGGAAGCGAGCTTTAAATCGCTGCACGGTCTGAGGGGCGAGAGAGATTTCAGGAACGAGGATGAGGATGTTTTTCCCCAGATCTAAAGCGGCTTTGGTCGCTTGGAGGTAGACTTCGGTTTTGCCTGATCCGGTGATGCCGTGGAGTAGAATAGGAGTGGGTTTTTCAGAGTGGAGGCTCTTGAGAAGGCTCTGGTGGATCTCGGCCTGTTCGGGATTGAGAGTGAGAGGCTGAGTGGGGGCAAATGTTTCGTGGGCATCGGGATCACGGCGGACTTCGAGCTGGGTGAGCTTAATCCAGCCTTTTTCGGCGAGCGCTTTTAGGGAGGCGGAGGCGGAGGGGCCACCAAGGTCACTGATGGGAATGGGGTCTGGAGAGACCGAGAGCAGGCTGATGATTTGATGCTGCCGCTTAGCTCGTTTGGCAAGGGCGTCTAGTTCTTCTTGAGAGGGTTTTTTATTTAAAATGGCAGCTCGGCGAGTTTTAGCGGAGTTTTTTTCCCCTCGAATAGAGCTGGGAATGATGGAGCGGATGACTTGTTCAAGGGGAGTTCCGTAGTAGGAGCTGATCCACTCGGCGAGCTTGAGAAGGGGGCCCGTGACGAGGGGTTCTGGATCTACTAGATCAGTAAGAAAGCGTAGGTCAAAGTCGCCTTGTGGCTTTTCGGCGACTCGGAGAACGGTTCCGGTGGCGGGGCGGTTACGTAGGGGGATGCGGACTCGGCAACCGGGAAGGACGTTTAGGTTTTCCGGAATGGCGTAGTCAAAGACGAGCTCTGAGGGCCCATCGATGAGGATGCTTGCGGAAAGAGGCATGTGGGGAGGGTGACTCGGGCAGGGGCGTTGTGAAAGGGTGAATGAGATGAATAAGTGGATGCGCAGTTTGCGTTAATCTTGCGAATCTATGGGGAGAGTGAGCTGCGGTTTAGGGCCTTAAAGAGACATTGGTACGGAAGAAGCGCTTAGGCCCGGCGGGATCAACTTGGTAGTTAAGAAAGATGAAGCCATTACTCGGAGGAGAGCTGCTGTCTGGGGTAGGTAGATTGATCCAAGTGCGTAGATCTGTAGAGGTTTGAACGGTGTAAATCACGTCATCTGCTGCGAGATTCCGGGGAGAGCTTACTGAGCCAAGAGCTTGATTCAGGGTGAGTTGATTCGGGCCGAAGGCATAGGCTAGGAGGTCGGCAGAGTTCCCGCCGGGGAAGGTGGTGGCATCGCTGCTATTAGGGTTGCCCTCTAGGGTGGTGGAAGGGCGCCATGAGTTAGGATCGTCACCCGGGAGTTGCGAGGCTGGTGAGATGCGGACGAGCGAGTAGCCATCACCGTCTGGAGGGGCTGGCCAGTCGCCAGAGTCGTTATAAGTGAAGGATTCGATGATAGCGCCTGTGGCATCGACTAGAGTGAGGGTCTCGCCATCATTATCGAGGGAACCAGTGTAATCAGCCGGAGTGAGGATGAGCTGAGCATTCGCTGGGAGGGTGGTATTTAGAGGGAAGGTGTAGGTGATTCCGGCGGTAAAGCTCAAGTTGCTAAGGTCGATCTGGACATCTGAGATGTTGGTGAGTTCGATGAATTCTTGATCTTCGCTAGGGCCGGGAGGATTATAGAAGATTTCTGAAATGACGAGATTGGTAGAATTGGCAGAGCTTCCGATGAGGATATCGACTGACTGAAGAGCGGACCATACGCCGCCTTCTAATACGCGGGAATTATAGGTGGCGGAGGCACTAATGCTGATGGGGCCGGTGTAAGTTTGTGCAGAGGGGTTGCGAGGGTCACTCCCGTCAGTGGTGAAGAAGATGCTGCCACTAGGATTAGGGTTAATCATGGTGAGGGTGTTCACGTTCTGATCATAGACAGGGGCATCTACACTGGGGTAAAGATCCCGAGCGCGAAGCTGGTCTAGAAAGATATTAGGACGCTCGGGGAGGTAAGTGCCTAAGATGAAGCTTTGAATAGGGAGGTAATCATCATCCCGAGTGTAGAGGTCATAGTCAGCGGAGGTCCAGCCGCCGGAAGCTTGGACGTCTCGACGATAGTCTCCCCAGCGGGCAGATTCAGCGACGATGGCTACTTCCATATCAAGGGCACGTCGACGCCAGGTTAGGTCAGTTCCCGTGGGTGAGAGCGGGCCGTCATTAAATAGGGCAAAGTGGGCGCGATCGGCGAAAGCGAGGCGGTATTCTGGGTTTCTGGTGAGGTCTTGGTGAATTCCCGTAGGGCGGTTATTTCTGTCTAGATTGGTCCGGTCTATGTCTAGGGCTTCTGAGATGGACGAGGTGGCGACACGGGGTGGAGAGATTGCAAATTCGCTGTCCCAAGGGATGAAATGAAAGGGGATACCGCTGGGGCCGGTGCCAGCTGCCCGCCAGTTGCCGCCGTCCCAGTCGCTATTTCCGATGTAGAAGTTGATGAGCATGTAGTCGATGAATGAAGGAAGGTCGAGGTGCTCTTGGAGAGTTTGATAGACGGTGGGAGAGCTGATGTTTCCCTCGGCGACATCGGCCATGGCATCGTATGCGTCGATCGTTCCAGAATTCGCGACGCCGGCGTTAATGGCATCATAATCTGAGTCATCTCCTCCGAAGTATGATTCCATGAAGTCTTGATCGGGACGCTCGTGCATGTGGTAGATACCCCAGTATATGCCGTTGATGTAGAGGTGAATCCAGCGCCCGTGGACTCCGGTGTTCCCCATGTCTAAGAAGAGGTCGTTTACGAATTGGTCCCGAGCGTACTGTGCTTTATTGGCCTGCCAGAAGTGGCGGTGGGTCCAGCCGTAGTTGTAGCCGGAGCGGAGCTGGAGGATGTCAAATTCTTCGGTGGCGTCGCGGCCATCTGGGGAGTCTCTGAAGAGAGGGTAGTTTAATTTCCCCGCTCCGTAGACATTACGGAAACGGAGGGACATGGAGTGCTTAGGGGTATCAGGATTACGACTAGACCCTCCCTGGATGCGAATGCCGGCGTCGATTTGAAAACCATTTTCTGAGCCATCATGAGAGATGAGTTCCGCAGAGACGGGGCGTTCCCAGTCGCGTCCTTCGCTGCGAGGATTTTGGTAGATTCCTCGAGGGCCGTAGAAGTCCTGAGGGTCTAGTGTGAGGGAGAGAGAAGGGAATCTTTGGAGGGCTGGAATGATCTCGTTCACATAAGCTGGGTCATTGACGACTTCTGGGTCCATCTCGTAGTCAGCGAGGCGTCCAGCCCAGAGGGTGGTGGTGTTAGGTGGGGTGTTTCCTTGGTTGATGACCTCGTTTAGGAAGAGATACGACTGGGTGTCGATGTTAGTGGGGAGGAAATTATCCCTGAAAGCGGCCGCCCGTAAGACGGTGGTGGTAGAGATATTCAGGGGGCCAGTGTAGAGTGTTCCGTTACTGGGAGAGGGGTCAGTGCCATCAATCGTGTAGAAGATCTGTGCGTTAGGAGTGGGGGTGGAGATGATGAGGTTAAAGGGGACTGTGTAGTGTCCACGGTCGATATTAAAGGAGGTATCAGCGACGAAGCCTTGTTGTGGGGTGCCTAGATTCCTTTCGCGAGGGGTGGGGAGGGCGAGGTAGCCTGCTGCGGTGTAACTGGTATCGGTGAGCTGCGGCGGGTATGCTGGTGAGAATTCTTCGATGATTCCATTAGTCGGCGAGGTGAATGCTAGGTATTCGCCGCCCGATCTAAGGGAAAAATTGGTATGGAGGTTTCCCGCAGAGTCAGGGGTGCCTGTCCCGGAGGCAAAGACGAGGAAATATTGGTTCGGGGCAAGGATGCTTCCAGGAGGGAAGGTCCACAGGGTAAGATTAGTGGGGTCATCACTGAGGTGGTAACCGGAGAGATCTAGGGGGAAGGTATTAGGATTATGAATTTCAATCCAATCACTCGAGTTGCCATCGCCATCATCAAAGCTGTCATTACGTGCTAGAAATTCACTGAGGCGAGGGGCGAGGGCTTGGCCATCGACAGTGACTTGCACTCTAGCGCTGGTGCTCCCTTCTGCGTTACTAGCAGTGAGGGTGTAGACTTGGGTAAAGGTGGAGGTGAGGGTGAGGGAAGCACTGGAGCTGACGGTGCCGATGCTAGGAGAAATCTCCACGAGGTCCGCGCCAGTGACATCCCAACTGAGGGTGAAGGGTGCGCCGCTGCTCGGATCAGGGTTGTTGTTGGTAAAGGAGTTGATGGTGGGCAGGGGTGAGGGAGGATCGAAGGCGAGGGCCCCGATGTTATAGACCTGAGCTAGTTCTGAGTCAGTGAGGACGCCGAAGCGGTCACCTGTTTGGAAGAAGGCGAGGTCGTCAATGGCCCCTCCGAAGTCATTTGAATTTACGGCATTCGGGTCATCTGCTGCGATGAAGACACCAGTCGCGTGGGAGATGGCATTTGTGCCGAGGGCGTTCAGGGTGGTTGTAGCAGAAGAGATATCGGCAGGGGAAATGGTGGTGCTGCTATCCTGAAGTAGGGTGAGAGCACATGAGTTATTTAGAGAATCGTAGCGTAGGGCAGCGAAGTACCAGTTACCGGTGGCGAGAGTGAGGGGGGAGATGATGGTGGTGTTGCTACTGCCGTTACCATCCCGTAAGAGAGCTCGCAGACGATTTCCCGGAGAAGGCCCTAGATCTATCCGAAGACCTGAACCGGCATTACCTGTACCACTGAGAGTTTCAAAAAGACGATCGAAGCTCTCGAGGCTGGTGGGGTAGAACCAGAATGAGATGGTGAATTGGTCGGCTGGCTGGACCTCAGGGGCAGGGGAGATGCTGAAGCCCGAGCGCTGGGGGAAATTATGGCTGCTACCGTGAGCTCCGACGAAATTTTTAGTGGGGGGAGCGCTGCCGATGAGAGTCCCGGGGTTATTACCAAAGGAGTCATTTACGATGGGAGAAGTGGGATCAGTCTCGTCGAGGGCGTAGTGAGCGACAAGATCTGCTGAGAGGATGCAGCAAGTCCCGATGAAGATGAGCAGGAAGTGTTTAAACATGGCGGAAGAACCTATTCGTCAATTTAACCTTTTAGACACCGTAGAGCAAGGTAAAGGCGATTTTGTAAAATTAATGAGTGCTCGGGTGGGTGAGCTTGATACCGAGGGAGACTGCGAGAAGGCCGAGGAGGAGAGAGAGGGCGATTTGGATCATGAGTTGTCCCGTGAGTTGTGAGTTCCAAAGGATATGGCAGTCTTTCGCAAAGGTGGAAAAAGTGGTGAAACCTCCTAAGAAGCCGGTAGCGAGGAGCGGGAAGACCCAAGGGGGGGCAGTTTTATGCGCGAAGTAGCCAAAGAGGCAGCCGGTGAGGAAGCAGCCGATGAGGTTACAAGTGAGAATACCAAAGGGAAAGCGGTGTAGTGCGGTCTTGGTGGCAAGGTTCTGAACGAGGGTGGAGAGTCCGAGGCGGGCGATGGAACCGAGACCTCCACCGAGGAAAACGAGTAGGACGTTCATGGTTTAAGAGTGCTGTGCTAGGGTCTTTAAGAGTGACTGAATTTTATCAAAGTCTTTTAGCCCTGGAGAGAGTTCAGCACCGGAGGCGATGTCGAGGGCTGTGGGGTGGACGGTAGTGATAGCGGAAGCGGCATTAGCCGGGGTGAGTCCACCTGCGAGGATGGTCGGGACTTGGGGATTTTTTTCACGGAAGTTGCGGGCTAAGGACCAATCAAAGGTTTTACCGGTTCCGCCATAGTCCTTACCGGCTGGGGTGTCGATGAGGAGGGCGAAGTTATCCTTAGGGAAAGGTCCATCGGGGAGCTGAGTGGCTGAGACGGCACGAATGACTGGGATGGAGTGGTGGAGGAAGTAGTTGATGTCTTCTAGAGTCTCATTTCCGTGAAGCTGGACGATGTCGATGAGCTTCGCTCTGAAGAGGTCGAGTGCGAGGGGGCGGGAGTTATTTACAAAGACCCCCACTCGGAGAATTTGACCGCTAAGGAGAGGCGAAATTAAAGAGGCTTCTTGGGGGGAGCAATACCGCTTAGAGGAGGGCCAGAAATTTAGCCCCAGTGCGGTGACTTTAAGTTCGGCTAGGCGCAGGGCGTCAGCAGGAGTGGTGACCCCACAGATCTTTAGAGAGGGGGAGGCGTCTAAGAAAGACTGGAGCATGAGAAGAGCATGGCTGCTAGGTGCTGAATGGTGAAGTTTTATTGCCAGAGGATTGAGGAGGATTTGTTGCTAATCCCGATGAGGCGTGGTAACTAAAAATTTCCGCAGAGGCGGACTTGTGATGAATCGTAAGCTGAGTGATCGCTGGCACGGGCCTTTCTGGCTGAGTGGGGGGATTCTTGCGCTTCTACCCTTCATTGTGGCGATTGCCTTTGATGGTCCTCGTGCTCCCTGGGTTCAGGGAGCGGGGAGCTTCGGTTCCAATATGATTTTTGCGATCTGGTGGGGAATCGGGGGGGCCGCCTTAGGGGGGCTTTTGTGGTTAAAGTTATCAGGGCGCACCGTGATGGGGGGCTTTCGGCGTTGGTGTGGTGAGAAACATCAATTTCACTGGATGTGGTTCGTTCTATCGGTCGGGGTGTTTGGTTTGCACAATTATCTCGTTCTGGATGGATTCCCCTTCACTTGGCTAGAGAAAATGAGCGCGATGCTTGGTCGGATTTTAACGGGAGCAGTCGTGGTGGGATGTTACTGGGTGGGTTGTGGTCTTGCAGGGGCGCTGGCTCCTCGGCGGATGCGTCGCTGGCCTTGGGTGATTGCGGCGTGTTTTCCTTTCGTGATTTTGGCCGATTTCGTGGCGATTGTGACGTGGAAGAATCCCATTATTAATATGCTAAATCAGCTAGATGAAGCGGGGAAATTCGATTTAGGGGCTAATTTGGCCTCGAGTGGGGTGCCTCTTCCTTCATGGGTGGTGGTTCTTGGTTTTTTTGCCCTCGTGTGGGGGATTTACCTCCTTTGTCATTGGCTGGCAGATTTAAAATGGGCGTCTTGTTTGCAGCCTCGGCGGTGGATTCTCGTGGTCTTTTTATTAGGTCTCTGGGGAGGGGTCTGGGCGGAGAAGTATGTTGGCACGAATTGGAAATCTCGGAATGCCCTGCGCTGGGAGCACAATGGCTATGACATTCATTTGACGACAGGAATGGAACCTCCGCTAGGAGTTGCGGCATTTCAGGTGAAATTTTTTCCAAAAAATGAACGGTTCGGTGAAGAGGTGATTCCGAGTGAAGGAATACGACCGGATATCTTCATCATCATGATGGAGAGTGTAAGGCAGGATGCGATTGCGCCGGAGCACGCGCCCTTTCTGAGTCATTTTCGTGATCACGAATGCCAGCGCTTAGGGAGAACATGGGCTGCTTCTAATTCAACAGCCCTCTCATGGTATGGGCTTTTTCACGGGGTCTTACCGGTGTTTTGGGCCGGTGATAAGGCCTCCTATTTAGAGAAGGGTGAACTGGGAATTCCGGCTTGGTTTGAGTTATTGAAGAAGGCTGAATATCGCATGGAATTACGCACTGTGTGTGATCTCTCCTATCGGAATATGGGGGCGACGAGCTTCGGCTCAGCTGAGGATATTTACCAAGTCTATGAACAGTCACGCGAGGGGGAGATTCATTGGCGAGATTACTACTCACAGATTCCGGAGCGGGAAAAGGCATCCTTTAAATCGGCCCTAAGATCATTACAAAGTGCCCCTTCAAGTGGGAATTTCCATTTTATTGCCCTAGACTCGACGCATTACGGTTACCGCTGGGCAGAGGATTTTAAGGTGCCTTATGAGGATTATTTTGATGGATCTGGTATCCCCGCATTTCCGAGTGAAGATGAAATTGCCTCCTTTAAGAGACGTTACCATAACTCGGTTGCGTGGCTTGACTTTCAGATCGAAGAATTTGTCAAAGAGCTTAAAAAGTTAGATCGTTACGAGAATAGTGTCATCATTGTGACGGGAGATCATGGGGAAGAATTTTATGAGAACGGGAGCTGGTTTCACAGCTCTTCCCTCTTACCTGCACAGACGCAGGTCCCTTTATTTGTGAAATGGCCGAAGGGGCAGCTTGCTCCGCCACAGGCCTCGGCTTCACACTTAGATCTGTTACCGAGTTTACGTGATTTGCTGGGATTAGAGCGAGGTGAGGGGCTTCTAGGACGCTCCTTGTTGAAGCCTTCTAGCGAAGAGCGGACGCAGATTAGTTTTGCCTGTAACACGGGGGTGAGTGGGGTGTGTATGGCTTGGTATCGTGACGGGTGGGTGGCGACTTTTCGCTGGGAAAATCCCTTTTCTTACACTCCACCGACTAAGATCCACCTGGACCAAATTATGAGTCCAGATGGTGCGGAGCTGGATGCGGAAGGGGTGGAAGAGTGGGAGAAGCTCTTAATTGAAAAATTTCCAGATGCCCCTGAGCGTCTTTTTGAAGAATTTAAGCTTATTGTGACTTCTCGCTGAAGATTGCGGAATAGTTTACCGAGTGATTATCATCGCGTCCCACCATGAGAAAGAGTCCTAAATCGTTAAGTGTGATCGTCCCCTGCTTTAATGAAGAGGAGTCTCTTCCCGCACTCTTTGAGCGGGTGGAGAAGGTGGCGAAAGACTGGCCGGAAGATTACGAGGTGATCTGTGTCGATGATGGTTCTGGAGATCAGACCGTCGATTTACTCCGCGAGCAGCATGGAAGGGATACGAGGTGGAAATTGGTCGTGCTGAGTCGGAACTTTGGTCATCAGGCGGCTGTTTCTGCTGGCCTAGAGGCGGCCTCGGGAGAAGTGGTGGCCATCATAGATGCGGATTTACAAGATCCACCGGAATTAATTAAAGATCTTATCGAGACTTGGCGTGAGGGCTATGAGGTGGTCTATGCGGTGCGAAAAAAGCGTAAAGAGGGGCCTATCAAAAAAGCAGCTTACTTTTGTTTTTACCGCTTAATGAAGTCGATGACTGAGATCGAGGATTTCCCGTTAGATTCTGGTGATTTCAGCCTGCTGGACCGTAAAGTGGTAGATACCTTGGTCGCTTTTCCAGAGAAGAATCGCTTTCTCCGAGGCCTGCGAGCGTGGTCGGGATTTCGGCAGACAGGTCTAGAGTATGAGCGAAGTGCGCGCTTCGCGGGGGAGCCAAAGTACACCCTTAAGAAGTTACTCAAGCTCGCAAGTGATGGTCTGTTTTCGTTCAGCGGAGTTCCACTGAGGCTGGCCTCTTATGTGGGCTTGCTCGTTTCTTTTTTCTCGGGCTTGGGAGCCCTTGTTTTCGTAGTTCAGAAAATTTACCCAGAGCCCTTCTTGGCGATGGGCTTGCCAATTGTGCCCGGTTTTGCCGCTACGATTGTCACGGTCTTATTTCTAGGTGGGGTGCAGCTTCTGTTCTTGGGAGTGATAGGAGAGTATCTCAATCGCATCTATACCGAGGTGAAGGCGAGACCGGAGTTCTTGGTAGCTGAGAGGGTAGGCTTAGCAAAATCACGATGAATCTAAAACAGGATATGGAGCTGGGTGCAAGTGAGGTCCGGAAGTGGGCGGTGCTATTTTTCGCCATTATTTCGGGTGCCTTGTGGCTAGGTTTTTCCGTAGATACCTATTTCTCAGGCGATGGCTGCTTTTACTTTACGATCATTCTCGGCAAGGAGGGCTTTACTAATATCTCACCGTCCCGAGTGCACGCGGAGTTCCTTTCGCAGTGGCCCTTAGTGTGGGCAGTCCAGCTAGGGGTGAGGGACTTAAAGGTTTTAGAATTCCTTTTTGGCTTCGGGCTATGGTTTCCATGGATCCTCGGTTTCGGGACCTCCCTTTATGCTACGAGAGAACGTCCCAGCTTGATCTTTTTTTACCTCATTTCACTGGCCAGTCTGAACTTGGCAGGCTGGTGCCTTCTTTACGGAGAGCACATGGTGCTACTCACGATCGCCTGGCCGATCTTATATCTTGGGATCTTACGAAGGCCCTTGAGTGGGATAGAGCAGCTTTTGCTGGCGCTGCTCCTATTTATCCACATGAGGCTTTATGAGACTGCGATCGCCTCTGGGACGATTTTTGGACTGCTCTTTGCCTTCCGAGGCTGGCTTGCTAAATCTCCTCGCGAGCGGGTGGGCAATTTTCTTTTTATGGCACTAGCCCTCGCCTCGGTCTTCATTGCGGCTCACTGGATTCTTTATCCAAGAGACCCGGGTAACCGAGGGCATTTTTTAAAGGCGATTATCGATTCACTCGGGCACCCTTATCCATGGATGGGTCTGTTCTTTGTGGTTTTCGCGACTTGGGGATATTTTCTATCCTCGTGGCGGGCCTACCTTGCAGCAGGAGTCTTACCTTTACTGATCGGCATTTCATCCCTTTTTATAAATGGAGTGCCTGGCGGGATTTCGTTCTCCACCAGAACTCTCACTCTCACCGTCTTGCCCGTGTTCATGCTCGGTGCAGGGATGGCGAGTCTTTCGCGCTTACGCTTCACTAAGAGATGGCTCTTATCAGTCCTAGCCTTAGTCACGGCCTTATCATTACTCCACATTCGTCATTTTCAGAGTTGGATGGAATTCCGCACGGCATTTAAGGAGATTCTTAAAACGGAGCGAGGCATTGTGAAACCAGCAGACCATGATGATATTAACCACTGGGGCTGGACGAATGGGATCTTAAGTTACGTCTGGAGTGAAGGGGAGGTGCTGGCCATCATCGTCAATACACGTGAGGAGGGATATGAGCCCTTTTTGGCAAGAGAGGAGGTATTGATAGAAAAATACCTGACTAAGAAACCCGATTTTTTAGAAACTCCGGCAGGAGAAAAGGGTGAGTAGAAAAGAGTCGTAGAGACCTGAACTTAGTTTTCAAAGACGAAGAGTTTCCGACAGATGAAATTGATCAGAGCAGACGAGATAATGAAAGAGAAGTGGATGAGAGGGCGGGGTAAGCTAAAGTTCTGAATCAGCCAGAAGGGGAGGACTTCTCCGAGTGCGAAACTGATAAATGAAATGAGGGTAAATAGGCTAAGCTCTCGTTTCACGGAGTGGCGACCGGGGGTGAAAACGAGCCAGCGATTCAGCCCGTATGCCACGAAGTTAGCGGGAATGAAGGCAAGGAAGTGTAGGATGGCCGTATTCCAAGCGAGTTCTCGGGCTGCGAGCTCGGTGGCAAAGTAGTGGGGAAAGAAGCGCTCGGCACAGGCCACAAAGATGATGAAGACGACGAGGGAGAGCAACCCGCAGAAGCCGTATTTTCCAAACTGAATGAGGAAGGGCGTTTTTCGAGATAAGAGGCACTCCTTGAGCCCTCTTTCGCGGAAAAAACTCCATGCTTTACCCATCTCGCGAGCGATCATTTTACAAGAGTCGCGAGGACAGCCTTCTGTGCGTGGAGGCGATTTTCAGCCTGCTGGAAGATGGTATCGGCGTGGCGTTCTAAAACGTCCTCAGTGATTTCTTTCTCTCGATAGGCGGGGAGACAGTGAAGGACGATGTGGCCCTCAGCACAGTGGGAGAGTAGGTCTTGGTTGACTTGATAACTCGCGAAGAGGGCTTCTTTTTCGGCTTGCCCTTCTTGCCCCATGGAGAGCCAGACATCAGTATTGATGACGTGGGCGTCTCTGGCAGCCTCTGCGGGATCAGTGCTAAGGCTGACATTCGGCGCGGCAAGCCGATCCATAAACTCCTGCGGAGGTAGGCAAGATTGAGGAGCTGCGATGCTTAATTCAAAGCCCAAATGCTTAGCAGCCCACATCCATGAACGGGACATATTATTATCACCATCACCAATGAAGGCGATTTTCTTAGCTTCCCAAGAGCCCAGCTTCTCTCGGATGGTGAGCAGGTCTGCGAGAATCTGGCAGGGGTGCTCTTCATCAGTGAGGGCATTGATGGTGGGAATCCCAGAATAGTGATAGAAATCCGCGACATCTTGCTGAGCGTAGGTTCTAATAACTGCTCCATGCACCATGCGGCCTAGCACTCGCGCAGTATCTTTAATGGGCTCTCCTCGGCCCAGCTGGATGTCATTTTTAGAGAGAAACATGACATTCCCCCCGAGTTCCCGAATGCCCACCTCGAAGGAAACCCGAGTGCGGGTGGACGCTTTCGTGAAAATGATGGCCCATGTCTGGCCAGCCAGAGGCAAATTCGTGTGGGAGGTGCGCGTGGATTTCATCTCGGCGGCTAGGAAAATGAGGGCCTCGAGGTGTGTGGCGTTAGATTCTTCGATAGAGAGAAATTTCATCGGGAAAATAGGAAACCTCTAGCATGAAGTGAGATCCGAAAAACTCAAGTTTTGCCTGAAATCATTTTTTGGTGATGAAGGACTGAGAAGCTGGGCCATTTCGCTCCTTTTAGCGCTTCCGTGTGCGGCCTGTCTTACGGCGGGGGCCTTTATTTTTCAGCTTTGGCTTTTTGTTCTGGAGCGGCTTAGAATTAGTTTTGTTAGCCGCGTGCGTTTTTTTAATGGGTCCACGGATTTTTCGAGGCTGGCTGTGGTAGTCGAAATTTAGCGCTTTTTTTCGAGAGAGGGGGGGATTTGAGATCTCTTCGAGCGCCTTAAGAGCCTTTTGATCATTTTGGGAAATGAAGGTACTGACCTCCTTACGCGAGATTTCAAGGTGGCTAAGGTAATCGCTTTCTAACTCATGGGGGTCGAAGTGGATGATCTGCTCGATCCCAGCAAGATCGGAATCACGGAGAATCGCGGCGGTGGCCACAAGAGCACGGAGCTTCCCTGTAAGGAGTTCACATAAGGCACGGCTACGCAGTTCAGGTTTTTTACTCCCAGAGACCGAGTCGGCTGCGATGCCAGCATGAACGAGAGCCGTGGTAAGAGCCTGAAGTTGCTCACGGCTACGGACGAAGATGAGGGTCTTCTGAGATTCTAAGTCTCGGCTCAGGAGATGGAGGAGCAGGTCTGTCTTCTGGTGGGCGAAGACTTCGTAAACTGAGTGCGAGCAGGTGGCCATGGCTGCGCGGAGTCTAAGACGGAATTAGGGTAGAGTCGAGGCAGTGCTTTTTTCTGGATTCGAGTTAGGGAAATTCGACCCTTCTAGAAGATCGACTTCTTGCCAAGCATCAGTTTAATTAAATGTAACATGACCATTTCTCGGCTCATTGTTTTTCTTTTTCTCATTTCACCGCTTCTTTTCGCTCAAGCTTCGTCTCCTAGAGAAGTGATCGCACAGAAACGTTCACCTTCTTGGCCGAACTTTGGGGTCCACCTCACTCTCCAAAGTGAGTTAGCCCTGGCCCCTAAAAAATTTATGTTTATTTACGTTGTGGAATTTTTTTTTTCACCTATTTAGAAGATGTATTATAAATCTTTTCCTTTTATTTCCAGTGAAAAACATGATTAAGTCTTCTTCGTCTTGGAGATTCCGTTATGCGTTTAGGCTTCGTAGATGTCTATTGGGTATTTCCTCTTCTCTTTTTTTCCAACATGCAGTCGGCCAAATTGCGTCTGACGATTTTTCTTCTTCGAACCTTTCTGGAGGAACAGGGGGATGGACGACTAATTGGACAGAGGGGAATTCGGCTTCTACACTAAACACAAGCGTTGCTGGCGGAGCACTTAGTTTGAACTTTAATGCTGCTAGTGGAAGTGTAGTGGGTGGCGTGACACGTACTTATGATCCAGCATCTGCGAATCAAGTGGAGATTACTTTTGAAGTGCGACTCAATTCGCTTCATAGTCCTGCCTCTGATTCAGATCCTGGTATCACAGAAAACCGTTTTGAATTTAGCAGTTCAAACAGATCTGGAAGGGCATTAGTAACTAGACAAGCTGGTTGGTATATCTATGGAGGGCCTTTTTTATCTCGTTTAAATAATGGAAGTACTATTGCTAATAGTAACTGGATTTTTCATAACGGACAAAGAAATGGCTCTTTCAATAACGGTGATAGCGGGGAGAATGATCTAGTCGACTCTGGAATAGCGCTTAATACCACGGACACTTTTCGCTTTGTGATTCAAGACAATTTAGTCGCTGGAAGTTATGTTGCGACGGTGCAAAATCTTTCAACTGGTGCCAGCTATACGAGTCCTGTTTTGGGCTATAGGCGAAGTCCTTTTTCTAATAACCCGAGTTTGGTGTTCGCAGCACGTGCAGATGATGCTGGTGATTCTGCCGCTTGGCAAATTAATGGCATATCCATAAACGCATCATCTTCCAGTCCCCCCGTTGTAGCTGCAGATGTTAATAATAACGGTATCCCTGATTTAATTGAGCTTACTTCTCCTCTCGTTGCCCAGTTCCCGCCTGATGAAGATAGTGATGGAGATGGACAGTCGAACTTGAATGAGGCGATTGCAGGGACGGATCCTTTCGATGCATCTTCTGCATTTCGAGCGGCTAATTTTGCCTTTACAACGGGAAGTGCTAATGAAGATGTTTCATTTTCTTTCACCTCAGTGCCTGGTGTGCGTTATGCTGTGGAAAGGTCACTTGATTTGGAGCCTAATTCTTGGGTTAGGGTGACTCCAGAATTTGTAGCTACAAGTACTCTCTCTACGTTGCTATACGATAAAGCTACCTTACCTGATGTGGTCGAACGTTGTTTTTTCCGTGCTCTTGTTCTTCCTTCTCCTGACACGGATAATGATGGCCTTGAAGATGCTCTAGAACTTTTTATTGGGTCTTCAATTGATAGCGAGGCAAGTATACGAAGTGCTTCTCGTGGAGGGGATTTTCAACAATTTGTTAATCTCATGCAGGGCGCTAACTCTAATGGAGGCTTATTTAATTCTACTGCATTAGGCGTTCCCTCGCGTGAACATGCCGCTCGCTTTCTTAATCAAGCTACTTTTGGGGCGAATGACGAAAGAATAGATGCACTTCTTGCTTTCGGTAATAATGCCTACGAAAAATGGATAGATAATCAACTCGCATTGCCTGCTGAGAACTTTGCCAGCCCCTATATTGACTTGCTTGCAGAGCGTAGGCTGTCAGATTTTAATGGGAACCGCTTTAACATGCCTCATCGAGTCGATTTCCAAAGTGACTTTCTGGTTTATCGAGAAAATCTACAGACTGTTTGGACTCGCCTTGCGCTTTTTGGCTCCGATGAATTACGTCAACGTATTGCTTGGGGTTTGAGTCAAATAATGGTGGCAGGCCCTACTACTGTAGGCCACTCTCGTGCACAAGCTGAATGGTATGACACCTGTATTCGCAATGCTACTGGAAATTTTCGTACCCTGCTGCTTGAAATTGCTCTCAACCCTTGGATGGGCACCTATCTTTCCCACATTAATAATCGGAAAGCAAATAGTTCGGGAACTCAACTTCCAGATGAAAATTTTGCGCGTGAAATTATGCAGTTATTCTCCATTGGGCTCTTTGAACTAAATCAAGATGGAACACGAAGACTCGATAGCGACGGAAACCCTTTTCCTACTTATTCTAACGATGATATTACTCAAGTGGCTCGTGTCTTTACTGGGTTAAGAGAGAATCGTAGTGAATTTGGTAGTAACGGTCGGGATTTCCTCTCTACTGCCCCGATGCGCATGGATGAGTCTCGTCACGATACGGGGGATGCAGTTTCAGAGAGTATTTATGGTTTTCGCGAAAAACGCTTCCTCCAAGGACCCTTTTATTCTCCAGCACCACTCCCTGCTTTCGAAGATGAGCCCGGCCGTACTGGTCTCGATGACATTAGAGATACGATTGATATTCTTTTTAATCATCCTAATACTCCTCCTTTTATTTGTAAGCGCCTTATCCAACATTTTATTACCTCTAATCCTTCTCCAGCTTATGTTGAGCGTATAGCTAATGTTTTTGTTGATAATGGATCTGGTGTGCGTGGAGACCTTGCTGCTGTCGTCAAAGCTATTCTTTTAGATGAAGAAGCGCGGAGTGCCTCTTTTATGCTTGCTGATAATAGTGGACGCCTTAAGGGCCCTATGTTGCGTTTGATGATTGTTGGAAGAGCTTTAGGTGTGGGAGCTAGCACTCCTGACATTAATACTCTTGATGGTATTCAGGCTTGGCGCCCGTCTCTGCATGAGTTGCAAGAAGATTTTAAGCAGGGACCGCATACGTATCCCTCAGTATTTAATTTTTATCGCCCAGAATATGCTCATCCTGGGGAAATTTTAAGAGAAGGACTTCTTAGTCCAGAATTTGAAATTTTAGATTCAGCTTCCGCCATTACTTTGCCAAATCGTATATGGTCGTATTTCCTTGGTGGCCGGTTACATGATCCTCAAAGCTCTGCTGCTGCTGCCAGTGCTCCGACTACGTTTTTTGAATTCTCGCGGTTTTTCTCGGTCGCAGATGATACAGGAGCATTACTTGATAGTCTTAATATAATTTATTGCCAAGGTCGTATGAAAGCGGAAACACGTCGTCTGATTGGCGAAGCAATTGATACCGCGCATCCTCCTATAAGCAGTAACCGTAGAGATCGAGTACGCCTCGCAACATACCTTACCGTGATTAGCCATGATGGAGCTATTATTAAGTAGAATAAATTAACTAACCATTTGTTATCTGTGAAACGTCGTCAATTTTTAGGGCATGCCAATTGTGCCGCATTAGGGTCATTAACTACTGTTAATACATTACTGAATCTTAGGCTTCTCAATAATGCGATTGCCGCCACCCCGAATCCTAATGATTACCGCGCCCTTGTAGTGGTTATCTTAGAGGGGGGGAATGATTCTTATAATATGCTCGTGCCTACTGAGTCTAGTGAATACGCTAACTATGCAGCAGTAAGAAGTAACCTTGCCTTACCTGCTCCAGATCCGTCAAATAACGACGCTCTCCTTCCTCTTGCAGTGCAAAACACACCTGGGCGTACTTTTGGACTGCATTCTGCAATGCCGAATTTAAGGGATCGCTTCAACGAGGGGAATGCAGCTTTTCTTGCTAATGTGGGAACTCTTGTAGAGCCTGCTACTATAGCAGAATTTAGAAGTGGTAACATACGTCGCCCGCGTGCTCTTTTTTCTCATTCAGATCAGACAGAAATTTGGGCTACCTCTAGCCCTTTGGACGCTAGTGGTACAGGCTGGGCAGGAAGATTGGCAGATAATGTAATGTCTGTAAATCCTTCTAACACTGTTTCAATGAACATTTCTACAGATGGGAATAACTTCACTCTTGTAGGTGATAGCGCTTTTTCATACGCGCTTAACAATAGTGGTGCTCCTGCTCTTCGTGACAATGGTGCGACACTCCCTAGTCGCGTACGGGTTAGCACCACACGCTCTTTGGCTGAATTACAACAGCGTGAGCTTCTACATCGTGCATTTAATAATGAAAATCGCCGTGCATTTGAAACTTCGAACCTTTTTAATAATGCAACTGCTGGAGTTAACCTAGGTGTTAATTTTGGTAACAGTGATCTCAGTCAGCGATTAAGAAATGTTGCCCGCACCATTGCAGCGCGCTCAGCCCTTGGTCATAACCGTCAAATTTTTGCAGTGCCTACTGGTGGGTTCGATTCTCATCCTGAATTACTCAACAGCCACCGCGGTCTTCTCAGGGATGTCGATAATAGTTTGAATTCTTTTTGGCAAGCACTGGGGAATTTAGGGCGACGTGACGATGTTACAGTGATTACTGTCTCCGAATTTGGCCGCACCTTGCGCTCAAATGGGCAAGGTACAGACCATGCATGGGGCGGCCATAGCTTTATGCTTGGCGGCGCGGTGAATGGAGGCCGGATCTATGGAAATTATCCAGATGAGTCTGAATTGTCCTTAGGCAACGGAATTGACATAGGAAATGGCAACGGGCGTTTACTTCCCTCGACTTCGGTGGATCAATACTATGCGGAAGCAGCCCTATGGATGGGACTTCCTCCAGGTGACTTAGATAACGTATTACCAAATTTAAACCGTTTCTATAGTTACTCACCAAGTACGGCTCCTCTTGGCTACCTTCTGTAGTCTGAGTACAATGAAACGAGCCTCGTTTATTATAGCTCTCTGCGGATTAGGAGGACTTTTTTGTGCACACTACTTCTTCCAAGAGAGTGATAAAGAGAAAGAAGATTCGGCTTACAACAAGGAAGTGGAATTAGCTGAGAAGCCAAAAGCTCGATACATAGCACGAAACGAAGAGCTTATTCCTGAATACGACGGAGATAATCCTGCTATGTCTTATTTTCTTAGGGATTATGCCTCACCAAGCCTTTCACCAACAAATGATCTTATTCTCCTAGATGCTTTACTTGGTGCATTTAGAACTTCTATGAACGGACCAGGAAGTATTCCTACTGACGGCAATGCGGAAATCGTCCGTGCCCTACAAGGTGATAACCCATTCCAAGAAGTGTACTTGCCCTCTGTTCATCCTTATATTAGCGATAATGGAGTCCTGTTGGACCGTTGGAAGCAGCCCATTTTTTTTCATTTTAATAGAGGTGAGCACCCTGATCTTCGTTCAGCAGGCCCAGATCAGAAGCTTTGGACAGATGATGATATTTTGATTAAGCAGTAGTGGCCTGACCCCCGCATTTTAGAACTGTCTAAAATGCGGGGCCAGGCCAGGTCTTTTTTTGAGATTCTTTTGATCTGGTCAGGGCTTTGAGAGATGGCATGCTTTGCGGATGAAAATTGTCGGTTTACGATGGGGGATTTTGTTGGCGATTTTTCTTTTAGGGGCTTCTGCTTTGGGATTAGCGGAGGAAGTTGAAGTGTCTGAGGAGCCGAATGAGAAGGCGGCGCGCTATCATTCATTGTTATTAAAGCGGCCAGGGAATGCGACGGTCTTTGGACGTTTTGTCGATGCATGGTTAGACTCGGGAACTAAGGAGGGCTTGAAAAATTGGTTACGAAGTGGAGCGGAGGAGGGAGCGGCTGCAGAGTGGCGAGTTCTGGGTGCTTTACACCAGTATTTAGGAGAGGATGAGGAGGCTCTGAAGGCTCTGAATGAGGCGGTGCAGAGGGATGGCAAGAGTGGGGAGCTACGCTTAGCCCGTGCTAAGTTACAGGCGCGTTTGCTGGCCTTTGAGGCAGCTTTGAAGGATTTAGAGCTGGCGCTGAAGGATGAAAAGATGGCGATAGAGGCTGCTAAGTTGAAAGGGATGTATCTGGCGCGGTCCGGACAGGTGGAGGAGGCGGTGAAGGCGTGGAAGGGGGTGATCACAGCTTATCCTAAGGATGAAAACTTGCGGGAAGATTTGATCGAGGTGGAGGTGATGGAGGGACTTTATGAGGATGCGATCGAGACCTCGCGTGATCTGGTGAAGATGACGAAAGATCCCTATAAAAAAGCGCTGCGTAGATTGAGACTGGGTGACATAGAAGTTCTAGCAGGAGAACGTGAAGCGGGCTTACGGACTTATGAGGCGATTTTGTCAGCGAGTGGAGAGGGGACGTGGTTAGAGCGAGAAGTCTTAGCACAGGTGGAGCGGGTGTTTTTAAAGGAGGATGATCTTAAGGGACTGCGCGACTTTTATCAGAGCCTGCGTGAGAAGCATCCACAGCGAGTTTCGATTAGAAAGGTCTTGGCACGGCAAATGGCTCTGAATGATGAGATGGAGGAGGCGATCGCACTCTTTCGAGAGGTGATGAGAATCACCCCTGGAGATCTAGGGAATCGTGAGGAGTTTGTGGCTTTTTTAGAAACTCACGAAAGGTGGGAGGAGGCTAAAGAGGAGTTGGAGCTGCTGCTAGGCAAAGAGAAGGGAGATGCGGTTTTATGGGAACGGCTTTCGCGAGTGGAGGCGAAATTAGGCAATGAGGAGGGGTTGAAAGTAGCATTAGAAAAGCTGACGGAACTGAAAAGCGGGACGGCGGAGGGGGTGTTGGCGAGCGCAAATTTATATGAACAGGCGGAGCTTAAAGTGGAGGCTGAGGCGATTTTACGAGCGGGGCGGGAGCGTTTCTCAGAATCCCTCGAGCTGGCAGAAGGCTTGGCGATCTTTTTAATTCAAAATAACAAGGAGCTGGAGGCGTTAGAAATTTGGAAGAGGTTGGCTGAGGGAGCGGATCGAGAAGGTCTTCTCCGCGTGGCGAGATCTCTGAGCGGGCAGGGTAAAGTGGAGCTTGCTTTTGAGCTGCTGAGCAAGCGAGTGGGAGAATTTGAAAACGATTCGCTGGTCTTAGCGCAGTATTGTAAATTGGCGAACTCAGAGGAGGAGGCGACCAGAGCAATTCCACAAGGGATCGCTCTGGTGAACGAGGCGGCTAGTGCGAGTGAATTGGAAACGGCGGTGAGGACGGTCTTACGCTTGGTGGCGCGGTCGGGGCAGGGGGAGGAAGTCAGTAAAAATCTGGCTAAGGACAAGGCAGCAAGTGTGGCGAGTCTGTGCCTTCTTTCTGCGATTTATCAGGAGCAGGGGGATTCTCGGAAGGCGTCCGAGACTCTTGAGAGGGCGGCAAGTCAGGATGGGGGGATTTTGGCCCGTTTTTACCGAGTGAGTTTCGAGGAGGAGCGGGGGGAGATTCAGGAGGCAATCAAGGTGATGCGCGAAATTATCGAGACGTCAGAGGGACGTAAGACGGTGCATCTCCGTCGACTTGTCGATCTTTTGGAATGGTCTGGTGATTATGAGAAGGCGCTAGTGGCAGTGGATGAGTGGAAGCGAATGGCGCCCGGAGATCATGCAGCATGGAAGCGGAGGGCGAAACTTTTACAGGCGAGTGGGAAGTCCGAGGCGGCTGTGATGGAGTTGCGGAGGATGATTGGGAAATTTGGGGCGGAGGAGCAATATCGGGCAGAGTTAGCTGGGGCCTTACTACTCGCAGCGGAGTTTACCCAAGCGCAGCGAATTTATGAGCAACTGTATTCGGAATCAGAAAATTTAGAGACGAAGTTAAAGTGGGCTAGCGAGATGGCCCAACTGGCAAGGAGGGAGGGACGCTTGGAGGATCTCTTAGAGGACTTTGAGGGGCGGAAGCGGAGTAATCCGAGTTCAGTGGCACCGGTGTTAGCGATTGCGGAGATCCACCGAGTGCTCGATCAATATGAGGAGAGGCGTTCTGCTTTATTAGAAGCGTCCCGTCGCCGCCCAGAAGATACACAGCTCCTTGCCCGTATTGCCGAGGTCGAGGAGAGGGCAGGGGAGTTCGACCGGGCAGTCGGGATATTACGAGATGCGGTGAAGCTGGACAAGACGGTGGAGTCGAAAAAGCGACTTTCTAAACTCTTATTTAAGACAGGAGAAGTCCAAGCGGGGCTGGATCTGCTGAATGAGATGCCGACCGTATTAAATGATCCACGAGGTCTGGAGGAGGTCGTCCAAGCTCTGATCAGAGCGGAAGAAGGAGGGCAGGCGCTTAGGGTGTTAGAAAGGTATTCAGATCAGCATCTTGCTGACTGGAGGCTGAGGTATCTTTATGGAATTGCTTTAGACTTGGATGGGCAAGATGGGGCGGCTTTGGAAATTTTCACGGAATTATTACGAGGCGGAGATGAGATTAGGGGGCTAAAGCCGCTACTTCCTCCGGTGAAAGGGAATCAAAATTTGGGGCCATGGAAGGTGATTTTTGATGCGAATGGTTGGAGTGAACTCATCTACTACCAACGCTTTATCGCGACGAGAGCTTCGGCACAAAGTGGCCGGTCTGCTGCGGTTCAGATCGCACTTCCTGGGACTCCGAGAGAGCTCCAAATACTCAGTTTATTACAAGCTGGAAAAGTCCTGAATGGTTTAACTGAAGGGGAGAAAAAAGAAGGTAGGAGTCTGATCTCTCTACCGGGGATCAAGGAGGTGGAGCTGCTGACCGCGCTGATGTCAGGGGAGCAGGCACTTGCGGCGCAAATGCTTAAGAAGAGGCTAGAAGAGAGTCCAGATGATCCGGGCTTGTTCACGCTGAGCCTTCTTTACAAGGGAGAGTCAGGAGGAATTAGTTTAGAAGATTTTGAGAAGGCGAAGTCTCTTCTCTTGGCCGATTACCCTGGGGCCTTCGGGGTGATTGCCTTCACTGCGATGCAGAACACGGAGCTTTCCGCAGAAATGATCGCCGAGGTGTTAGGAAAATCGGTAGAAAGTTTAGATCAGGAAGAAGGAGGCGAGCTCATGGAACTGATGTCATCTTATGTGTTTTCTGGCTTCGGGTACCGAGTGAACAATGGGAACGATCTGGATCCGTTAAAAGATCTTATGAGTGGATGGGTAATTAAAGCTTCTAAACGCTCAAAGAACTGGAGGTGGATGCCGAGGGTGGTTCCTCATCTACTCGCGGGACAGAAAAATGATGAAGTGATTTTATTGATCAACCGTTTCTGTGAATGGGAGAAGCAGGATAGGGAGAGTCGTCAGGTGGGAAGAAGTTCCAATCAGTATGGCTTTGGAGGAACCAGTCCAAGGGGGCGTTATCTGGTCAATCCTGCCTTCCCTCCTCCTTCACTTAAGGGGGTCCCACGGTCTTTTCTCTCACTTTTCCCAATCAAGGCCCGGAAGACTGGGGAGGAGAGTGGAGGTGCGGAACGCCAGAAATTACTGGCACAGTTACAACTGGAGAATGAAGGGGGAGGAGGACTGGGTGAGAACTTGAGTGCGAGGATTCCGGAGATTGAGAATCTGGCGCTAAGGGCACTGGCCTACTTGTCACTAGGCAAAGAAGAAGAGGGCGCGAAATTGATCGAAGGAATGTTAGAGTCCCGGGAGGAGAGTTTACTGCTTTTCTGTGCAGGTTATTTTTCTGACCGAGAAGATCCACGGGCTTACGAGGCACTTTTAAGGGCACGAAATTTATCCCTCTCGCGCGAGCTTAGAAAACAAGTAGATGGTCACCTTGCGATGTTAGGGAGTTCGCTTGCGGGGCGCAAAGATCTGGAGATCGATTTAGAGCCTGCACAGCGAGCGGCCTTAAGGTTGAGAAGAGTAGCGAGCTTTGAAGAAAGAGATGAGCTGGCGGATACCTTAGTAAAACTCGGGCTCAAGAATGAGGCTCAACGTCTTAGCTCAGCTCCTAAATCTCCGCCTACGAGAGCGATTCCAGGAGGGACAGGAAGTAAGAGACAAGTGCGGGAACGGATTACGGAGTTACATAAAGCGGGGAATCTGGATGGGGCAGCACGAGAAGCTGCTAAGCAGTTCCGGATCCTTAGTTCCCAGCGAGGGAACGACTGGGAACTAAGACAATTAGCGGAAAAACTTACGACTAGGGAGTTAAAGGAGGAGACTTTGAAAAAACTCGATCCGGGGGAATCGGAAAGTCGCAAGCGGATCTTAGAATTTGCACGCGCCCAAGAAATCTTCGGAACGAGGGAGAAAGCACGAAAGTCCTTTGAGAAAATTTTGGCAAAGGATGCTGATCACATCGAGGCACTCGTGGGGGCGATCAGGAACACTCCTTTCAGCGAGCTTGATGAGAGCCGTATTATTATTAGGAAAGACGGTAAGATTGACGTCGAGGCTTCAGGGGAAGTGTTCGGGAATTTATGGGAGAATGCGGGGAGTTCCGAGCTTGGTTTAGAGCATTACTTACAAGTTTGTGAACTCACGGCCCTCTTTTTAGAAAGGCTTCCACCGTCAGAGGAGGCGGACCGAAACCTTTCTTGGGTCCCATACCATATTTTAGATTTCGCAAAAGAGCGTTACCTTGGAAATAAAAATCTTAGTCCCTTAGTAGCTAGAGGAGAGCGAAATAGTTACGGGCGTGAGCAGGATGAAGAGGCGAGTCAAAAGAGAAATGATGCTGCGAGGGCCGTCTTTTTAAAAATGATCAAGCACCCGCAGATTGCAGAACAAGGTTTCATGCTCCTAGAGGCTTCTAAAGAGAGCCTAAATTTAGGTGATGATGAGTTAGTGCAAATCGCTCAGACAGTCGTTGAGAAAATCGTCCAAAAAGAGAAGATGAGTGAGCGCATTAGCTCGCGTGATCTCTGGGCAAAGTATTACAGAGGTGGATCCATTCATTCTGAAGATTTAGCTTACGCTAAAGATCCTATCACTTGGTTGCTTTCTTACGATGCGAAGAAGCAAGTTGGGGCTCTGACTCCCGAGATATTCGAGAAGCTCAAGAAGCATGACTCGGCGCTTATGGAGTCGCTTGGGCAGGCTCGTAAAATAGCGGAAGCACAGGGAAGTGAGGCCGAGAGACTCTATCTAGAGTGGAAAGAGGGACTACCTGAACAGAAGGTGAAGGATGCAGTCACTTTGGCAAAAATGCTTCTGTTATTTTCCCCAGAAGATGGGGCATGGGCGGACGATTTAGAGAGTCTCTTGTTGAGTCCTAAGAGTCCTGCTGGAATCTATAACCTTAGTCAAGATAATGAAACTGGCCCTCAACTCATCATGGAATGGGCTAAGTGGCGTCTTGAGACTGGGGGGGCTGTGGCCTGTGATAAATTTCTCCTAAGAGTTTACGAGAGTGCCTTTGGCCCGAGTGAGAAATGGGGGATTTTAGCTCAGTTAGGAGAAGACTCACTTCCTCAAAAGTATAAGCAAGCCTCTTACAGTATTCATAAAGTAAATCATCTTCTTCTTACCCATCCGGGGCTGGTAAGACCCGCTCTGTTATTTTTATCAAAATACCCTCTGCGAGACTTCGTCTATCAATTGGAGGATGCCATTACTGAGGCGTGGTCACCCAGCTATGCGAGCGCTGAAGTGGCCCTGAGGGTGATCCTTGCTAATCAGATGTTACAACTTGGTGAAGACGAGGAAGAGCCAAGTTTAGAACAGTTCATCGCAGTGGCAGAAGGAGTGAAAGGGATCAGCTTTAGTAATTCGAGGGAAGAGAGAGCTGAACTGAGCGACCTACTGCTTAAAGAGAAGGACTTAAACTCTGATCTCCAAAAACTGGCAGCGGCCTCTCTGCGTGAGGATAAGAAAGGGAGAGAAATGATTCAGCCCTTCCTGGAAAAGAATATTAAATTTGTGGAGAAATTGATCGAGAGGCACCCAGCTCAGTCGCTGAAAATTCTAAGAGGCTGGTTCCCTGAAATGGGAGATTCTAAGGTGTCAGCCCCGCTGCGAGAGGTTCTTGGCAGTTTTTCTGAAGATGCGCGAGTGGCTGAGGTCGCTACGATGGAAAAGTGGTTTAAGGAAGGACCTCCTGATGTATCTGAGCATAATTATAGTGAGTTTTGGGAGAAGTTGATGGTGAAAATTCCGTTCGATGAAGAGTTGGCTCATCGAGTGGCGATCCGAGCGTTACAAGAGGCTCAGAAGATCTTAGCTCGCTCACGCAGAGTTCCCCGAAGTAATGGAGCGGATGACTGTCTTCAGGCACTGTTAAGATTACTCAAGAGGCAAGAAGGAGGAATAAACATCCCTCAGCAGGTGCGCCTACTTAATGCAATCTACCATAGTGAAATCGGGGAGAGTTTGCTGGAGCCATCTGGTCTGAGTTCTTACTCCACCGACTGGGCTTGGGATCAATTCATCGAGAAGACCGATGAAAAGGCGAAATCGGACGAGACGGCGGAACCTCTGATCTTCGAATGGTTAAAAGAATTAGATCAGGAGGAGCAGATGAGCTTGGCGGTTTTACTTTCGAGTGGACTCTTTGACGCGAAGACACAGATCGCGTGGAGGCTTGAGAAACATGCCAAGGTCTTTGCCGAAGAGTCTCCGTTTTTATTAGAGCTGGTGAACCTCTCTAAGAAATACGCTGTGTGGTCTAGGAGGAAGGATGAAAAGTTGCTGCTGAGTGCCCGACGATCCTATCTAACACTCTTAAAAAATGAAACGCTAGCGGTCGCCCTAAAGGTAGAACTTATATCAAGTGTGAGCCGGGAGGCAAATTTTCTTCATGCTGACAATGGTGTGTTACAAGAGATTCTTAAAATCATTTTAGAATATGTTCATGAGGGACGGGATCTAACTGAGAGTTCTTTCCCTCGGGCGTTTTCAGCATTCTCATTTTTAGGTTTCGATCTGGAGTCTGAAGTTGGAGGGAGTTTGGTGGAGGTGGTCGAACAGCATTTCTTACGTCCCCTTGCAGCCCAAAGCCGGAAGGCGGAAGAATGGGAGAAACTCTCTCTGAGTATCATTCGTTTTGCTCTAAGGTCAGAGCGAAATGAACTTGCGAAGAAGGTTGTTCGTGGAAATTATGGAAGTTTTCGAGGTGTGCTTGAACTTGTTTTACTATTTGGTGAAGCGGGTGAGTATGAGACCTTAACTGAGTTATTTCCTTCGAGAACTGGCGTTTACGATCGAAGAAATGTCGCTAATTATGGCCAAAATTTTCATGCACTGTGTTCTCAAATTCTAGAGAACGTTCCAGAAGAACCGGGCTATCATCTAGCGGTAGTTTGCGCAGACCGCATCGACACAACTAGAAGCGGGGTCCTACGTCATGAGATCTTACGAGAGGAACGACTTGAGAAACTAGCGAAAGATTTTTCCGAGAAGGGTGGCGCGCTTAAGGGAGATGCCCGCTTAGAAGTGCTTGCCATTTTATCTACAGTTTCTTCATCGGCACGCCATGTGGAAGCTGAGTTACGGGAGTACTGGGAGCGCTTAACGATTGCGGACGGTTTTCTTTTTAGTGAGAACAGTTCCTCAATTCGTCGGCGTGACGGCTTTAAGCTTCTGATGGGAATCGTGCAGTTAGATCTGGAAGAGAAGAATTTCGGGCCGACCCGGGCAAAATTGACGGAGTTTCAGAAAATGGTATTGGGTGATGGGAGTGATGCTTGGAAGCTGCGTTATCAGGCCGATGAAGTCTTCGGGTGGATCGGGCGGGGACTCATCCAAGTCGCTTTACGTGGCCCAGAGGATGCGCTTGCCGCATTGGAAGAAGCTAAGATCTACTTTGATTTAGCGGCACAGATTAAGAAGTCGTCTGCGGTGATGAATGCGATGGATGGAGCAGGCCTCATCATATCCTCCTTGGCTGGACCACGTGGAGACTGGAAAGACTTCCTAAATTCCCATCCTGAGAAAAAAGCCTACGTCAAGATTGCTAAGAGCCGGTCAAAGAGCAGCATTTTCTCTGACTTGGCGAGTGTTGACTGGAGTGATCCCAGTAAGGAAGCGATCCGGGCAAAGATTCTGCGCGCTTTACTAGATAATCCCTACTATCATGAGCGTGAAATTTCTCATGTTCACGATTTTTCAGGCTTGGGGAATTCGCGGCTCTTTACAATTCGCGACGTGATCGATGTGGTCAAAGCTCTCCCTGAAGAGCACCCGTTTAAGGCGATAGCGACCTTCCACATCGCAGCGCTTCAAACGTACCGCTTTGGTCAGAAGTATCTTAAAGAGGGTATGGCGGCCTACGACGAAGCTCACCGGATTGCCCTGAGTGCGGGGAATGAAGTTTTAGCTAACCAGATTTGGGCTCATCGTTGTGAGGTGTTTTACAAGAATGGGAAGAAGGATGAGGCGAAGAAGGATGGGCCGAGGGTGAAACCAGAGCTTTTACCAAAGAGGGAGCAAAAGTGGATTAGGAGAGCTTTGCAAAAATGGTCAAAAGGGTAATTCGGCGAGATTCCATAGGTTTTCGGTGATTAAGCATTGCGTGGCTGGTCTACGAGGCTAGCGTCTTGCCGATTCCCGCATGAATATCCACGAATATCAGGCAAAGGAGTTGTTCGACCGTTTTGAAGTCCCCAGTCCGCGGGGCCAAATGGCCGAGTCAGCTGAAGCGGCGAAAGCCATCGCAGAAGAAATCGGATCAGACCTCATGGTCGTGAAGGCTCAGGTGCATGCTGGAGGCCGTGGCAAGGGGACTTTTAAAAATGGCTTCGAAGGAGGGGTTCACCTGACTAAGGATGCGAGCGAGATCGGCGTCATTGCCGGGAAGATGATAGGTGAGACCCTCGTGACGAAGCAGACCGGAGATGAGGGCCGTCTGGTCCGCAAGGTGATGGTGGCTGACGCGGTGGATATCAAGCATGAGTACTACCTCTCGATGCTGATGGACCGGGATACCAGCCGTCCTGTGATCGTAGCCTCAGTAGAAGGGGGCATGGACATCGAGGAGGTGGCAGAGAACCGCCCCGAAAAAATTATCAAGCAATTGATCCATCCACTCGCTGGACTACAGGCTTACGAAGTCCGAAAACTCACAGCAGCCCTCGGCTTCCAAGGACCAGCGGCGAAGGCCTTTGGCAAGCTTCTTAAAAATCTCTACAAGCTCTTTGTATCTCTCGATTGTGATATGGTTGAGATTAATCCTTTAGTGGAAACCACTGATGGGCAGGTCTTGGCCCTTGATGCTAAATTTGGGTTCGACGATAATGCGCTTTATCGTCATCCCGAAATTCTAGCCTATCGTGACACTGAGGAAGAAGATCCTCGCGAAGTGGCGGCCTCGGAATTCGATCTGAGCTATATCGGCCTAGATGGTAATATTGCCTGCCTTGTTAATGGTGCGGGCCTCGCGATGGCGACGATGGATGCCATCAAATTTGCAGGGGGGGACCCTGCCAACTTCCTCGATGTAGGTGGTGGCGCGACTAAAGAACAAGTGGTGGGAGCTTTTAACATCATTCAGTCCGATCCTAAAGTTGAGGCGATTTTGATCAATATCTTCGGAGGGATTATGGACTGCAATGTCATCGCTGAAGGAGTGGTGGCAGCGGTGCAGGAAACGGGGCTTCAGCTTCCACTCATCGTTCGTCTAGAGGGGAATAACGTCTCGGCTGGACGTCGCACTCTGAAGGATTCAGGGCTGGCGATTACCGGTGCCGAGGATCTAGCTGATGCCGCTAAGAAGGCCGTCGCTTCCGTTTAAAAATTTAAGCTTAAAATTTTAATAAAATGTCTATTCTCGTAAATGAAGACACCAAGGTTTTGGTGCAAGGAATCACTGGGGGCTTTGGAGGCCGTCATGCTGGCTTAAGTCTGGACTACGGCACCGCGCTCGTTGCTGGAGTCACCCCAGGAAAAGGGGGGCAAAGCTTCACTCATGGAGATCACAAAGTGCCTGTTTATGATACCGTTTCAGATGCAGTCCGAGAAACAGGCGCGACGACGTCTGCCATTTTTGTGCCACCTCCCTTCGCTGCTGATGCGATTCTCGAGGCGGTGGATGCTGAGGTGGATCTCATCGTAGCCATTACCGAGGGGATTCCTGTCATGGACATGATGCGGGTGAAGGAATACATGCGTGGTTCTAAGACTCGCCTTATCGGGCCAAATTGCCCCGGAGTGGTGACTCCCGGAACGGGATCTGATTCCACTGGGGGATGCCGGATAGGCATCGCGCCGGGCTACATTCACAAGAAGGGGAATGTGGGCATTCTTTCTCGTTCAGGGACTTTAACGTATGAGGCCGTTTGGCAGGTGACTTCACTTGGTTATGGTCAGAGCACCTGCGTGGGGATTGGTGGAGATCCGATTAATGGGACCTCTCATCTGGACATCATTAAGCTTTTCAATGAAGACCCCGAAACCGAGGCCATCATTATGATTGGTGAGATCGGTGGTTCGGCAGAAGAAGAGGCGGCTGCTTGGATTAAAGAGAACTGTAAGAAACCAGTTGCTGGATTCATTGCAGGTGCAACAGCACCTCCGGGCCGCCGGATGGGGCATGCGGGAGCAATCGTCTCGGGAGGGCAAGGCACCGCAGAAGCGAAGAAAGCAGCGATGAATGATGCCGGAATCGTAGTGGCAGAAACTCCCTCAGAGATGGGCCAAGCTCTGCTTAAGGCATGGGGGAAATAGCGGCCTTACACTAGATTCTCAACATGAGCACAGAGGTCAGTCCTCTGTGCTTTTTTATGCTCGAAGCGGGTTGGAGCCTTTATGATCAAATAGGTTAGGTGACGATGACGGCATGCTCCTCGGGAGGAGCGAGGAGGCCGATTTCGGTGGCCATGGCAGCACCGTGAGTCAGGAGAATATCTTTTGCCTGTTCTAAGTCTTGAGGCTTCACGGCGAGGAGTAAACCGCCCGAGGTCTGAGCATCAGCAAGAAGGGTGTGGATCTCTTCCTCGACTCCTGCAGCGAAGGAAGTGAACTCCATGGCAAGACGTAAATTTTCACGACTGCCACCTGGGACGCAGCCTTTTTTAATGAAGTCGATGACCTCTGGCGCGATGCTGGGTATGGCTGAGGAATTTAGATGAGCACTCACCTTAGACTCTCGGCAAAGATGGCTGAGGTGACCTAGGAGGCCGAAGCCTGTCACATCAGTCCCGGCACGAGTCAGACCACGTGAGGCAAGAGCGGCGCCGGGGATATTAAGAGACGCCATTTGCAGGGATGCTTTTTTTTCTAAATCTTCTGCACAAATACCACGCTTAATGGCGGTGGAGATGATCCCTGTCCCGAGCGCTTTGGTGAGGAGAAGAATGTCCCCGGCTTGAGCTCCAGCATTTGATATGACTTGGTTAGGATTCAGGGTGCCAGTGACCGAAAGTCCGTAGAGTGGTTCTGGGTTTTGCACCGTATGGCCACCGGCAAGAGAGCACTGTGCCTCGGCGACTTTATCGGCCCCACCTTTGAGAATCTGGTTAATCACATCGAGTGAAACATCATCGGTAGGCATGGCGACGATGTTCATGGCCGTGATGGGCTGCCCGCCCATGGCGTAGACATCAGAAAGGGAATTAGCGGCAGCAATTTGCCCAAAGAGGTAGGGATCATCCACGATGGGGGTGAAGAAATCGAGCGTTTGGACGAGGGCCGTTTCGTCATTAATCCGGTAAACGGCGGCATCGTCAGAGCTTGCAGAACCGATGAGTAAATTGGGGTCAGAGATGTGAGTGAGTCCACGCAAGACCTGCGTGAGTTCGGCTTGGCCTAGCTTTGAGGCTCATCCTCCACAGGAGGCCATTTCTGTCAGTCGTTTGATTTCCTCTCGGCTCATGAATAGAGACTAGCGCGAGATTGAGATTTTAAAATCCCTTTCCCTTTTTCTCTCATCGTTTTAGATTTCCACGACCCCTGAGTATGTTTGAGAAAAAAGATCCTTTTGAGTTAGAAGGCGTGAAAAACCGTGAGCATAAGCCATATCCCTGGTTTACGGCATGTTTAATTGCTCTTTTAGCACTACTTGCCTTGGTGATTCTGAGCCCGATCCCAGAGAAAATTCGGCGTAAATTAGGCCTCGCAAAGCCTCCGAAGGTGATCGTGAAACAAGGTCCGCCTCCTGAACCGGAAATTATCATCCGTGAGAAAGAAGTCGAAAAAGTGGTAAAGGTCCGCCCGACTTACTATAGCGTCAAAAAGGATTCAGATATTGCTAAAACCTCGATGGGCTTTGATTTTCATTCTGGAATTCTGGAGCGTTCGGGGCGTTTGGCATCAGTCGAGCGGGAAGATGATGGGACCTATGAGGCGAAGTATATTCTCTCGTTTAATCGGCCTCAGTCTGCGCAGAGTTTCGAGGAAGTGTGTCAGGTCAATGCCGCCCTCCCCAAGATTCTACCCGGTCTGCAGGGCTTAGTGGAAGGGGCTAAAGTTTCGCCATTTTTTAAGAAACTCTATGATAACAAGGCGGCACGGCTGAAAAAATATGCCAATCGCTTAGATCGTCTGCTTACTAAGCACAACTACTACGACTGTCAGACGATGTTAGAAATGGAGCATCCTGAATCGAAACGGAAAGTGTTCTTATTACAGGGAGATATGGATGTGGTTTCTGATGGATCGGATGGGGACCGGCTGGCAACGATGCCTGAGAAAATCGTTAATTCGCCCTACTACCAGCCCTTCACCAGTTATGGATGGCCAAAGACTGGTACGGTAGAAAATCCCATGATTGCAGGGTGGCGGAGAATGCTAAGCAAGGCGAAGGCCAAGGGGGACAGTAAAGAGGTTTCTCGAATTGAGACTGGGATTGAGGATCTACAGAAAAGAAGTTTTTTGATCGCCGATTATGATCCATTTATCGTGATTCCGATTGATGTGATCCGAGATCGTGAAAGTCCTTATGGTCCGAATATAGGAGACTATGTCATCGTGATTTTTGAGGAGGAAATTTATCCCGCTATCGTAGGGGATGCAGGTCCTAGCTTTAAAGTGGGCGAGGCGAGTTTAAGAATGGCTAAGCAAATTAATGATAAGGCTTCCTCATATCATCGCCCAGTCTCGAGTGTCGGGGTAACCTACCTCGTATTTCCCCGCAGTTCTGCTGAGAAGTGGTCAGCTCCTGATTATGCTTTTTGGCGGGAGGAGTGTCTGAGGCTTCTTGATGAGGTGGGTGGCCTCGGCGAGGGTTACGAGCTGCACCAGTGGGTGAATACGCTCCCAGGGGCAGAAGCTGAGCTGGAAGAAGAGCCTGCCGCTTCTGGAGAGAATCTTGAGCGAGTGACACCCAGCGGGGAAGGGGCAGAGTAAGCTCTCAGCTTAATTAGCTTTCGCCTTCTTGCGCAACTGATCGACAATTTGGTCGATTTTTTTGGTGGGGACAGCGAGGGAGCGGTGACGGAGTGCCCGAGCTATGTTTATCCCTACGACTTCTCCCTCAAGGTTGATGAGGGGGGCCCCTGTGATCCGAGGGCTGATGACTTGATCGTGGTAAATAGCATAAGGGAAGTCGTCCCGACGTTTGCTAAGTTTTCCACCACGAGCACTGAGTGAGGTGAGAGCGCCGTTACGCCTAGAAGCGGTCTGGTCGAACACTCCAGCTACGGCGGGAGGGCGAACATCAAGGATCGGCTCGAAGGTGAGTTCTTCGTCATTTCGCTTAATCAGGAAAGTGAGTTTTGTACCGGGAGGCTTCGTGGAAATTCTCTGACCAAGGTCTTCGATCCCATCGAGTTTGGAGTTATCAACTTTAAGAATTTTATCACCTTCAAGGAGTCCGACTTTATCGGCAGGGCTTCCGATATCGACCGTTTCGATCACCGGGGTCACGCTTTCCACAGCGAAGGTGATGCCGAGGTAAGAACTCGGCTCATTAGAATTTTGATTAAGTTCATAGCCTTTTTTAGGGGCGGAGCGTGCCGGCTGAGTGATCACGCCAGAGACGAAGCCCTTAGGAGTAGGTGTGAGGAGGAGTTGCCCGACTTTCGGCTCTTTAACTTCCCATTTTACGGGTCGAAGACCAGTGGCTGAAATTTTGATAAGCGCGATATCGTAATCTTCGTCGACGGCCATGATCTCGACTGGATAGTCGTCTTCTTCGAAGCTTGCCACTAGGCCCTCAACTTTCGCGATTTCAGAGGCTTTTGTGAGGAGTTGTCCTGTTTCATGGATGACTGTTGCAGAGGCAACAGGTGTTCCGTCGGCCTTTCTGAGCAGGAGAACTGAGGGAATGAGTTCATCCCGGATACTCTGAAATGGGGAAAGGAACTCATCTGCAGGGATGATAGGTGCGTCGTTGTCGTCATCGATCACCATCATGTTTACCATTCCCGCAACGGGCTGAGGGAAGTGTGCTCGTGCGATGGTTTCACTCGGAGTCAGAGTGATGCTTTTTCCCGTAGAAGTGGTCAGGGTAAGGGGGCCTCCGTCTTTGAGTTTTAGGGCAAGTGAGATGGTGCTCTGGATGGCCTCGTTATTAGCGGAGGTGATGAGGTCTCCTTTGGAGAGTCCTGCGGAAGCTGCGGGACTATCGGGTAGGACTGAGATGACGCGAGGGGATGAGGCGGCTAGAGTGAAGCCATAGAATGGGGCCTTCTCAGCATCTGGATTTGGTTCCCAGCGGTTCAGAAGGTCTTGCATGTGATGGGGGTCGAGAAGGCGGGGGCGAGCGAGAAGTTCACGAGCATCTTCCTGTTCGGCATTTCTTTTGAGTGCCTCCTCGAACTGCTCGCGTAGTTCGGCGTAGGGTTCATCGAAGAGGCTGTTCTCAGGAGCCTGCCCCATTTGAGTGGGACGGCCGAAGGACTCGCCGTTTAACAGAGCATCCCAACGATCAATAATAGCAGGAAGGGGGACATGGTTATTTAGACTCCAAGAGCCACCAACATTACTGTTGATCCCGATGACTTCCCCTCGGAGGTTAAAAAGAGGTCCACCTGAGTCACCTGAGATCACGAGAGCGTCAGTGGTGATAGGGTCGGCGAACCCACCTGCGATTCCAGCCTTAAGGATGCGCCCGAGCCGGACTGGTGAAGGACGTCCCACGACTGGACCACCTGGGTGGCCGGTGGCTATCACCCATTCACCCACTTGGTAGTCTGGGCCTTCAAGATATGGTCGGTAAGGAAAGGGACCTGGGGCGTTAATCTGGAGCAAGGCGCCATCAGTCTCATGATCGACTCCCAGACTAGTAGCAGGGAGTTCGCGGCCATCGGCAAGGAGGACCGTGAGAGAGCGATTCGCAATCGAGGTGACGTGAGCGGCGGTGATGACAAGACCATCTTCACTGACGATGACACCAGAGCCGGAGCCTGCCTGAAGCATGACAGCTACGGTGGAGGCTACCAGATCGGGCGCAAGGCGACGGACCGTTTTATCGAGCTCTTGGGGCGTTTGCGCCGAGAGGGAGGTGAGAAAGAGGAGAAAGAAGAGGACGGGTTTCATGAGCTTAGAAAGCACGGGTTTCGGCGAGGAGTTTTTCAAGAACTTTACGAACATCAGCAGGGCGGAGGGCTAAGCTTCGAGTGGCTGAGACTGCCGCGATGTTGAGCCCGAGGGCGCGTCCTTGGCGGTCAAAGATAGGGGAGCCACAGTCCCATGCGTTAAGTGGCATGGTGTGGGCGATGACATCGGGGAAGGGACTTCGCCTGACACTCGGGACGATGGCGATGGCTGGGGCCTGAATTCCGGTGGCTGGTGGAATAAGGAGCGGCGAGATTAAAGTGATTTCTATCTCTTGGGAGCCTGAAGAATTTTTGACTAAAAGAGTGACCTTATCTCCGACTCGGTGGCTATCTAAGAGGGTGGTCAGTTCTGACCGACGGGTGATTTCCTGCCCATCGATGCTTTCAATGAGGTCCCCTAAGGAGAGTCCAGATTCAGAGGCGGGGCTGTCTTTTTTAAGAGCAGCGATGACGAGGCCGTTTTCCCGCTGTTCGGTGGTGATGCCTAAGCTGGTGACTTGGCTCGTGGAGTGAACGGTGGGTGTCTTAGCCTTGAGAATCTGAGTGAATATTCCCGTGTTACAAGCAGGCTCCGCGAGCATCTCCTCGCTGGTTCCTTGAAGGAGAATTGGAGAGATAAGAATGGAGCCAGGAGTGGGAGGGGCGTCTGACCAAGTCACGGTAGGGAGGCCTGTGGCCTCTACTCCTACGAGGGCGAGGTCACTTGCTTCGTCAGTGGCTAGAATGATGCCGGGATAGTCTTCACCTGCGATGCTGACTCTGAGGTCAGGCCCGAGTTCACTCGCTTTGGTAAGGATCATGCCATCTTGGCGGACGATTGTTCCGATGACGGAGTGAGTGGACTGTGTATCTTCATTAAAGATATGTGCGCATGGAAGAGGGCTAGGGTAGGTGTCTTGTAAGAAGGAATTTCGAGCATCTGTGATCGGAGAGCTGGTGAGTTCCTCTCTCTCTTCTTCACTCACTTCAGGAGCCTTAGGGAGCTGAGGTAGGGAGGACTCGCTAAGATCGGGTAAGATCTCATCCAAGCTGGTAAACTCTCTTAAAAGTTGGCTGATAGAGATGGCTGGAATGTTTGAGTTGCGTGCCTTGAGAGTGGTGGCGATAAGGCTACCTGAGAGGTCGAAGACAGGGGTGCCGGGGAGGTGATTCACACTATCAAGCCGGATGGCAGTGGCTTCTTCTGGTGGGGTGAATTCTAAATGGTCGATAAACATACCGGGAATTTCACCAAGGGAGGCGATGGGTGAGCAGGTAGGAATGACGACCGTGTGGTTAGTCAGTTCTGAGATGCGAGATGCGGTGAAGGTGGAATCATTTTCTTTAAGTTTAAGAAGAGCGAGGTGGCGCTTAGGTCTCTCCGCAATCGTGCTGAGGGGAATCCGTGAACCGTCTGCCTTATAAAGAAGATAGGGAGCTTTTCTCCCATCAATACTGGCAAGAAAAGGGGCGAGAATATGGCCATCTTTACTAATTACGGTGGCAACTCGTGTGGTGGTGAGTCCAGTACGTCCGATGATGAGAGTCTGAGTTTGAAGAGTATCAGCCAAGGCCAGCGTCTGTTTCTCGACTGAGTTTTCTTCCTTTTCGGTCCAGTTGATGGGAGTTGCGAAAAGTGGCAAGGAGAGAATAAAAGGAATGCAAAGGAATTTCATTTACCAAACTTGTTGGAGTTTATCGAGGGGGAGCCAGAAGCTGCTATCAGAGGTTGAGATGCGGGCGTGTGTGGCATTGGTCTCACTGACGACGATGATTTGTCCGGCTCGTAAAGCTGGGAAGTTCCAATCGGGAGTTCCCGCCGTGGGCTCGCGTGGAAGTTCTTCCGCAAGGACCATATACTGCTTTGCGGCATACTCATGGCTCTGCCTCCAAGCTGCAGTCCCAAGGAGTATTGCGGTGAGACCGAGCATGCTGAGGCCGGGCCAGAGAGGGAGAGGGCGGAGCTTTCTGAGTGCGAGGAAGAGGAAGCAGATCACCCAGATGACGGAGGCTAAGATGATCCACTGGTCGGGACGTAGGCTCAGGAAGCGGTTCCGGCTGACGGTGAGATCACCCATCCTTTCACGGATGGCAGTCATGAGAGTATGAGCCTCCTTATCTAGCGGATTTAAAAGGAGAGCGGTATGACAAGCTGCCCGAGCAGGTGCAGCCTCTCCAGCTGCGAGGTGAGACTGTGCTAAATTAAGATAAAGTGCGGGGTGGTTCGGCTCAGCCTCAATGAGCGAACGGTAAGTGATAATGGCCTGGCTGTAGTTCCCTTCCTGATGGAAGGCATTCGCTTCGCTGAGCGACAGGGCGGGGAGCTGGGTGGCGCTGAGGATGAAAATGAGGCTGAGCTTGGCAAGCTGGCTGGCGAGGGCCTTAAAGTCGATGGAGGCGCTGTTCCCTGAGAATGAGGAGTCGGCGTGAGCAACTAGAATTTCGGAGAGTTCTGGATGGTCAAGTGTTTCTGCAATTTCACGAGCGGTCGCCCCGGAAGGTAGCTTAAGATGGGTGCGTAGAATGGGGAGCAGAGTGGAGTCGATCTCTGCGGACGTGGCTTTCCCAGAGTCGAAGCCTTGGATGAGTTTTTTAAGGGTGTTTTTACGTTCTTGAGCCTCAGGATCACGGGCGTCATGTCGTTTTTTAAGGAAAGCGAAGAGGAAGGGGAGAAGCGGAGCGAGGGCGAAGGTGCCGAAGGTGAGGGTGGAGAGATTAAGAAGCACAGGCCGAGTGATGGCCCGGCCGAGTTCACTCCGTGGGCTGAATGAGGAGGCTGTCCCGCTGAAGCCCGGTAAGATGATTTCGGGAGAGATTTGATGAAGGCGCCAACGATCAGCGAGGGTGTCAAACGAAGCGAGTGTGATGGCGGGGAGAATGCCTACTTTTCCGGTGGGAAGGAGGGTTTGTTGGAAGCGCCCTTTCCAAAGTTCGTAATTGTGGCCCACTTGTGCGGCGAAGTCGGTGCTTACCGAGGGGAAGCCATCTGCCGAGAGATCGAGTGAGTTGCGGAGGTCTGGGTTTCCTTGTCCAGTGATGGAAATGTCGATGGTGAGGGGCCTTGCTTCTTGCGCTTGGGCTGGGTGAATCTGGCTTTCAATTTGCCAATCTCCCACGAGTCCCGTATTGATGGCTTGATCGTTAGGGAGGGGAGGTAAGGGGACTACTTTGATTTTGAAGGGGAGGACGTGAGTGCGAATTTGAGTAGGGCTGGTTCCGAGAGTGGCACTAAAATTTCCAGTGGTGACTCCAAGCTTCGTGAAAAATAAGCGGGATTGGTAGGATCTAGCTAGATAGTCAACGCCATCAATTTGTAGTTCGGTCTCGCGGTATGTGTCCCGTGCATCGTAGGGGTGTCGGCGGAAGAAGAAGGGATTTCTGCGTCCCGAGCGTGAGAAGATTTCTGATCTAGAGGATAGAAAGTAGTCGCTAGGATAGGGCTTACGAGTTTCTTCGCGGCTGAATTGGTGCCATTGACCACCAAGGACACGATTTGAGGGAGGAGAGAAGTAAGGATTAGTGGATGTGTCATCTATTCTCTTCTTGATTAGTTCGATAAACTTAATTTCTACGCTTTCTCCGTGATGGACTTTTTCAGGGGTTTTAATCTCGTCATTCCAATAAACTTCGAGGCGGGTGTCTGTCTTTGAGGCCTTATTCGGGAGAACGCGGATATTATCGAGGCGGATAAAAAATTCCTTATTTTCGAGGACTACGGGAATGGGTGGTGGCTCAAGTAGTCCTGGTGAGTTTACGATGAATTCGAGCCGGTTTTCAGTCTGGATTTGTTGTTGTGCGTTATTCTGGAGGCGCACACTGGAGTATCCTAGCCAAGTAATTTTAGGATGTTTAGGGAGTTTACCTAGCTCGAACTCGGCTTGGGTGATGATCTGGATTTTCTGGATTTGGTTTTCAACGATGACCTCCGGGAAGGGGAGGAGTTTCATATTCTGAGCTGCTGAAGGGAGCCAGAGTAGGAGAAAGAAGAAGAGAGAGCGTGACATGGTGATTGAGTCGAGGTGCCCTAGTGGTCTTTTTTACGAGGGATGCGTTTTCCCTTCCGAGCGTGCTCTTTCCGCATCCGGTTCATGAGGCGGGCACGGAGATCACCGCTGCCTTTTTCTGCACGGCGGAGATCATTCTCGGCGTCACTCTCGCCTTCTTCATCTGCGGAGTCTTGGTCTTCTTCATCTGCGGAGTCTTGGTCTTCAAGTTTATCTCCTTGTGGATTATCTCGCTGCTCTTTTTCTTTCTCGTTTTGGCGCCTTCCTTTGCCATCTTTCTCATCTTTTTCTTCTTCTCCGTCCTCTTCTTCCTTCCCGCCATCAGGCTGTGCTTGTTGTGGCTGCTGCTGTTGTGGATCGTAGAGGTGATCGAGGGCATCTTGAAGGTGCTGCTTAGCGTTGTGGAGATCACGTTCACGGTGAGCGGAGGGAGCTAAGGCGATGTCTTCTTCCGCGAGTTTAATTTCGGCGAAGAATTCACTAGAGAGGATGGTGGGCTCATCCTCGATGGCCTTAGCCTTGGCGATAAGCCTCTGGATGGCGCCGGTGGATTCATCAATGGCTTTATCATTAATGCTAAGCTGGGTGGTGACCTCACGCTCTAGGCTCGCAGCGAAGCGTTTTTCTTGCTCAAGAGCGGTGTAAGTCTGGCGGACTGCCTTCTGGTAAGCTGAATAGAAGTCAAGGTAGGCCTGAACGCGCTTCCGGTTCTGGTAAGCTAGGGCAAGGTTAGCACTGGCTTCTTTGTCGTTGGCTTTAAGAGGGAGGGCTTGTTTGTAAAAATTGATGGATCTTTGGAGGGACCGCTTGGCACTTTCTAAGAGTTTTTTTGGAGACGTCTGTCCTTTGGCCGCCATTTGTTGCAGCTCTTCATCTGTTTCTGGGGTGAGGTCCTGTCCCTTTCGGTGGTTGAGGAGGGCGAGCTTAAGGCGAGCGGCGAAAGTGAGATCAGGACGATCTGTGGGGGCTGCGTTTACAGCACGGTTATAGAGGTCGCTGAGGAGTTTGAAGCGGTCTTTTGAGCTGAGGCTGAGTAAGGGGTCGGCTTTTTCTAGCTCGAGTGCTTTATTATAGAAACGGACGCTGCGTTGAGCATCGGTCAAGTCCTTAGAGTTGAGGGACTTTCGGACCTCGGGAGAGAGGTAGTCGAAGGAGGCAATGGAGTCTGAGGCCCCTTCGTCTCCAGAGAGGATTCCCTTAGCGCGTTGGACCCACGAGGCTGGGCCGTCGGTATCGTGGGTTAAGGTGCCGAGGATGTTTTCTTTGTTATCTAAGAAGACTGCCATGGGATAGGCGGAGACAGTGAGTTTTCTGGCGAGTGTTCGGCGTTCATTTCTCTCTTCTTCTTCTAGTCCCACCCGTGGGAGGTCGATGACAGTGCGGATGACCTTAGCGTCGGCCCATTTTTTGAACACTTGATGATTTAAAATTTCACGTTCGAAGGTGATGGAAAGTTCAGACCAGTCTGATCCGGTGAAGATGACAAGAAGGGGCAGTTCTTCTTTTTTAGCTTCGGCAAGGGCCTCTTGGTAGGAGTCTGCGACTTGAGCTTGGACAGGTGAAGGGAGGAAGAGCGAGATCGCAAGCACCGCAGTGAGTGGGCGCCATACCTTGCTGCGGAGTGGGAGGAAGAGATGGATCATAAGGCAGAGAAGGGCTATCGAAAGTGGCCAAGCGTAGAGGTCCAATGGACGTTCAAAGACCTCGGCAGCGATGTTTTCACCATTGAGTTCTATGGCATCAACACGGCTGCTGAGTTTACTCACTTGGGAGTCGACTTCCTTAGGAGAAGCGGCGAGGAAGAGGCCATTTGTTGAATCAGAGAGGTTTTTTAGAGTGGAGTGTTCAGCCTTAGTGCTGACATCTCGGGTGGGGACGTTTGCAGGGATACCATCGAGCCCGAGTGCGATGGAAAGGACGGGGATTTGCGCTTTTTTTAAGAGAGTGAGAACTTCATCAGGGGTCCGGCCAGTGACATTATCACCATCTGAGAGGATGATGACGGCGGATCCGGGGGGCGGGTTTTCTGTGAGGAGGTTCTGGGCTTCGCGGAGAGCGGAGTCGATGTCTGTGCCGCCTACAGGAATGTCTCCGGGTCCGATTTGGTTGACTTTGGAAAGGAGAATGGATCGGTCCAGCGTGACTGGGCTCTCAGTGTAGGTGGCTCCAGCAAAGGAAACGAGGCCGATCCGGTCGGTCGGACGCTTGTTAATAAATTCACGAAGGAGGAGTTTAGCCGCTTCGATACGGCTAATGCCCTCGGCGTCGATCGCACTCATAGAACGTGAGACATCTAATAGGACGACGAGGTTTTTAGCAGGTCGGCGGTGCTGGCTGATTTCACTGCCGCCGATTGGCCGGAGGACGGCGATGAGTGAGAGTGAAAGGGCTAAGAAGAGGACGGTCGCAAGGATGCGGCGGCGGACTGGCCCGGCATTTGAGCGGAGATTACACTGGGTGGAACCTTGGGTGAGAAGGGCGATCGCACGGCGGCGTCTAGAGAGGGCCCAGTATGCTACGACGACGATGGCGATCAAGAGGGGAAGAACCCAAATGAGGTGTTTTTCAAGAGCAAGGAATTCCATGAGGAGGGAGCAGGGTTAACAGATTTCTCGCAGGAGGGTGTGACGGAGGATGAAGGCCAGAGCTAGGGCTAGGACACCTGCGATGAGGATACTAGGATAGAGGTCACGTTGGTAAACGAGGGCTGGAGTTTTCTTAGACGTGGTCTCGAGTTCATCAATGGTATTCATGACGTCCTCGAAGCCTTGGTTGTCCTTGGCGCGGAAGAAGCGGCCATCGGTAATGGCTGCAATTTTTTCGAGGTTACGGGTGTCGAAGCGAATCATGGCTCCGATGCGAGCGAGGTTTTCAAGGAGGTATGGGTCATCACTGCCGATTCCGACGGTATGAATGGTGATGTCTTGGGAACGAGCAGCCTCTGCAGCGGTGACTGGAGTAAATACGGCATCGGCGACGGTGTGATCACCATCTGTGATAAGGACCATGGTGCGGCGGGTTTCCTTGTGCTCCTTAAGTGCTTCGATTCCGGCGCTAATTCCCCCTGCGATATTGGTGCCTCGCTCATTTGAGTAGAGGAGAGAGTTCTCGAGCTGGTTGACGTAGGCGATGAGGTAATCGTGATCTGGTGTGGGGGTGACAGCAGGGTATCCATCATGACCAAAGATGACGAGGCCGATCCGATCACCCGAACGGCGCTTGATAAAACGGATGATCTGATCCCGAGCGACACCCAGACGATCTTTTATTCGTCCTTCGCGGATGCCTTTAGCGACGGTGTCATTATCCAGAGAGGAGTCTGGGTCAAAGGCATCCATGCTGTTCGAGTAGTCGAGAACGAGCATGATATCAGTGCCTTCTTTAATACTGGGCATCAATTCGACATCAGACTGCGGGCGGGCCAGTGCGATGATGAAGGTTCCCGCAGCGAGGGCCTCTAAAAGAAGGAGAATATGCCGTGGAGCGAAAAATTTCTGAGGAGTTCCACCTGTGTAGTGTGTGGTGGAAGAGACAGCAATGGAGGCTGGAACACTAAACCAGCGCCAGATGAGGCCCCCAATGAGTGGGAGCCAAAGCCAGAGGACGTGGGGATGTGCGAAGGCGATTTCAGACATCAGATGAATCGGTTTCTGGGGTGGTTGTGGTTACGAAGTTGCGAATGAGTTCGAGTGATTCTGGAGCCTTGCTTGGTGAGGGGGAGTAACCGGCGAATTTCACGGCGTCACTAAGCTGGGCGAAGGAGTTGAGTTTATCAATCGGGTCAGTGGGAATACCTGCTTGTTTTTTAAGAGTCTCGATGAACTCGGTAGAGGTTTTAGAGCGGGCCCGGACGGAGTAACGCTCTGAGGTGTATTGCTTCAGAATATCTGTAAGTTTTGAGTAGAAAGGGATTTCTTGGGAGTTGGGATCCAGCTGGGCGAGTCTTGCGAGGGCTTTCTCCCAAGGGGGGGTAGTTTTCAAGATGCCACTACGTTTTAGAATGAAGTAAATAAGGGGGATGAGAAGGAGGGCTAGGAGCCACCAGAGCCAAGGTTTTGAGTCCTCAGTCTTAGTAAAGGTGAGTGGGGGAGCAGGGGCGGGTTTTTCTTCGGTGAGGAAGCTCTCGGGGTCGTGCGGATTTTCGGGGATGTCCGCTGGAGAGGTGAGGGTGAGTGGAGGGAGTGGGAGGGTGAGTGAGTTGGGGGAGATCCGCTTCGTTGGTTCAAGAGGAAAGGAGGCGGTGAGGCCATCAAGGGGCTTCGTGTCAGTCGCAACGAAGGGGATGCTCAGGTGCCACTGGCGCTGCCCCTTGAGCGTGAGAGACCCCTTCCTAAGTTTAGCCTGGTTCTCAACAGGAACGAGGAAAGGGGGATGGCTGAGTGGTGTGGCTCTTGTGACCTTACGGTGCCAAGGCGCGGTGATGGTGAAGTCTAGCTGGGCAGCGTGCCCAAGGATGAGTTCGCTCTGGCTCCATGAACTTTCGTGGATAGAAGGGCGGTCATTTTTTTGCCAGACGCGGAAAAAGATAAAGCCGATCGTAAGTCCTACGAGGAGGAGGACGATGAGGGTGAGCTTGAGGATGGTAAAGATGGACTTCATCGACGGGAAATACGGCGCTGGAAGAGAGCGATGATGGCAGGAAGGTAATCAGTGGCAGTGTCAAGAGGGACGTAGTCGATGCCGGCTCGTCGACAGCTCGAGGCGATTTCTTCGGCCGCAGAACTAGTCCGTTCACTTAGGGTCTGAGCTTCTTTCCGCGTGAGGCGGGTGACTTGACCAGTCTCAAGATCACTGATGGAGAGGGCGGCGATGTCTGGCAATTCACGCTCGATCGGGTCAGAAATATGGAGGAGGATGACCTCGTGTTTACGGGCAAGTGCGCGCAGTGGTTTCGCGAATTCAGGGGTGATGAGGTCACTTAAAATGAAGACGATAGAACGCTTTAAAGTGGTTTTTAAAAGATGCTCTATTCCCCCAGCAAGATTGGTATGGGGAGACTTCGGCTCGAAGGCGAGAAGTTCACGGATGATGCGGAGAACGTGGTGATGGCCACGGGCTGGGTCGAGCTGAAGTTCCTCTTGATCTGAGTAGAGAAGGAGACCCACCTTATCCTTATTCAAGGTGGCTGAGAAGGCGAGGACGGCGGCGACTTCAGCACTGAATTCATCTTTCGTGGTGCTGCCTGAGCCGAATTGCCCTGATGCGGAGCGATCTACCAGAAAGAAGACGTTCTGCTCCCTCTCCTCAGTAAAGAGCTTGATAAATGGAGAGCCGAGACGAGCGGAGACATTCCAGTCGATGGAGCGCATTTCATCTCCTTCTTGGTATTCTCGTATTTCGGCGAATTCAATGCCACGCCCTTTAAAAGAAGCGTGCCATGCTCCGGCAGTGCGATTTTGCACGATGCGGCGGCTGCGGATTTCGATCCGCCGGACTTTTTCCATTAACTCTGAGGCCAGCATGGAGAATTATGGAGTGCGGAGGGTGTCGAGAAGCTGCTTGATGATGGCGTCACTGTCCATGTCTTCGGCCTGAGCCTCGTAGCTAGGAATGATACGGTGACGGAGGATGTCTGGAGTGATAGATTTGACGTCTTCTGGGAGGACGTGTCCACGGCCCGCAAGGAAGGCGAGGCAGCGTGATCCACGAATGAGCTGGATGGTAGCGCGTGGAGATGCTCCGGCGGTGATGAGGGGCTTAAAGGCCTCAAGGTCTAAACCAGCTTGGCGCTCAGAGAGCTGAGAACGTCCTTCTTCTCGAGTGGCGAAGACGATGTCGAGAATGTAGTCTTCGATCTTAGGGTCGATGTGAATCTGGTTAATGAGGGCGCGAGCTGCGGAGACGGTGGCAAGGTCAGTCACTGCGGTGGCAGATGGCATAGACATGGTCGATGCCATACGGCGGAGGACTTCACGCTCTTCATCACGCTCTGGGTAGCCGACGATGACTTTCATCATGAAGCGGTCCATTTGAGCTTCTGGAAGGGAGTAAGTCCCTTCTTGGTCTAGCGGGTTTTGAGTCGCCATGACGAGGAAGGGGTCTGGGAGCTTGCGGGTCTCTCCACCGAGGGTGACCTGTTTTTCTTGCATGGCCTCAAGTAGGGCTGATTGAACCTTAGCAGGGGCGCGGTTAATCTCATCCGCAAGGAGAAGGTTGGTAAATACCGGACCTTCTTTTGCAGTGAATTCCTGAGTGCCAGGATTATAAATGTGGGTGCCGATGACATCGGCAGGAAGGAGGTCAGGAGTGAACTGGATCCGGCCGAAGCGGGCCGAGAGTGTCTGCGCGAGGGTATTCACTGCGAGGGTTTTCGCTAAGCCAGGGAGGCCCTCGACAAGGAGGTGATTTCCAGTGAGGAGGCAAACGAGCATCCGGTCGACAAGGTGATTCTGCCCGATGAGGACGCGTGCGATTTCTTGTCTAAGAGGGGCGACGAAAGCAGAGCGGGTCTGGATTTCAGCTGTGAGTTCTTCTGGTGTCATAAAAGTGTAGCGCGATAGAGAGTTTTGCTTTCAGAGGTTTGCTTTCAAGAGGCCGGACTCTGTCATTATGAATGAGCGATCCTGCAACGAGACGATTGCATGATGAGAACGATGGTGAAGTCTTTTTTTTTCTAAGAAATGTCATTTTAAAAGGGTGGCTTTGAGACTTGGAAGTTCAGGAGGCTCTTTGCTACGGTGTTGGAGATGAAAAGGCGTTTATTTTTTTCCGGAGCAGTGTGGTGTTTTCTATGTTTCCCGTTACAGGCTCAGTGGCCAAGTTGGCGTGGGCCAGATGGTGGGGGATGGGTGAAAGAGGGAATTTTACCGATGGAATTTAGTGAAGAAGGAAAGCGGGTGAATTGGAAAATCGCTTTGCCAGGACGAGGGTGCTCTACTCCGATTATTTCTGAGGGCCAACTTTATCTTACAGCACCAATCGAAGGGAAAGATGGGATCCTCGCTTTCGATCTGGAGGGAAATGAGAGGTGGCGCCAGAGCTACGGCGAGCAAACTCCGGGGCGAGGACAGAAAGTCGGAAGTGGTGCAAATTCCTCTGCGGTGAGTGATGGGAAAACTGTGGTGGCTTATTTTAAATCTGGTCTGGTGGCTGCCTGTTCTAGTGATGGGAAGAAAAAGTGGGAAAAGAATCTGCAAGATGAATATGGGAAGGACACTCTCTGGTGGGATCAGGGGACTTCTCCAGTCTTATTCGAACAGACTGTGATTATCGCGGTCATGCAGACGGAGGGGAATTCTTACCTTGTGGCCCTAGATTTAGAAAGTGGAGAGGAACGGTGGAAAAGTGAGCGTAAGTTTGAAACGGCGAAGGAGTCTGGCGATAGTTATACCACGCCGCACATACTGACGATAGAGGGAGTGCCACAGGTGGTCAGCTTTGGCGCAGATCATGTGACAGGGCATGATGTGAGAACGGGTGAATTGCTATGGAGTGCGGCAGGGCTAAATCCTGAGGGGAAGGGGATGTGGCGTACGATCGCTTCTTCCGTGGAGGTGGGAGACATCTTAGTCGTGCCTCACGGGCGTGGGGAGTATTTAATGGCTCTTAAGGCAGGTGGCAAAGGGGATGTGACAGAAAAGAATATACTCTGGCGAAAGAAGATGAAGAGCACGGATTCAGTCACTCCAATCGTGAAAGGAGAGAATGTGATCGTCTTAACTGATCGAGGAAAAGAACGGGGTAAAATCACTTATATGAAGGCGCAAACAGGTGAAGTTCTATGGGAAGGGAAATTACCTAGGTCTGCAAAGACCTTTTACTCTTCACCTATTCTAGTGGGTGATACTTTGTGTTGCCCTCGAGAGGATGGAGTCGTCCTGATGGCAAAATTCAGTGAAGAGGGCCTAGGTGAAGTTAAAGAAAGTCAGTTAGGCCAGTCCTTCATCGCGTCTCCGGTTTTTGTAAACGGGAAATTAATTCTCCGTGGAAACGACTTCCTCTGGTGTCTTCAGTGAGTTCCTAGTTTCCACTGAGGTGAGGGAGGATCTTATCAATCGCGTTCGCGGAGGTGATGCCATGTTTTTCTCTGAGAATCTCGGGCTTCCCATGCTCGATAAATTCGTCAGGCCAGCCGATCCGTTCGACGGGGGTGTGGACCACTGCGTCGTGGAGGAGCTCGATGATTGAGAGCCCAAAGCCATTGAACAGCACGTGGTCCTCGAAGGTGCAGACGACCTTGGCGCGAGCAGCCTGCGTGGTGATCGTGCGGGCATCAAGTGGCTTGATCCATCTGGGGTTGATGAGGGTGACGCTGTAACCCTGAGCCTCTAGTGTGTCCTTCGTTTCTAGAGCCAGTTCCATCATCGTGCCGAGTGGGATGAGGCAGACGTCGCTCCCTTCTTGAAGGACCTCAGCTTCGCCGATGGTGAGGAGCTGTGCTTGTTCTTTGATCGGGGTGCCGGGGCCGTTGCCCCGAGGGTAACGGATGGCGATAGGACCGTCTTCGTAGTTCACCATGGTCCAGAGCATGTCGATAAATTCATCCTCATCTTTAGGCTGCATGTGGACTAGGCCAGGGACGTGTCTGAGATAGCCTATGTCAAATAGCCCATGGTGAGTGGGGCCGTCATCTCCTGAGAGTCCGCCACGATCCATACAAAGTCGCACGGGGAGGTTCTGGAGAGCCATGTCATGAATGATCATGTCGTAGGCCCGCTGCATGAAGGTTGAGTAGATTGCTAGGAAGGGTTTCAGGCCTTCTGAGGCATGCCCACAGGCAAAGAGGGCTGCGTGTTCTTCTGCAATCCCGACATCGAAGTAGCGTTCTTTAAGTTCCGCCTTGAAGGTTTCCAGCTTAGTTCCTCCCGGCATGGCCGCAGTGATCGCGGTAATTTTTTCGTCCTTTTTGGCAAAATCGGTGATGGCACGGCCGAAGAGTTCGGAGAAGGTGGGAGCACCGGAGGATGTGGAGCCGTCTTCTACATTATAGGGTCCTAGGCCGTGAAATTTTCCCGGTTTATCAAGCGCGGGCTGATAACCCCGCCCTTTCTCCGTGATGATGTGGAGGATAACGGGCTCATCTTTCTCCTTAAGGTGCTCTAGGCTCTTAATGAGTGATGGAAGGTCATGCCCATCAATCGGTCCGTAGTAGCGGAGGCCGAATTTCTCGAAGAGAACATTCGGAAGAAGCATGTTTTTTGCATTTCGTTCTACTTTGTGGACGAATTTCCGCGCGCTGGGCCCTGCCACTTTTTCGACCAGTTCTGCCGCCCTTTCTCGAATGCCATTATAGGCGGGGTGAGTCTGAAGTGTGTTAAAGTACTGTGCCAGAGCTCCCACGTTTTTATCAATGGACCACTCATTATCATTCAGGACGATGATACAGCGCTTGGTCGTGGCCGCGATGTTGTTAAGCGCTTCTAGGGTAGGGCCACAGGTGAAAGCAGCATCACCAGCCACTGCGACCACGTGATTTTTTTCACCCTTTAGATCACGACCTGAACACATGCCTAACGCGGCAGACACGGCAGTGCCAGCGTGTCCTGCTCCATAGCAGTCATGCTCAGACTCGCTGCGGAGAAGGAAGCCATTCAGCCCTTCGTACTGCCGGATGGTGCCGATTTCCTTAGCGCGCCCAGTGAGCATTTTGTGAACGTATCCTTGGTGTGAGACGTCGAAGAGGAATTTATCCTCCGGTGAGTGAAAAACTCGGTGCATGGCAATGCTTAGCTCGACCACGCCAAGATTAGGTCCAAGGTGACCTCCTGTATTTGACAGGGAGTTGATCAAAGTTTCGCGAATTTCCTCTGCGAGGGTGGGGAGGTCCTCGCTGGCGATGTTTTGGAGGTCGGATGGGCCTTGAATTTTATCAAGGAAAGGTGTTTTAGAGGAGTCGGACATCATTGTCATTATTAGGCTCGCGATTTGAAGGAAGAGGTTCGGGCTCTTCGTCAAGCGAATTGGCCTGTATTTTTGCTTCGACTATGTCGAGGCGTTTGCGTGCTGATTTGAGCGTGTTTTGGCAGTAGTTTAGGAGGTCTTGGCCCCTCTCGAAGTCATCGAGAAGTTTGGCAAGTGAGCTAGGTTCTTGCTCGAGAGTTTTAATAATCTCTTCTAATTCATCGGCCGCTTCCTCAAAGGATTCGGCAATGGTTTTGGAGGTTTTTTTCTTCTTGGCAGGCATAAAAGGAAATGGGGCCTACTGCTGGATCACAGGTTTTTTTGAGTAGTAGATCATGCGCATCGGGAAGAGGTGACGATTTTCTGGGAAATCGACCATTACTTTTCTGAGGATAGGTGCTCTCATACGCAGGCCGCCACGGCCGATCTGGCCTTCCGTGATACCGATTGCGGTGCCATCAAGCATAAGTGCGGCAAATTCTTCTCCAGCACCAAATGGGGCTGGCGAGTAAAGAGGATTATTTTCAAAGGAAGTAGGCGTGAGTAAGATTCCGGCAACGTCCAGTTTCTGATCTTCGGCGAGTTCTACAAGAGACTCAAATTCGGAAACCTTACGAGGTAGCCAAATTGAAGTGCGGTCTGCATACCAAGCTACGGCCCAAGGCTGGTCAGAGAAGATGATTTGCTCGTCCGTAGTGACATCGTGGAGGGTCCGGCTTAGGAGAGGTGGCCAGTAGGGTGGCCAGACTGGGCGCTGGTTAAGGCCTGTTCTGAGGCTGGACTGAATGGCCTTAGGAATCGTTAGAATGAGTGGGCCTGCACTCACAATGATGACGATGACGAAGTGCCCGTAGCGCATGATCGCGCTACCAGTGGGAAGTTCAATGCGACTCCATAGAATAGAGAGGAAGGCGAGACCGTATGCCGACATAATCGGCGCAAAGAGAATATGGAGTTGGTTAGCATCCGTAGAACTTTCTGAGAGACCGAAGAGGGCCATGCCTAAAACTCCCATGATCCACATCAAGAGGACGATCCAGCGGAACTTAGCGATGGATTCCCGCTTAAATGGATGAACGAGAGCTAAGAAAAAGAGGGGTGCCGCGATGATTGCTCCAAGGTTGTTGTAGAGGAGGTTCGCCTGCTGCAGCATGTTGGAGGTGGTATTGATAATGAGGGAGTTTAGATTATGGAGAACTCGGTAGGTCTCTTCACTAGGGTCACTCGTCCGCATAACGTTGGCCTCTGACTCGGTTAAACCTCCATAGAGAGTGAGGAAGGCTGTTCCTCCGGGATTGCCTGTCCACTCGATGTTTTTAGCGACGAAGTAGAGGCTTAAGATCAGAAGAATTCCAAACACTGAGAGACCTGCAAGGCCCTTAGGACGGAAGAAGAACGCAGCGTAGATGACGAAACCTAAGGTGAGCCAAATCGTGAGCCAATGAGCTAAGGCCAGTAGGGCTAAGAAAATTGCGGCGGTGACGATGGAGCCCATCGCTACGCGGTTTTCTACCGAGGATTCTAAAGCTCGATAGATAAAGAAGAGTGCACATGAAAAGAGCATGAGCATGAGCATCTGTGGGAGTCCTGTCTGGGTGAACTTCCACATGAGATCGCTTAGAATCATCAGGATAGCGGCGACTCCGGCAATTTTCACATCAAAGATACGCGAGATCAGAAGATAGTTCACCCCGATTGCGATGAGGAAGAGAATGACTGCTACGGCGGCGATCACTCGATCTAGCCGATAAATTGTCCGCGCGTCTTCAACCATTTGAAATTTTGCGAAATCGTCACCTCCTACTGCTTTTAGAACTGCTCCGTAAAGGAAGGGGTTCAGCGGGGAGTGATAGGTGTCATAGAAGGCATCTAATTCAGGCTCAGCATTCTCGTTTTTTTGAGCCTGCCAAATCGCGGCGGGCCGAATGACTTTAGTGGTGGCATTATTACCACGGGCGATTTCGCGCCCGATTTGTGCTTGCTCCATCCCCCGAGCAGAGGTCAGACCCTTAAAGGTGAGAATAAGGTAGAAGAAGACGAGGACAAAGAGGAGAACGAAGAAAAGAAGACGTCGGATAAGGACGGCAGTGTTCATCCCTCCGATTTTTTTGGCATTACTCATAATTTTTCTGAATCGATAGACGGAGTGTCGCGAAGTTTTCTTTGTAGGGTGCGACGACTTATTCCGAGTAATTCTGCTGCTTTGGTCCGATTTTCATCAGTTTGATGCAGAGCTCTCTGAATGGTTCGTTGCTCAAGAGCATGCAAGTTGAATTCCTGCTCCGGAGCAAGGGTGTTTTTCTCTGATTGGTTTTCGAAGTGGTGCCCGCCGCGAGTGATAAAGTCAGGGAGGTGCTGCTGATCAAGGAGATCTTGGTTAGACATCACGACGGCATGTTCAATAGCGGTGCGGAGTTCACGAACATTTCCGGGCCACTGGTAGGTCTTTAAGAGCTGGATGGCCTCTTCACTGAGTGGTTTTTCTGGCCGCTGATTTTCTTTGGCAAATTCTAGCAAGAACGAGTTGGCAAGGAGGACGATGTCTTCTCTACGCTCACGCAGTGGCGGCATCTCGATCCCCAGAACATTCAGGCGGAAGTAGAGATCCTCTCGGAAGCTTCCTTCCTTTACCATTTCAGCGAGTTTACGATTGGTCGCGGCAATGACCCTGACATCCACTTGGATGGGGGTGTTTGAGCCGACTCGCTCGATCGTGCGCTCGGAAAGGGCACGGAGGAGTTTGACCTGTGTTTGTGAGTCGATTTCGCCGATTTCATCCAGAAATAGGGTCCCTCCGTGGGCCTGCTCGAAGCGCCCGACTCGGCGTTGTGCTGCCCCCGTGAATGAACCCTTTTCGTGGCCGAAGAGCTCGCTTTCAAGAAGTTGGGAAGACAATGCCGCACAATTTACCGCCACAAATTTCTCTCCTGGACGGCCTGAGAGGTCATGCAGGGTGTGGGCCACCACTTCCTTACCAGTTCCAGATTCTCCCTGAATAAGGACGGTGGCGCGGGTAGGGGCAATTTGCTCAATTTTTGCGGCAAGTTTGGCCATTTGAGGTGATTTGCCAATGAGTCGTTCTAGTCCGTGAGAGGCCTTTGCTTTGCTTTCTCTTAGGGTCTCGTTTTCAGCAGTTAATTTTATATTCTCCTTCTCGAGCGAGCGGTTACGGACGGCGCGTTTTAGGAGTAATTCCACCTCGTCTAGATTGAGGGGTTTGGTGACGAAGTGCCAGGCTCCTCGGCGCATCGCCTCGACTGCGGTATCGACTGAGCCGTATGCTGTCATCATCACTGCAACTGGGGGATTTTTTAGAGCAAGAGCGGCATCCAGCACTTCCATGCCAGAGTCTCCGCCTAAGCGGAGATCAGTGAGGAGGAGATCGACGTCCTCAGACTGAAGCACCTGATTTGCCTGCTTAAGGTCTGCGGCAAGATAACAGTCGAAGCTGTTTTCTAAGGCCATGCGGAGCGCATCACGAGTGGGTTTTTCGTCATCGACGATTAGGAGGGTTTTCACAGGTTTTAGAATTTAAACTTCGATCGGGGGGCGGTCTTCGAGCATCCGCACACGTTTATCAGTTCGGGGGAGGTAAAGAGTGACGGTGGTGCCAACTCCATCCTCGCTCTCGACTTCTAGCTCACCTCCATGTTCACGTAAAATGCGCCGGACGATGAGCATGCCCAGTCCGGTTCCATCAGATTTCGTGGTTTGGAAGGGCTCAAACATTGATCCCATGGCCTCGGGTGAAATTCCTGAACCATTATCAGAGAGTGCCAATGTGACCTCGTAGTCTGTGACGCTGGTTTGAATAAGGATATGACCGTGGGGCGTGTTTACTGCTTGGTAAGCATTCCGGATGATGTTGTAGAGGGCTTGTTTAATCTGCGAGGCGTCGAGATCGAGCGAGGGAAGCTCAGGTGAGAGGTCTAATTTGACCTGGATTTCGCGGCTCTTAATCTCTGGGCTGAGGGCATCTAGGCTTTCTTCGAGGAGCTCGTGGAGCCTAGTGGGGGCCCGCTCGGGTTTAGTGGGCCGCATTGCTTGTAAGAACTGCTTTAGAATGGTGTCGAGTCTTGCGATTTCACTCTGAGCGGTGTGGAGGTGGCTGGAGAGAGGTTCTTGGTCACCTTGTGGAAGATCACGGATCTTACGTTCAAGTAGTTGTAGATGAAGTGAGAGTGAGTTGAGAGGATTACCGATTTCGTGAGCGACTCCAGCTGCGAGGAGGGTGAGGGCATTGAGCTTCTCAGATTCCATCTCTTTCTCGGCCTCACGCCGAGAGCGGGTGACATCCCGAACGAGCATGACGTGGCCTAGGCCTGCTTCATCCTCTTCGGCGATGGGAGAGAGATAGAAATTCAGGTAGCGATTCTCGGGGTAAAAGACCTCTAAATCCCTGCTCACGGTGCTCCGATTTGACTGCATGAGTGCAGACCAGTCGACCCCTCGGACGATCTCGTTCAGGGGTTTACCCTGTGCTTCTTCAGGACTGGTGCCAAAGAAACGGCAGCCTGCATGATTGATAAAACTAATGCCGCCTGAGGCATCAAGCAGGAGAACTCCTTCTTGCAAAGCCTCGAAGACTTTTTGCAAAAAACCCTTCTCTCGTACTAGGCGTGAGAGTAAGGCCTGCACCTCTTCTGGCTCGATCTGATCGAGGCGGGAAAGGATTTTCTCTAGGACGGCGGACTTCAAGACCGCGACAGATTGGCACGGTAAGTGAGAGCATGCAACCCAAGGCTTCTTCTTATCCTTTAGTTTTTATGGGATGTGAATTTACTCTTGCTGATCAGTCTCTCTCACTCTTTTAGCGAAGCAGGAGTTTTTAGAGATCGTTACGGGTGATCTGGTATTTTTTCGCACAGCGTGGGCACTGGAGATTAAGGGTCTGTTTTTCTCCAAAGAGTTCCTCTGGTTTGTCCTTCCAAGCACTGAGAGTGGGGAGGATTTTTTCAAGTGAACAACCGCAGGAGAATCGAAATTTTCGAGTTTCGAGCACTTTGCTTTGCTCACGATCTAGAAGCTCGCAGACGGACTCGGTGCTGAGGTTTTCTAGCCATTCTTGGTCGAAGTCAGGCTGGGCTGCGATGAGGGCGTAGTGGTCATCAGGGAGGCGGAAGGCCCGTCCGGGGCGTTGTTCTGACTGTTGATAAAATTGGTTAATCCACTGGAGAGGGTCACTAGTTTCGACCTCGATGGTGGAGTTCCGAGGCTTATTCCCAGGCGTGCTGGTCTGGGAGTAGAGGAAGTTACGGTCGGGCTCGCGAACATCCGTGGTAAAGAGGCGGCCGGTGATGTATTCATGGACGGAGGAGCCAGTGGCGAAGAAGTTGACGCGGGGAGCGCGGAGGTTAGCCGTCCAAGCGATGGTCTCAGCCCATGGACGGGCGACGAGATGGAGACTGAGCACGGCGAGGAGATCCTTGAGTGGGGTATCGAGATTTTCAGGGTGCCGCTCGTTAATGTCCATGAGGTGGAGGTAATAATCCGTGAAAATTGGTGTGAAGTCTGCCCGGATCATGAGGCAGTTACGCTGGCGGATGAAGATCGATTCAATTTTGGTGAATTCGGCGACAGGTTCTGTTGGGAAGTCAGGCATTGTGTGAATTTAAATTAAAGGAGGCGATTTGAGCATTACTCGGCTTCATTGGCTAGTCTCTCACGGCTGGTGGCGAGGTATTCGGAGTCGATGTCGAAGCCGGTGAAGCGGGGAATTCCCATTCTCTGGGCCGCAAGGGCTGAGGAGCCGATTCCGGAGAAAGGGTCGAGAAGGTGAGTGGTCTTTTCCTGACCATGAAGGCGGATGCACTGTTCTACGAGAGCCACGGGGAAGGTAGCAGGGTGGGGGCGTTCTTTCTTGCGAGATTGAATCGTGTCGTAGGGGATGAACCAGTTATTTCCTCGGCAGCGTTTATCCTCCCCTCCGGTGTGCCCCCAGCGGGTGATGTTTGATTTGTCAGCGTATTCGACTCCGGCAGCTCGGCGTGCCAAAGGAACATTCCCAGACTTGGTAAGATGGAAGAGGTATTCGTGGCAGTCGTTGACGTAGCGCCTTGAGTTCAGTGGTTTAAAATGCCCTACTGAGATGGTTCCGCTTTTTTTCGTTTCTACGGAGATCGATTTGATCCAGTGGAAGGTGTTTTGCAGGGTGAACTCTGGGGTGGATTCGCAGAGTGCTAAGACGAGCTGATGTGGGAGGAGAGGGTCTGAGGGAGAGGCGCCGACGTTGAGAAAAAAGGAGGCTTCATCGTTCATGACTCGTTTGACCTCTAGAGCCCATTTCTGGCACCATTGGATGAATGAGGAGCGGTCAGAGTTGTCATTGTAGGTACCGTAGTCGATGCCGATGTTATAGGGTGGAGAGGTGACGACGAGATCGATAGAGCCCGCAGGTAAGTTCCGCATTCCGCTAAGGCAGTCGGAGTGGATGAGCTCGATCATGGGGGGAGTTTCATCGCGATGTCATAGGAAGGAAAGATTTGATATGCCGAATTGTGAGCGCCGAGCTCAGGTCCAGCGAGTGAGCAAAAGCTGCCAGCGGTGGCACTGAGTGCAGTGTTTTTAGGGAGTTTAGGTCATCTTACCGGCATTCACGTTTTCGGTCATCACTAAGGGGTGAAGTGGGAAGAGTCTCTGCCGCCTGTAGATGCCCAGTCATGAATTATTCGAGTGGATGAAGAAAATCTTCCGCTAAGCGTTAAGGCTGCGTTACTCTCAGCCGCAGATGAACTTTTCTCAGCCGGGCTTTTGGCTCAGCCTTCTGCTCGGGCTGTTCTGCATTACCTTGATCCTTCGTTTCAGAAGATGGGCACTGCTGGATCGTGGACTCTTAGCGCTCTTGAGTCTGAGTCTGTTGGGGCTGGAGAGTGGCTTGACTCTTGGGGTCTTTCTCTTTGTGTTCGGCGTGACTTATTTAGCCCTAGTGCGTGGGGTGAGTTCTAGGTTCTCAGTGGGAGTGGTGGTGATTCTCCAATTCACCCCTTTGGTGTTTTACAAATATGCACCCTTCCTGAGTTCGCAGATCATGGGAGCTGTTCCGAGTTTACTTGGAGATCTGGTGATTCCGGTGGGGCTTTCATTTTATAGTTTTCAGATGGTGGGCTTAGTCATTGATACGGTGAAGGGGCGGGAGAAACTCCCTTCATTTTTAGACTGCCTAAACTTCGCGTCTTTTTTTCCCCAGATTGTCGCTGGGCCGATTGAGCGCCGAAGTGACTTGCTCCCACAGGTGAGGGACTTTCGCTTTAAGTTAGATTGGGAAGCGATCGAGTATGGACTGCGTTGGATCGTGCTAGGGCTTTTTATGAAGCTTATTTTAGCGGAGAATATTGCCGCTGAGTCAGCCGCCGTGGTGATTGATGTGGGGAATCCTTTCTTAGTTGGCTTAGAGTGTCTCTTTTTCTCATTCCGTATTTATAATGACTTTGCGGGTTATAGTTTTATCGCTTACGGACTAGCTTATGGTCTGGGGATTAAACTAACATTGAATTTTTTGAGCCCGTATTGGACTAATAATTTCCGTGACTTTTGGCGTCATTGGCATGTTTCGCTCAGCCAGTGGTTTCGTGACTATCTCTACATTCCTTTGGGAGGGAATCGCTCCTCTTGGCGCCCGGCACTCCTCCTTTTAGTTTTTGCAGTCTCAGGAGTCTGGCATGGAGCTGGTTGGAACTTTGTGCTATGGGGTCTGTTCCATGGGCTTTTAATCTTACTTCCCCCTTGGTCACGCTTTGGCCTCCCTAAGTCGCTGGCTTGGGTGCTTCATCTGGCTTTAGTTGCATTGAGTTGGCTTTTCTTTTTTGAGCGAGATAGCAGCGTTCTTTTTGAGAAATTAGGGACTCTGTTTAATCCGTTTTCTTACACCCTTGTGCACCTCGAGGCCGTCCTAGCAGCCTTTCCTAGTAAGAGTGCGCTGGTCGTCTCCGCTGGAATTCTCGGACTCTGTAGCATGATGATCGCACTTGAGGGGCTTAGCTTGAAAAAGCCTTATGCTCTCCTCACCCATCGAGTTTCTTGCCTGATCATGATCGTGATGATCTATCTTTTCCAGCCTACCACTTACCATGAGTTCATCTACTTTAATTTCTAGGCGCTGGCTGTGGGCCTACCTAATTGCCCTTGTGTGTTCGATCGCGGTGGGGTGGATCTATGCGAGGTATTTCGAGCCGGAGACTCGTTTCTGGCTGGCCGCGTTTCAGGAACGGCGCGAGGAATTAGGAAGAGAGACAGCGAAGTTTAAAGTAATTTTTACTGGGGATTCTTCCTGCTCGTTTGGGATAGATGCCACGCGGTTTACAGAGGCAAGCGGACAAGCGAGTTATAATTTAGGAGGAACGCGGCAGATGGGGATGCGGGTTTTTATGGATGAAAGCCTGAAGCATGCACAGCGAGGAGACCTGCTTGTCCTCATTGCTAACCCAACCTTATTTGTCAGTGAGGCTAAGGCGCAACAAAGGTATTCTAAGGCGGGCGCGCGTATGGCCTTAGCCTTGAATGAAGGGCTCAAGGTGGCAGAATTTATCGAAGCAACGCGCCCAGGCTTTAATCACCTGATGAGCCTCGGGGGGAAATTCGCCTTGAGGATGCCGAGCTTCCGTTATGGCACTGGTGACCGGAGGGCGAGAGGGCTGATCGTAACTTCAGGGAGAGACCACCCAGAGCCGACGAGTGAAAGCTTTGAGATAACGGGGCCAGAATTAGCGGAGGTTAAAGAAGTCCTGCGAGCTTGGGGGAAATGTTGTGCAGAGAAGGGCGTGAACTTGTGCTACCTTCTCCCGATTGAGCTGACGGATTCCTCGCTTTTAGAAAAAAACCGTGAGGCGAAGGAGGAGTTTCTAAACGAGCTAGAAAAAACACTGAGTGGGGTGCGCATTCTTAGGACTGCAAGAATGGGCTGCTCAGATGAGGAGGAGTTGTTTGCCGACACCTTGTTTCATTTTACCCAAGAAGGCGCCACGGACTTTACTGAGCGCTTGCTACCAGTTTTGGAGGAGCACATGCAGAGGTTCTAACCCCTCGGTGAGACTGTCACAATATTGGCTTTTTCTTTAGTGAATAGTTCCTGCGCGAGTTCGTGAATCTCCGTGGAGGTGACCGAATGGAGGCGCGCACTTTGCGTGAGATGCTGGTCGGCACTTTGACCGAGGAGGACATCGATTGCCGCCATACTAGCGCGGTTCGAGGGACTTTGATTTCTAAGTGCCTCGCTGGCTTCTGTATTCGCCTTAACTCGCGCTAAGGCCTCAGAGGGGATACCGTGGGTGACAAGCTTATCGATTTCACCCTGAAGTTCCTGCCGAGCGAGCTTAAGTTGATCAGGTGCAGTTCCGAGGTAAAAGGCAAAGAGGCCAGTATTCAGCCCAAGAAATTGTGAGGTGCTCACATAGTAGGCGAGGCCAAGTTCTTCACGGATACGAGTGAAGAGAGGGCCCGCCATGTCTGAGCAGTACGCGTCTATCAGCTCCAGCGCGAAACGCCGTGGGTCATCTTGCGCGAGACCAGGAAATCCAATCGCTAAAACGGCTTGCTCCTTATCTAGAGTGAGAGTGTGCTCACCTGCTTGTGCAGCTAGTTTTCTCGGAAAATCGGGAGCGGAACCTACGGGAAGTTTTCCTAGAGAATTTTCAAGGGCTAAAATGGTTTGCTCTGGATCGAGATCACCAAAGAAGGCGCAAACGAGATTAGCCCCAGTGAAATAGCGGCTGTGTTGAGCTCTGATTGTCGCCTGATCAATTGTATTTAAAGAAGCGGCACTCCCAGAGGTTGGGATTCCGTAGCCTTGACCATCCCATAACTGTGATCGCATTTCACGAAAGGCCCGACTGGCGGGATCTTCAAGAAGTTCCTTAAGGCTAGAAATCATAGCGCCTCGCTCGCGCTCGATTGCATCTGTCGGAAAGCTAGGTTCGCAGATGACCTCACCGAGAAGTTCGATGATGGTGGGGAGATCCTCGCGCAGACAGTATGAGGAGAGTGTTAAGGTATTATTACCAACAGAAGCACGGAGGCTGGCTCCAAGGTCTTCTAGCGTCTCGGCGATCTGGAGCGCATCTTGGGAAGTCGTGCCCTTAGTAAGGACGCGGGAGAGGAGACTATTCAAGCCTGCACTCTCAGGTGTTTCAGAAAGGCTACCGGAGAGAAGTGCGCTTTGGCTATAGACGACAGGGACACTAGGGTCACGTTGTAGGATGATTCGGACTCCGTTAGAGAGCTGGTGTTCGATGAGTGGACCCTTTTGAGAAGGGGCTTTACTTAGGGTGTTCTGAGAAGAGGAGTCCTCTGGAATAAGGCTGGTAACACTGAGGTTTTCTGGAGTGAGGTACGTCTCGGAAACTCGGTGGAGATCGTCCCTCGTAAGCTGAGACAGTTTCTCAAGAGCACTGCGTGTGTAGTTTAGATCGCGAGCGCCGTGCCAGTTCGAGGCTAGATCAGAAGCGCGTCCTGACGCCGTCGTTAAAGTTTTAAACTGTTGCGAAGCGATCTGGCGGAAGGCCCGCGGAATAGCCCGTGTGAGATCCGCTCGGCAAAGAAGTGAAATTTGTTCAATGATCTCATCTTCTACGAGTTCCGCCTTATCAGCTTCCACCTCAGCGTAGGCAGTGAAGATACCGGGGCCGACACTGGGCATCCAAGTGTAAGCACCGATAGAATGTGCAAGGTTTTTCTCTTCACGAATCGTCCGGTAGAGAGGGGAAGATTGACCTCCTCCGAGGACGACTGAGAGGAGTTCTAGTGCAGGTGAGTCGGGATGAGTCAGGCCTGGAATTTGCCAGGTGAGGCTAAGGTGAGTGCTGGGAATGGCGAAGGGAAGCTGTGCTCGGCGAGGTCCCATCTGGCGGGGTTCCTCGGGAGAAAAGATGGGGAAAGCTGCAGGAGGGCGAAGCCCTTTAGCCAGTTCACGAGTGATGATCTCACGTGCCTGACTAAGATCAAACCCACCTGAGAGGACGAGGAAAGAATGCTGGGGGCGGTATCTCGCGGCGTGGTAATTCTTCATCTCTTCATAAGTGATAGCATCGAAGAGGTCGCGGTGGCCGATGACAGGGTGGCGGCGGTGATCATGCTGAAAACTCGTGCGAAAGAGGAGCTGGGAAGCTACGGAGTCAGGATCGTCTAACCCCATCGCGATTTCCCGGCGGATCACATCCTTTTCCCTTTCATATTCCCCTTCAGGGAAGCTCGGGCGGAAGACCATCTCGATGAGTGCAGACAGGAAGAGATCCAGAGATTTACTAGGCCCATCGATGTAGTAAACGGTACGGTCGAAGCTCGTGTAAGCATTCCACTGCCCACCAGCGGCCTGCACCTCTTTAGAAAGAGCCTCACCGGTGAAGCGATCAGTCCCTTTAAAGACCATGTGCTCTAGGAGATGAGAAATTCCTGATCCGGCTAGGGCACTTTCATGCTGAGAACCGGTCTCCACCCAGATCTGAGCGCTGATGACTGGAGAGTTCTCAATCGGGTCAAAAATGCTATCAAAGTCGTGACTGAGCGTCTCTATCTGAGCCGAGCTGGCAGGAAATTCCATGACTTAGGACGGTGGGGGAGAGCTGCAAGTGAGGCAAGAACTTTGCTTTGCTGGAAAAAGTTCCTGACCTCGCGGGTAAGAAATGATAACTCAACTCCATGAGCAGTAAGAAACTCGCCATTTTGACCATCTTCACTCTTCTTATTTTAGGACTGGGTGCCTTAGCCTTTTATACGAAGAAAATGAATGCCGTAGGTTTTCGGGGGATTGGCTTCTCGGTTAAAAACGTTGAAGAAGGAGTGGTAAAGGAGTGGATGGGGAGCTTCGAGGCTGTTTTACAAAGGGATGAGATCCTTAAGAAAATCGTGGATAATTCAGACTATGTCGCGAAGCTTTCAGTCCCAGAGAGTGAGGCCCTCGCCCATCTCCGGAGCGCAATTGACGTGAACTATAGTAAAAGCCGCGATACGATCCAGCTTGGTCTGCGAGGGAAGAGGAAGAACAATGCAGCCCTCGATGAAATTTCACGCGTCGTATTTAATGAATCAGCCGGCTATGTGGCTGCGGAGAAGCCAGCCTTCAAGAAGCACTACCATGAAATCTCACAGGCGGGTCAGTAGCTGATCCTTCTCGAAGCGCACCTTCGCTGCGCTGGCATACTTATCACTCTCAGCCCGGTATCCTAGGGCGCATGCGACTGAGGTTTTCAGCCCTTTTTCCGGAAGACCAAGAAGGGCATCATACTCATTTGCATCGATCCCCTCCATGGGGCAGGCGTCTATCCCGAGTGTCGCAGCACTCGTCATGAGCTGGCCTAAGGCGATGTAGGTCTGTAACTTCGCCCACTGAGCTTTCTGGGACTCATCCATGTGCCCGATGAAGCCACTCATCATATCTCGGTAAGGGGTGAGACTTTCAATTTCCTCTCCTCTTAACTTCGCACTGTGCTTTAAAAATTGGTCGATCTCTTCCTCTCCCACTGAGCGACGAGAAGCTAGGACTAGAAAGTGAGAACACTCCGTCACCTGAGCCTGCCCCCAGGAGTGGGCTTGAAGCTTCTCACGGAGTTCTAGGTTCTCGATGACGAAGAAGTGCCAAGGCTGAAGGCCGAATGAAGAGGGGGTGAGAATGAGTGAGTCTTCTAACGCTTCCCAAAGGTCTTGAGGAATCTTCTTAGACGCGTCAAATTGCTTGGTGGCATAACGCCACTTTAATTGTTTGAGAAAATCAGGTGCTGAAAAATTGCTCATGGAAGAATTATTCCGCGCCGATTTCAATTGGCAAGGAAAGGCTGGGGATTTCCTTAATCCCGAAGCTAAGAATGAAACCATATTCATCCTCCCGCTGATTATTCCGGTGAAAAAATCCGATTGATCCTACGAAGGAATCGAAGTCGTAATGAATGTTGTATTGTTGCAGCTCCAAGCTGTTATCTTCTAATTCGATCCGGTGATGAGTTCCGATTCCCCAATACTCGTTCAAGCGGGCGAAGCTTTCTAGCACGATACGGTCAGAATCCCTGAGGATGGGATGGCTGTCGAGGTGCCGGTAGTCGATGTTGAACTCAAAGTCGGCACTCGGCATAAAGCGGAAGGAAAGCGCAACTTCATTAAAATCTGAGTCAGAAAAAATGGGAAATTGAGTTTCTAAATCGAGCTCGAACCATGGGGTCGGATTCCAGCGTAGGTCATTGTAGAGGTTAGAGAATTCGCGATCGAATTCTGGGTCTTCAAAAAAGGCGTCAATATAAGTGTCAAGCGTGAGCCAGTCGTGAGTGCCTCCGTCACGCCGAGTCGCGATCCGGTTACGCACCCCGAGGCGCAGAACACTCCAGTCCTCAAGATCATCAATCGCCGTGAAGCGACCCACTTGACGAGAACGTGGGCGAGTCGTGGGCGTGAGCCGATCGATGCGGCCGAAAGAAGAGTCCAGCTCATCAGTGGAAAGCCAATTGAAAGAAGCGTATGGCTCGATGATATGGCGCACGGCATCGAGCCCCCATTTATGGCTTTTAATGTTAGGATATAAGCGAGTGAGTTTAGTCGAGAGGTCGATCCCTGCTGACAGATGAGTGCGGCTCGTCGAGCTATCTGGTCCTAGGACTGCTTGATAATTCGTGTGTCCTGCTCCGATACGGGGGATGATGTTCACATGCCCTAGCTTGGTCGGCCGAGAGAGTTCATGGAAGGTATGAAAACGGGCGAAGCCGCGATCTTCTAAAAGGCGCTCGACTTCACCTAAGCGGGGATCTCCCGGAAGTAGTGCGTCTGCCTCACTACGGAGGCTATCGAGCTGGAAATCAGCTAGGCGTTCTTCATAAAAACCGAGCGATGTCTGGCTCTCGTAGAGAATCGAGCTATCGAAGAGGGGCTGGCGGACCCAATCATGGCTGAGTTCAGGAAGCTGGGTGTTGCTTTGGTAGAAATCATTCAGCCGGACTCGGGCCCCGAGTGCCGTCTGGCTCTTTGCAGAACGGCGGATAACTCCCAGATAGTTGTCCGGCTCTGGGTTGACGCGGAATAGGGATGGGTCAAAGTCCTCTAGATAGTTCTCATCACTAAGAAGCGTAAGATTGGCATCTAAGGTGTACTTCGCACTTGGGCTTTCCCACAGTGGAATCCGATGGGCGAATTCCACTGCGAAACGGTTCGGGTCAATGCTACCCCTGTCCACTCCACTCCGTTCCACATCAGGGTCAAAATCGTAAATGTAGTAGAGCCGGAGGTAGCCGAATTGATCCTTCTTATGGAGTCGAGTGTCAGAAAAGTCGACCCCGAGGCCTAGTCCTCTTCGTGTGTAAATATCGGCATGCCATTGGGAAAGAAGCCAAGCATCCTTGTTCTCACCAGTCTCAGGATCACGCTCCCCTCCGAGTAAAACCCCATAGCGGTTCTTAAGAAATAGTCCAAGGTTCGTCCGCCCGCCGGGACTAGGAAGGTAACCGAGATTTGCATCGAGGGGTTGAGAGAGGTAAGGGAGCCAGAAGAGCTTGCGATTCCCCACCTCCAGCGTGAAGTCGTCGAAGATGACTCGGTCACCGGGGATGACTGTCGTTTTTTTAGAACGGAGCCAGAAATCAGGGTTTTCGACATCATGCGTGGTGATTCCTGAGTTCTCCCCCACAAAAACCGTGCGTCCGTTTTGCTCGACTTTTTTAAGCTCCCCAGCCTCCATTAGGACGGGATTCAGAGCGAGTCGTAAGTGGCTGGTGTCGATGTCTTGGCTATCGAGATGGTAAGTCGCAGATTCTCCACGGTAGACCAGTCCACTTTGATAGACACTGACATTTCCGCTTAGTTTCACCTCCTGTTTTTTAGAGTTTAGGTCAGCCCGATCGGCGAAGATTTGGAGGCCATTATCGGCTACGACTTTGACCTTTCCCTTGTATCGGAAAATGAGCTCTCCGTTGATACTCTCGAGGCTCGGAGAGAGCCCTTCAATCTGGACATTCTGAGGGAGTGCCACCTCGGCCTTTTTCTTAGAATCGCCCTGAAGGACGTCAATAAGGGCATCGTCCCCAGGCTGAGGTGGGGTGATCGGCTTGAGTGGAAATTGCTCAAAGACGTCTGGGAGAGGAGGACTCTCATCAGGAGCTGGGGGAAGAGAACCGAGAGGGGGAGGGATCTGAGGGAAAGGAGAGGGAATTTCCTCTTGGCCAAAGCCCCAAAATGGGGTCAGAGCTAGGAAGAAAAGTGAAGAGCGCATCGGGGTGGGAGGAGGCTAGAAAGTGGGGTGAAAACTGTCCATAGGATTCGCTGGATTTGTCATCTAATCAGAGTAGGATGATGGACTATGTTAAAAGCGGAGAAAATTGGGATTGTCGGAGCTTCAGGATGGCTCGGTCAGCATCTCGCTAGTGCCCTCTTAGAGAAGGGTTATGAAGTCGTCGCCTTTTCTAGATCATCGAGATCATCGCGCTCCCATGTTGGACTAGAGTGGCGCCAGTGGACTGGAGAGGGAGAGATCGATCTAGCTGGCCTAAGTGCCGTGGTGAACTTAGCGGGGGAAGCGATTGACCAGCGGTGGACGAGGGCGCGTAAGGTGGCCTTCCGCCAGAGCCGAGTTGATCTAAGCAAAAATTTGGTGAACTCACTAGCCACTTCAGAAGTGCAGGTGCTCCTTAATGCCTCTGCAACCGGTTTTTACGGAGACCGTGGAGAAGAAGAATTACCTGAATCTGCTGGCGTGGGGCAGGGATACCTAGCAGAGCTTTGCCGTGATTGGGAAGGAGTGACTCAAGGGGCCATGGGGGTCCGGGTCTGTCAGCTTAGAACGGGGGTTGTCCTAGGGCGTGGCGGGCGAGCATGGCAAAAGGTATCACGGGTTTTTAAACTCGGGCTAGGGGGAAAGTTAGGGAGTGGGAAACAGTGGATGCCATGGGTCCATCTGGATGATGAAATCCGCGCCATCATTCACTGTTTAGAGGGTGGTCTATCTGGCCCAGTCAATCTTGTTGCGCCAGAATCGGTAACGAATCGTGATTTCACAAAAGTGCTAGGAGAAGTCTTAGCCCGTCCTACTATTTTTACCGCACCGGCCTTCGCGCTCCGCCTCGCTCTCGGCGAATTTGCAAAAGAAGGGCTGCTCGCTAGCACTCGTGCTATACCAGAGAAACTCTTGGAGAGTGGTTTTCAATTCACTCACACTCAGATTAAGAGCGCCGTGCAGGACTGCACACATGCTTAGAGGCTGGCGCTTTACTGAGCGTATTTCTCATGCCACTCGCGGTAAACTTTAGGAGATATTTCTGAGGGCTTAATTTCAGAACGCCCACCCCAGAAGACATTGGTGTAGCTCACGGGAATGCCGATAGATTCGAGGTGTTTATCAATGGCGGCCTTATGCTCCATCACCTTATCTTTTTCAGTTCCATGCACCACTCCCATGACATTAACATTGCCAAACTGTGGACCTCCCTCGCGCCAGTAAGCATGCGTCATGCAGTGGTGGCGCCCCACTTCGCTACCTGCTTCCACCTCGCGCCCCTTCGGGACGGCCCAGTGGAAGAGCCCATTGAAGCGAGTGACCCGCTTCCCAGTATCAGAAGGTTTGACGTGTTCTAGGAAGGTCGAGAAACGGCCGATCACTTTTTTACGGTCGAGAGTACGGGAAATCTCATAGAAGCGTTCTAGGCTCACTCCTGCGATGTCCGCACGTGCATCCCAGCAATTCTGAATGATCTCCTCTGGCCTGAGTTCTTCCTTCAAGGCGAGGAGGACATCCCACTCATCCTGAGAGAGATCTACTACGGTCGTGGTCATCATTTCAGCTGCCACGTCCAGCTTTGCGCCGGGCTCTAGCCCCTTACGGCGGACGTGGCCCACTCCGAGGGTGAAGACACCATTCGCCGGCATGAGGATGAATTCATCTGCCCCTACGAGCCGCTTTAAGACCTCGCCATGCTCTTGCAGGGATTCACCCTGAGGAACTTTAAGGGTGGTCCAGAGGCGGTACCCTGCTCCAGAGATCTGGCCATCAGTCGAGCGAATCACGACGTGCCCACTAAAGGGGTCTTTCTGAGCCATGAAGTCGAAGGCGGCATTTAGCTTCTCCTCTGGGAGTCGCCATGCCACTAGAGCCCCGTGGGCGAGTTTCGTCGCTAGCATAGTCTGGCGCACTCGGCGGATTACCCCTGCCTCAAGCATGGCGCGAATCCGCTCTAAGACGACTGGGAGCTCTACCCCAGATTCTTTGGCAATCACAGAAAAGGGGTCTTCTTGGAAACCAGAGACGAGGTCCTCCGAGACGCTTAGGATTTGGGCATTAATAGGATCGTCGTGTTCAGTAGGGATGCTGCTCATTTGGAAAGTGTTTCTTTTACGAAGGCGTATGCGGAGTCTCTATCAGAAAGCCTGCCCTCTAGCTGCTCAGTCTGAACAGCGGTGAGCAGTTTGCCAATCTCAGGCCCGTGGGGCACGTCAAAATCTTGGATAAGGTCGTGGCCGGAAAGGAGAGGCGCAGGAATGAGTGGTTCTTTAGCAAAGTCCTCCCTTTTCTGGCGCACGAAGTCATAATTCTCGCGGAAGCCATTACTACTATCACAGTCCACTCGGTGCAGCTCAGTCTCCATCTCGAAGCACTCTGCGGCCATGAAGCGTTTCAGCTTAGCGGTGCGCATTTCTTTTACGTGCATGAATTTCATGTGGCGTGAGACCATGAAGCTAACCTCATCCACCGTGTGGTTCGGGTAGCGTAAGCGGCGGAGGATTTTCTGGGCCATTTTCTCGCCGACTTTATCGTGGGCATTGAAGCGGAAGCGCTGGGCCTCATCGTCCCAAGCTTGGGTCGGAGGTTTCCCGATGTCATGAAGGAGGACGGCGAGGGCAAGGTGCAGGGGAGGGGCCTTTAGCAGAGAGAGAGCGATGCGCGAGTGGACGTAAACATCGCCCTCAGGGTGCCACTGTGGAGGTTGTTCGCAGCCTATGAGGTCCAGTACTTCAGGGAGGAATTCTTTGATCAGTCCTGACTCCACCAGAAGGTCTAGCCCACGGGCACGCTCCTCAGCTAGCATGATGAGGGAGAATTCATCACGCACGCGCTCGGGGGAAATTTGCGAGAGTAGGGGAGCGCATTCTCGTAGGGCAGTCCAAGTTTTTTCTTCGATCGTGAATCCGGTCAGGGTGGCGAAGCGGATGGCTCGCAGGAGGCGTAAGGCATCTTCCTCGAAGCGTTCCTGTGCTTCGCCAATCGCACGGAGAATGCCATTTTTTAGATCAGCACGCCCGTTCACATGGTCGATAATTTCACCGCTGAAGGGGTCTTGAAAAAGGCCATTGATGGTGAAATCACGGCGCTGGGCATCTTCCTCAGGAGAAGAGAACTGGACTGCCTCGGGATGGCGACCATCTTTATAAGAACCATCGGTGCGGAAGGTGGCCACCTCGATGACCTCGCCCTCATCCTTCACGATGATGACTCCAAAGTGTTCCCCCACCGCATCAGAATTTGTGAAAAGTGCCTGCACCTCCTCTGGACGGGCTGAGGTGGCTAGATCGTAGTCCTTAGGCTCCTTAGCGAGGAGCTGGTCGCGCACGGCACCCCCTGCGAAGTAGACCATGTGCCCAGCCTCACGCAGAACGTGGGCCGTGCGGGTGGCGAGGTCTTTTTGGCGGCTCATGAACTACTAGACTAAGCTTGGCGTGGGCGGTGAGAGAGGCAACTGGAAATTAATGCTCTAAAAAAAGCACTCCCACACGCGAGGCGAGAGTGCTTTTGGAAAAGAAAGATCACGAGTCAGCTTACTCGCTGGCGCGCCCACAGCAGGCCTTAAATTTCTTCCCTGACCCACAGGTGCAGGGCTCATTCCGGCCCACTTTCGGGATGGGGCGGCGCTTAGGGAGGTTTAGTTTCAACTTACTCTCATCAGCGGCACTTCCATCTTCTGCGACCACACTCGAGGAACCTGAAACTGCCATGTTCCCTATGCCCATTTCCATTCCATCATCACTGGAGCTAAGCTGGCCAGGATCTGTAAGGACAGGATCGATCGGCTGCACCGTAGTGAAGCGGAAGAGATTATGCACGGAGCCATCGTCGATGGTATCCATGAGCGCGGTGAAGAGTTTATAAGCCTCCATTTTATACTCTACGAGTGGGTCCTTTTGACCTTGGGCCCGTAGTTGCACTCCTTCGCGTAGGGAGTCCATGGCGTAGAGGTGCTCTTGCCACTTCTGGTCGATCGCATTAAGGATGATGTGGCGTTCTAAGGGATCGAGATGCTCAGGATTCTCCATCTGAATCTTACGCTCATAGGCCGCATGGATTCCCTCGAGAAGGAACTTCGCATTGCCGTCTGCATCACGAGTTTCAAAGAGTGCATCCTCTAAGGTGAGGTGGAGTGGGAAGGTCTTATTCACCCAGTTGAGAAGCTCTACGAAGTCCGGCTGACCATCATCCCGCTCCTCCATATAGTGGGTCACTTGAGCGGGGACGATCCGGGCCAGTAATTCCATGATGAGCTCGCGGGGGTCTTCTGCATTGATGACCTGATTCCGGTAACCGTAGACGACTTCACGTTGGCGGTTCATGACATCATCGAAGTCCAGAACATACTTGCGGCGGCGGTAGTACATCTGCTCCACTCGCTTTTGTGCGGTTTCTACGGAGCGGTTCAGCCACTTGTGCTCTAGGGCCTCGCCATCTTCCATGCCGAAGCGCTCCATCATATTCGTCATGCGATCCGCTGCCGCGAAATTCCGCATCAGGTCATCCTCAAAGGAGATGAAGAACTGGGAAGCACCGGGGTCACCTTGACGGGAACAGCGTCCTCGTAGCTGGCGATCGATCCGACGAGACTGGTGCCGCTCGGTTCCTATGACATAGAGTCCACCAGCTTCAGTCACGCCCTCACCGAGTTTAATATCGGTGCCACGTCCTGCCATATTAGTAGCCACGGTGACTGCACCCAGCTGTCCGGCGGCCTTGACGATCTCAGCCTCCTGTAAGTGATACTTAGCGTTTAGAATAGAGTGCTGGATTTTAGCGCGCTGGAGCATACGCCCGAGAGTCTCAGAGGCTTCCACTGAGGCCGTGCCGACCAGAACAGGCTGTCCCTCCTTATGGCATTCCTCGATCTTAGCGACGACCGCATTGAACTTCTCGCGCCGTGTCTTAAAGACCTGATCATTCGCATCCTTGCGCTGATTCGGGCGGTGAGTCGGGATCGGGAGGACATCCAGATCGTAAATATCATGAAACTCCGCAGCCTCGGTTTCTGCGGTTCCGGTCATCCCACCGAGTTTTTCGTAGAGGCGGAAGTAGTTCTGAATGGTGATGGTGGCGTAAGTCTGGGTCTCACGCTCCACTTCCACGCTCTCCTTAGCCTCCACTGCTTGGTGTAGGCCATCGGACCAACGCCGACCTGCCATCTCGCGACCAGTATTTTCATCGACGATCACGACCTTACCGTCCTTCACGACATACTCGTTATCCTTCTCATAGAGGCAATAAGCCTTAAGGAGTTGTGAAATGGCGTGCACCCGAGTGCCCTGCGAATCCATTTTACCCTGAATTTCCTCCTTCTTAGCAAGGCGCTCATCGTCACTGAGTTCCGCATTGGCATCGACATCCGCGAAGGCCTCGGCGAGGTCAGGAATGACGAAGGCCTCGGGCTCATCTGGTGAGAGAAACTCGCGGCCTAACTCCATGAGGTCGGCATCATGCCCCTTTTCATCAATCGTAAAATAGAGCTCCTCTTTAATGGCGTAGAGATCTTTTTTCTGAGCGTCTTGGTAGAAGGTGAGCTCGGTTTTCTCGATCAGGCGGCGCGTGTCAGGATCCTCCATGAAGCGCATGAACTGGCGATTACGTGGCTGGCCTAGCTTGATCTTAAAGAGGGCTCGCCCTGCGACATCTTCGTCACCTTCCTCGATCGCTTTCTTAGCCTCAGCTGCCAGATCATTACAGAGGTGGTTCTGCTTCTTGACGAGCTTCTCGATGATATTGCAGTAGCGCTTGTATTCCTCAGTATTAGAAACCACCGCTGGACCAGAGATGATGAGGGGAGTGCGTGCTTCATCGATAAGAATGGAGTCCACCTCATCGACAATCGCGAAGTAGTGTCCGCGCTGCACCTGATCTGCGGGTGTCCCCGCCATCCCATTATCACGGAGGTAGTCGAAGCCGAATTCGGCGTTCGTCCCGTAAGTGATGTCACACTGATACTGCTCACGGCGCAGCACGGGGTGTTGAGAATTTTGAATCACGCCGATGCTCAGCCCTAAATACTTAAAAACGGCACCCATCCACTCAGAGTCACGGCGAGCTAGATAATCATTCACAGTCACCACGTGCACCCCTAGGCCTGTTAGCGCATTCAGGAAAACAGGCAAGGTTCCCACGAGAGTTTTCCCCTCACCAGTCTGCATCTCGGCGATCATGCCACGGTGCAGGGCGATACCTCCCACGAGCTGGACGTCGAAGTGCACCATGTCCCACGGGAGCATATTATCCACCACTTCCACTTCAGTTCCACAGAGGCGCCGGGCCGCATTTTTCACTGAGGCATAGGCCTCGGGGAGAATCTGATCGAGGTATTTATCACGGGCTGCTGGAAACTGATCTTCGATCTCAGAGAAAGCGATCTTCGCAGTGGCGATGTCTTCAAGTGAGCCGATTTCTGAAGGCAGCGAGGGAAATTCCTCACGCAGCGAATCGAGGCGATTCATCAGCCCCTGTGCCACCTCTGCGACGAGGCTATCTTCCATCAGTTCGAGCTCGCGCTTCGTCGGTAACTCGAGAGGCAGGTAGCGGTGTAGGTGTTTTTGCCAGCCTTGGACACGGGCCAGAAGCTCCTCTTCGGATTCCTGCTGATACTGCTCCTCGAGCTCGTTAATCCGAGCCACTAGAGGCTGCATGCGCTTGAGCTCACGTTGATTTTTCGAGCCAACGATTTTTTGAAGAATCCACTTAATCATGAAATTTTTCCGTAATTCTGTGACGGAAAAAGGGGGATATACTGGACCAGCGCGAGAAGCAAGAGGGATGGAACGAAGAATGAGGGATTTTTTAGCCGAGATTTTACTCATTAAGGATTTTTTCAAAATGAGCCGAAAAGCAGCTTACCCTTTCATAGGAATCCTCAAGGAGAGGGCTAAGCTTGGCTGGTCTTATCGCTCTCGAAGAGGGCCCTTGTTTTCTGGAGGGCTGAGCTTAATTTGTGGAAAGTCCCTCTGAAGTCATCAAGATCAGCAATTCCACCCATCATTTTTATGAAAAATCCCTCTAACCTTATTTTACATCTTCTTCTTACTTTTTTAGTAGGGGGGCAGCTTGTCCTTGCCGATCAGGAAAAATCCGCGTCGTCAGTCGTAGAAGTGACTCCCAGAGAGGCCGCAGCTTTACTCAGGAAAGATCCCACGATCGTGGTGGTCGATGTCCGCACTGCTAAGGAATTTGCCAAAGGTCACCTTTCTGGCGGGTTGAACCTTGATGTGAATGGCAGGGACTTTAAGGGGAAACTCGCTCAGTTGGACCGCAGTAAAAGTTACCTCTTACACTGTCGCAGTGGATTCCGGAGCGGAAAATCATTGGCGCTTTGGAAAGAACTAGGCTTTCGGAAAGTGTACCACCTTAAAGCGGGTTTTCTCGGGTGGACTGAGGCAGAACTCCCGGTAAATCGCGCGGAATGATCTCACCTCTCTTGAGCCGGAGTCTTGTGACGGTCCAGATGCTTGTATTAGGAGGCTTGATCTTCCTGGGCTGGTCCGGACTATGGGAGCGGGCTGCTTTGTCCATCTTCGCACTCCTCGGACTCCTGCTATTTTTCCACACCCTCTTCATGCTGGGTCTTAAGACTTTTCGGACCCGTCCAGAGCCTAAGGCGAGTGCCTGTCTCTGCGAGCGGGGGCTTTATCGTTACCTGAGACATCCCATGTATTTTTCGGTCCTTCTACTCGCTCTCGCCCTCGTCCTAGCCAGCCCAGAAAAAATCTTGGCCAGCTCATTAGGGATCATCCTAATGGGGATTTTTCTCACTAAGATGCACTTTGAAGAGAAGCTTTGGAAACTGCGGGAGCCCCAGAAATACCTCGCCTACACTCAGGAGACCAAGCGGATCATTCCCTTTCTCTATTAATCTCTGTTTACTGACTCGCTCTTCCTAAAATGCCTGAAGTCCTCTCGATCATCCGCGACTCCTACACCAGCTATGCGCAGTATCTCTGGCATGAACTGACCCATCCGGGCTGGACGAATTACCTCTACTGGCTCCTCGCCCTCTCTGGCTGCTTCTTCCTCTTAGAACTGCTGAAGCCGTGGCGTAAAGGGCAGCCCCGCTTCCGGAAAGACTTCTGGCTGGATGCCTTCTACATGTTTTTTAACTTCTTCCTCTTCTCGCTCATCATCTACCACGCCGCCTCTGAGGTCCTAGTCCTCTACTTTCGTGAGGCTCTCAGTGCAGTGGGGATCACTCATCTGGTGGCGATCGAGATCCAGAGCTGGCCGGTCTGGTTACAGCTCTTCACCCTCTTCATCATCCGTGACTTCGTTCACTGGAATGTTCACCGCCTCCTGCACCGCAGCCCTTGGCTCTGGGAGTTTCATAAAGTCCATCACTCGGTAGAGCAGATGGGCTTCGCCGCACACCTGCGCTACCACTGGGTAGAGAACATCGTCTACCGCGTCCTAGAATACCTTCCACTGGCCATGATCGGCTTTAGCGTGACAGATTTTTTCATCGTCCACGCCTTCACTACTGCCGTCGGCCATTTTAATCACTCGAACCTTCGTATCCCGCTCGGCCCTCTAAAGTATCTCTTAAATAATCCGCAGATGCACATCTGGCACCACGCCAAAGAAATGCCGAGCGAGCACCGCTACGGCATGAATTACGGCCTCACCCTCAGCCTCTGGGACTACCTCTTCGGCACCGCCTACATCCCACATGATGGACGGGACATTCCACTGGGTTTCTCGGGCATGAAGACCTTTCCTAAGACCTTCATCGGTCAGAGCCTCCACGGATTCCGGAGAAGTCGTAAGAAGTAAGGATGACGAGTCTGGAATTTGTCAAATTCTCACCCGTCCTGAGATGTTCCATATAACAAACTTTGACGTTTTTTGGCAAATCTCTAGCCTAGCAGTGGAGGAAGAAACCTCCCACCGATCAATTGGTAGATCCCTCGTGAATACCTGCCCTAAGCGATGCTAGGAGCGAAGAAGTAAGCCTCAAGACCTCGTCCCTTTCTTAATACATGAACGCCGTAGAAATCGAAGAAGCAGTTTCCCTGCTCGCAGAGCAGCCATACGAGGCTGACTCCTTCCCATACGCGTTTCTTGAAGCTTTCGGAAACAAGGCCACCACGATCAAACGCCTCAAAAGCGGCACGACCAATAAGTCGGATCTCGGTGGCGTCTTGCAGCGGGGTAACATCCATATCAAGACCTGTGACGAGGGCGAGCTTGCGGCCACGCTCGATGCGCTACGTGAGAGCCCAGCGACGGCCACGCAAAAAGCGAAGTTCACCCTAGCCACCGATGGAGTGGAATTTCAGGCTGAGGACTTAGAAGGGGGCGGGACCATTGCTTGCGCGTTCCCAGACTTTGCTAATCACTTCGGCTTCTTTCTCGAGCTGGCGGGAATCAGCACCGTCCGGGCGATCAAAGAAAACTCCTTCGACATCAAGGCGACCAGCCGCCTCAACAAGCTCTACATCGAGCTCCTACAGGATAATCCCGAATGGGCCACTGCCGAGCGCCGCCATGATCTCAACCACTTCTTGGCCCGCCTGATCTTCTGCTTCTTTGCCGAAGACACCGATATCTTTTTAGGCGATGACCTCTTCACCTCCACCGTGGAGCAGATGAGTGTGCGGGACTCTTCCAATACCCATGAGATTATTGCCGAGCTCTTCCGCTCCATGGACACCAAGCCCGGAGATCGGGAAAAAGAAAAGATCCGCTCTTGGGCCAATGTGTTCCCCTATGTCAATGGCGAGCTCTTTCGGATCATTGATCCCACCGTCGGCCCCGCTGTCCCACGCTTTAGGAAGATCACCCGCTCCTACCTCCTCCACGTCGGCAAGCTAGACTGGACTCAGATTAATCCAGACATCTTCGGCTCCATGATCCAAGCGGTAGCAGACGATGAAGAGCGCGGCTCCCTTGGGATGCACTACACCAGTGTCCCTAATATCCTTAAAGTTCTCAACCCCCTCTTCCTAGATGACCTACGGGAGAAGCTCGAAGAGGCGGGGGAGAATGGACGTAAGCTTCTTAATCTCC
>CALFVL010000078.1 GCA_937928425.1 uncultured Verrucomicrobiales bacterium
GTAGGGTTCACTCCGGTTAGCTTCTGGTCTAGACCTTGATACTTAAAGGTGAGTTGGTGGTGGTCGATGCCCAGTTGGTGGAGGATCGTGGCGTGTAGGTCACTGATGTGGACTGGCTTTTCGGTAATGTTGTAGCTGAAGTCATCAGTCTCGCCATAGACCTCGCCCGCTTTCACACCTCCGCCCGCCATCCACATGGTGAAGGCGCGAGGGTGGTGGTCACGGCCGTAATTGGTCTCTGTGAGAGTGCCTTGAGAATAGACAGTCCGCCCGAATTCACCTCCCCAGATCACGAGGGTGTCCTCGAGCATCCCACGTTGCTTAAGGTCCTGCACGAGGGCCCAGCAAGGTTGATCTACGTCTTCACACTGAGGTTTAATATGAGATGGGAGCTTACTATGCTGATCCCACCCACGGTGGAAGATTTGGACAAATTGCACGCCACGTTCCATCATCCGCCGAGCAAGAATGCAGGAGCTGGCGAAGGAGCCGGGGGTCTTCGACTGTGGGCCATACATTTCCCGGATTTTCTCATCTTCAGATGAGAGGTCAGAGAGTTCAGGCACGGAGGCTTGCATCCGGAAGGCCATTTCATATTGCTGCATCCGGGTCTGAATCTCGGCGTCGCCGACCACATCGTATGATTTTTGGTTCAGGGTATTCAGGCTGTCTAGCATACTACGGCGTAGGTTACGGTCTATGCCCGGAGCATCACGTAGGAAGAGGACTGGATCACCCTTGGGACGGAAGGCCACGCCGGCGTGTCTTCCGGGGAGGAAGCCAGATCCCCAGAGCCGAGAGGAGATGGCCTGCACGTTACCGGGGCCGGTGTGCTGAGCATGGAGGACTACGAAGTTAGGCAGGTCTCGGTTCTGAGAGCCTAGTCCGTAGGCGAGCCAAGAACCGAGGGAGGGTTTCCCGTTTTGTTGGCTCCCGGTGTAGCAGAGCTGATTGGCTGGCTCGTGGTTGATGGCCTCGGTGTGCATGGACTTGATGATCGTGATGTCGTCCACCATTTTGGCCGTGTGTGGGAAAAGTTCTGAGACCCAAGCGCCTGATTTCCCGTGTTGTTTGAATTTAAAGAGAGAGGGGGCGAGCGGGAATTTCGCTTGATCTGAGGTCATCCCGGTGAGGCGCTGACCTTGTTCTTGAAGATAGCCGCTGAGATCTTCGGCAAAGCGCTCTTTAAGCTTTGGCTTATAGTCGAAGATGTCGAGCTGGCTGGGTGCTCCGAGCATGGAGAGATAGATGACGCGCTTAGCTTTAGGGGCGGCCTTCTGGAGTTCACTAGGGATCGCGCCTTGGGCTAGCCCACTGAGCTGACTGGGCAGGAGGCTCGCTAAAGAAGCGGTGCCTAGGCCACAGGCATTTTTACGGAAGAACTGGCGGCGGGAGACGGCTGCGTTAAAATCGGCTAGGTTTTTCATGGCGCTATTTCGTGAGGGTTTCGTCGAGGTTGAACATTTGGGAGGCGATGAGCGTCCAGGCTGCGAGTTCTGCCGGATCGAGTGAGGAGTCTGCTTTACTTTCACCTACTGAGAGGAGATCGGCGGCGAGTTGTGGGTTTTCTTGGTAATGTTCTAAGTGTTGCTGGAGGGCTGCCTTGACCACTTCTTGTTCCTCATTTTTAAAGTTGCGGGCCATGAGGGCTAGGGTGATGTGGTCTAAGCGCTGGCTAAATGAGTGGTTGGCTTTCAGTGCTCTGGTGGCAAGGGCACGGGAGCTTTCGATGAACTGGGGATCATTCATGGTGACGAAGGCAGCGAGGGGTGTGTTGGTACGATCACGGCGGACGCAGAAAACCTCGCGGTTTGGTGCATTCAGGATCTCTAAGGTGGGAGGGGCCGCAGACCTTTTAATGAAGGTGTAGAGGGAGCGGCGGTAGAGGGCATCTCCTTTATCTTGCTTGTAGTAACGGGTGTTTGACTTTTTCATCGCGACGGACTCCCAGACGCCATCGGGCTGGTAAGGCTTCACGGAAGGTCCTCCGATTTTTTTGACGAGAAGGCCGCTGGCGGCGAGAGCCATATCGCGAATTTGCTCCGCTTCCATGCGGTGACGTGGTGAGCGCCAGAGGTAGATGTTTTCCTGATCTTTTTCGCGGTTTAGAGAGGTGACTTTCTCTGCCTGTTGATAGGTGGCAGAAGCGGTAATAAGCTTGATGAGGCGCTGAAGATCCCAATTATTTTCGATGAGTTCTAGGGCGAGGTAGTCGAGGAGTTCAGGGTGGGTGGGGCGAGCTCCCATGATGCCGAAGTCTTCATTCGTTTCCACGATGCCGCGCCCGAAGAAGTAGTACCAAATCCGGTTAGCGGTGACTCGCGCAGTCAGGGGATTTTTTTCAGAGACGAGCCAGTCAGCGAGGTCTTTCCGAGATTTCTTATGAGTGGACTCTCCGTTCTTAAAGAGTTCTGGGATATCGGCGTAAACTTTTTCTTTCTCAAGAGAGTAGTCACCCCGGTCTAGAATGTGGGCGTAGGCATCCCCTTCTTTTTCTTCCATGATGAGGGTGAGGGAGCCTTTTTTGCGGAGTTGGGCCTGCTCTCTGAGGAGCTGGCTTTTCTTAGAGAGGAGTTCTTTCGAGGGAGTGTGAAAGTTTTTAAGGAAGTGAGCGAAGAGGGCTTCTTTTTGCTTCGCGTTCCTTTGGTCCTCGGGGGTGGCGAGGATTTGGTCGATTTCTGAGGTGGTGGCAATTTGCTCGATTTCGGCTGGGCTGAGCTTTTGGCGGAAGAACTGAAAGTTGCGGAAGGCGAGCTTGCCGCTCAGCTTTTGTTTCGGGTGGCGTGCCCCAAGGCGAGTCGGGACTTTGGTGGAAATTGATTCCACCTGATTAATATGACTGTATTTTAGAGGGACGGCCTTTCCATTTAGGTAGACGCTGAGGCTTTTTTCTGGGGCAGCCTCTCCATCATAGGTGACCATGATGTGTTGCCATTGATTTGTTTTAAGAGGTTTTTTGGTGAGCGCCTTGATGGCTTTGTCAGGCCATTGATCTACGATGTGAGAGCCGATGCGGTTATTCTCGATCCAGAGGTCCCAGCCTCGGAAATGAGAGTCGCTGTCCATGCGGGAGATGATGGGGCCGTTTGTGAGAGCATCTAGGTAGATGAAGCCTCCGTAGCTTACCTGATCACGCGCTGAGAAGCTGGCAAGTTTTCCGAGTGAGGTATTATTCCCACTCAGCTGGACCACGTTCCCGATTTCTGGGACTTCCCGAGTCTGGTGGGGGAATTTGAAGGACTTTTCTTTTCCCCGAACGTTCGCGGTGATTTTCTTATTAACGACGGTGAGTGGAAGAGAGAGCTGTGGCTCAGGAATACGGATGGAGGGAGTGCTAGGGTTCTGAGTCTGCAGCCAGGCCCGGAAATCATTCTGAGCTTCGCGAGCTTGTTCTGCGAGTTTTTGGTCGAGGGTGTGTATTTTTTTGCTGAGTTCAGCCCATGGTTTACGGTCCTGGAGACGGGGAGAAAAGATATTGGGAGGATGGTCCGCCTGATTGCTGTCCATGGCATTCATGGTGGTGTTCCGGAAGAAGGCGGTGAGGGCGTAGAAGTCTTTTTGTGAAATGGGGTCGAACTTATGGTCGTGGCAGGCGGCGCATGCGGTGCTGAGGCCCAGCCAGACGGCAGAGGTGGTGGCCACTTGGTCTGAGGCGTAGATTGCTTCATATTCTGCCTCGATCGCGCCACCTTCTCCGGTGGTGGGAATGCAGCGATTGAAGCCTGTGGCGATTTTCTGATCTAGGGTGGCATTGGGCAAAAGGTCACCAGCAATTTGTTCACGGGTGAATTGGTCAAAGGGCATGTTATTACGGAAGGCGTTAATGACCCAATCACGGTAAGGCCAGATGGAGCGGTAGTTGTCGAAGTGGATTCCGTGGGTGTCTGCGTAGCGGACGGCATCTAGCCAGTGCCGCCCGAAGTGCTCGGCATAGGCGTCAGTGGTGAGGAGTTTTGCGGTGGTGAGCTCGATGGCGGTGGGGAGGTCTTGCGCTGCGATTTCACGAAAGGCCGTGAGCTCGTCTTGAGTGGGGGGGAGTCCGGTGAGGTCGAAGCTGAGACGCCTTAGGAGGCGAGCAGGATCTTCTGAGGGACTGGGAGTGAGATTTTTTTCTTGGTGTTTTTCCGCGATGAATTTGTCGATCGGGTTATGACCCCAGTCGTTTTCTGGAATGGCGCTGCGGGTGGGGGGGATGAATGACCAGTGTTCTTCGTAGGGGGCTCCTTGTTCAATCCATTTTTTAAGGAGGGCGACTTTCTCGGCCTTTAGGGGCTTTTTATGAGATTCAGGCGGGGGCATGACATCGTTGATGTCGCTGCTGATGATCCGTTTGATGATGTCAGAGGCATCTGGGTCTCCCTTGATGATGGAGGGGTTGCCGTTTTTACGGGGTAGGAAGGCGAATTCTTCGCGATCTAGGCGGAGGGGATTTTTCTTAGGCGCACGGGTGGAGGAGTCCGGTCCGTGGCAGTGATAGCAGTATTCGGAGAGGATGGGCTGGACGTGGTCATTAAAGTCGACGACGTCTGGAAGCTCGGCGGCTCCCAAGGGAGAGAGAAGGGTAAGAAAGGCGAAGAAGCGCTTCATGGGGTTAGAATACAGGCGTTTTCAAAGAAATCATACAAATTTCATTTCGTCTTGTAGTGAAATTTTTCCAAGGCAGGAGTGGATCTTAAAGTCGATGAGGAGCCCGCGATCCTGAGCTTTTTCTAAATAGGAGGAGAGTTCCTGAATCGGGACGAGGTGGGTGGTGATGTCCTCTCCGCCTACGCCACCACCGGAGGCTGTTTTTTGGCAATCTTCGGCAAGGAAGAGGTGGGTGATTTCGTCCGTCATGCCAGCGGAGGTGGGTGAGCTCAGGAGGTGGGTGATCTTCCCAGGGGTGTATCCCGTTTCTTCGAGGAGTTCACGCTGGGCACAGTCGATAATGGCTTCAGTGGCGTGTGCGGCCTCGTCCCCGATGAGTCCGGCGCAGATTTCGAGGACAGGCGACTGGACGGGGCGGCGGTATTGCTCCACGAGGATGACTTCTTGCTGGGGAGTCAGGGCGAAGATTCCGACGACTCCGGTGGCATTAGGCCGGGAGGCGAATTCCCAGTCGTCGATCTCACGGAGCGAGAGGTAGCGTCCTTCGTGGTGGGAGTGGATGTGAGGCATGTTTTGAGAATACAGTTAAAGAATTATTGGCCAAGCCGCGTATGAGGGGATAAGTCAATGACGCGCGTATGAGAGGAGAGGATTTTAAGATACAGGTGAGTTTCGATCACCGGATTCGATTCACGAGGGGGGCCTTTGAAGCGGGGAATCACCTAGTATCTGAGCTTTTGGAGACGAGAGGGCGGAGTAGAGTTTTGGTTTTTTTAGAGCATGGCTTAAAGGAATTTTTTCCTACTTTAGAGGGAGAGATTTACGCATATTTTAAGGATCTACCGGGCTTAAGTCTGGCTGGGGTGGAGTGGCTGGCGGGTGCGGAGGAGGCGAAGAGGGATGATCGCGTTTATCAGGCTGCGATGGGGATGATCGAGCGCTACCACATCGACCGTCATTCTTACGTGCTGGTGCTGGGTGGGGGGGCTTTTTTAGATGTCATCGGCTATGCTGCCGCTACGGCTCACCGTGGGGTGCGCTTGCTGCGTTTCCCGACGACGACTTTATCTCAGGATGATAGTGGGGTGGGGGTTAAGAATGGGATTAATGCCTTCGGTAAGAAGAATTTCATCGGGTCTTTTGCGGTGCCTTATGCCGTGGTGAATGACTTTAAGTTCCTCCACACTCAGCCGGAGAAAACGCGGCGAGCAGGCTTAATCGAGGCGGTCAAAGTGGCATTAGTCCGTGATGGGGAATTTTTTAGATGGATCGAGGAGCATGTGGAGAACTTGCATGATCTGGAGGAGGCTGCCTTAGAGGAGGCCGTGGAGCGTTCAGCGATTCACCATGCACGGCATATCGCACAGGGGGGAGATCCCTTTGAGCTGGGGAGTAGTCGGCCTTTAGATTATGGTCACTGGGCTGCTCATAAGTTAGAGCAGATGACGGATTTTGAGCTGAGTCATGGTGAGGCAGTCTCGGTAGGGGTGGCCTTGGACACTCTTTATGCCGCACGGGTGGGCTTGATAAAGGAGGCGGAGGCAGAGCGAGTTTTGAGAGTGATAGAGAAGTTAGAACTGCCTGTCTGGCATGAGACTTTAGATGAGCGGGGAGAAGATGGCCAGCGGCGGGTCTGGAATGGTTTAGAGGAATTTCGGGAGCATTTGGGAGGGGAGTTGACGGTGTTACTTTTAAAAGAAGTGGGAGTAGGAGTGGATGTGCATGAGATCGAGCAAGAGCAGTGGGAGGCTTGTGCAGAGGAGCTTAAAACGAGGGCCTTGGCGAAAGGGGCAGGAGAGCCCAGAGCTTAAGATACCCGGCTAGAATCTTGCGGGACTTTGATCGTGAAGGTCGTCTCGACTCCCGGGGTGGACTGGGCGCTGATGCTTCCCCCGTGGGCTTCCACCGCTCTTTTAACGATGGAGAGGCCGAGGCCAGTGCCCTTGACCTGTTGTTGGGAGTGGTGTTTTTCAACGCGGAAAAAGCGCTTGAAGATGAAAGGGATGTCAGGACTAGGGATGCCGATGCCATTATCGGTGACGGTGATGCTGATCTCGCCCTGCTCGTCTTGCTGGGCGTTGATGCTGATAGTCACCGGGCTATGGGTGTTTTGCTTTAGGGCGTTCTCGATGAGGTTAGAGAGAATCTGCGTCCAGTAGAAGGCGTCTCCAGACATGCTCAGGTCTGGGATGTGGGGGAGGATGATGGCGCCTTGTTTTTCAATGACAGACTCTAGCCGCTCGATAATGTCGTAAAGACAGTCACGGAGCTGAAAGGTGGAGATGTTTAGCGGGGCCGCAGTGCCAGAATCCAGCTTAGCGATGAGGAGCATTTCTTCCACGATGCGGTTGATCCTGATGACGTGGCGATCCATCGTGCCGAGCATTTTCTTAGCGAGGGCGAGGTCACTGAGTCCTTCTTTTTCGGTTAAATTTTCAAGGTAACCGGAGATGATTGCAAGTGGGGTGCGGAGCTCATGCGAGGCGTTTGCGACGAAGTCTTGCCTGATCTGCTCTGCATGAGAGTGGGCGCTGATATCGCGCATCATGACCTGGATTTCTAGGGCATCATTCTTGATCGAGAGAGGCTGGAGAGTGAGCTCCCAGTGAGATTCTTTACCGTGGTGCCCTTCTGAGAAGGTGGAGTTAGGCGGGAGGCGCAGGTTCCGGCTGCGGGGGGAGGGCTTGGTGAGGTTTTTTTCAATTTCAGCTACGATCGGGGCGTCAAAGAAAACTTGGCGGATGCTCCGCTGGAGGATGTGACGACCTTTGAAAATTTGCTGTGAGATGTGATTCGTTCTGATGATTTTACCTTGTTGGTTTATCGAGAAGAAGGCGTAGGGGAGGGAGTCAAGGAGGCGTTTGATTTCGCGCTGGTGAGCTCTGTCTTGGTCTTTCAGTAAGTCCTGTTGCTGGTCGAGGTGCTGGACTTGTTTTTTGTGCTGAGTGTTGAGCGCTCTTCGTGCTCTTAGAAAGAGGAAGAGCAGGGTGAGGGAAGTCGCTGAAAGGAGCCAGATCATTCGATTTCTCTGACTTGGTAGCCCACCCCACGAACGGTTTCAATGAGGGAGCTGGAGTTTCCCAGTTTTTGGCGCAGGCGTTTCATGTGGGTGTCGAGAGTGCGGCTATGGACCTCATCACTGTATCCCCATACGACTTTTAGGAGGTCGTGACGGTCTTGGACTTGGCCAGCGCGCTGGCAGAGGAAGAGGAGGAGTTTAAACTCGGTGGCAGTGAGTGCTAAGGGCTCTTCATTCAGGTAGAAGGAGAGATTGTTTTTATCAAAACGGAAGGGGCCGAAGGAGAAGATGACGGAGCCGGGGGTGGCGCGATTTCTTTTGATGATGGCCTGGACTCGGAGGATGAGTTCCTTGGGGCTGAAGGGCTTGGTGAGGTAGTCGTCTGCTCCTGATTCTAGCCCCTTGATCCGGTCGTCAATTTGACTTTTTGCGGTGAGCATGAGGACTGGGATGGCATGTGAGCGGGAGTCACGCTGCATTTCTTTTAGGACCTGATAGCCGTCGATCCCCGGGAGCATGAGGTCTAGGATGACGAGGTTGGGCTGGTTTTTTAGAATGCGTTGTAATCCGCTGTGGCCATCATGGGCGATGTCCACGGCGTAGCCTGCCCGTTCCAGATTGAAGGAGATGAGGTTGGCGATGTCTTCCTCGTCTTCGACAACTAAGATGCTTTCCATGTAGGCGGCAACTTGAACTGGTTCAGGAGGAGTTGTCATTCTCTTAAAGTGTGACCTTTCCGTCACTTGGCGTCCAGTCTAAGGGTGCTGTGCAATGGTGGTGGACTTGAAAAAAAAGAACTTTCATCCGTGTAATCTAGAGAGAATGTCCCACCTTAAGAGGCGAATGAGTATGGCTGAAAATCCTAAAAAGGCGACCCGGGCGGGGAATTACTTTATTTCTAATTATCCTCCGTTTTCGTTTTGGTCAGAGGATCAGAATGAGGAGGTGGCGGCTGTTTATGAGCAGGAAGGCGAGAAGGGTGTTCCTTTGGGCCTTTATCATCATATTCCGTTCTGCCGTAAGAGGTGTCATTTTTGTTATTTCCGTGTTTATACTGATAAGAGTGCGGAGGATATTAAGCATTATCTAGATTCTACCGTGCGGGAGTTAGAGATGATGGCGCGGAGGCCGCTTATTGAGGGCCGCAAGCCTCAGTTTATTTACTTTGGGGGGGGGACGCCTTCCTATTTATCGGCGAAGCAGTTGGGTGATTTAACGGAGCGCATGAAGGCGATTTTGCCTTGGGATGAGGCAGAGGAGGTGGCCTTCGAGTGTGAGCCGGGGACTCTGAATGCGGGGAAATTAGCGGCGATTAAGGACATCGGGGTGACGCGCCTGAGTCTGGGAATTGAGAATTTTGACGATCATATTCTAGAGATTAATGGGCGGGCGCATCGGTCTAAAGAGGTGGGGCGAGCGTATGAGCGGGCGCGTGATGAGGGCTTTGAGCAGATCAATATCGATCTCATCGCGGGGATGATCGAAGAGACTGAGGAGAACTGGCAGCGTAACATTGAAAAGACGATCGAGCTGAGTCCTGATAGTGTGACGATTTACCAGATGGAAATTCCTTATAATACCACGATCTACCGTGAGATGAAGGATACAGGAAAGTTGATTGCGCCCGTTGCAGATTGGCAGACGAAGCGGCGCTGGGTGAAGGAGGCTTTTGCGGCACTAGAGAGTGCGGGCTATACGGTGGGGTCTGGCTATACGGCGGTGAAAGATCCGCAGAAGGCGAAGTTTATCTACCGTGACTCACTTTGGGGTGGGGCGGATTTGTTAGGTTTAGGGGTGGCTTCTTTCTCCCATGCGGCAGGTCTGCATTATCAGAATGTGACTGAGATTTCTGAGTATATGGAAGCGATCGAGGCGGGGAGAATGCCGACGAAGCGTAGCTTCCGGACGACTGAGGAGCAGCGGATGATCCGTGAGTTTATCCTCCGTATGAAGTTAGGAAAAGTGGATGCGGCGGCGCTAAATTCTAAGTATGGGGTGGATGTGCTAAGTCGCTGGGAGGGGGAGTTAGGAGAGTTGAGCCATGAGGGTTTATTAAGGGTGGAGGGGCAGGAGATTTTATTAGAACGAGAGGGTTTACTCTGTGTGGATAATCTTCTGCACGAGTTCTTTCTGCCAGAACACCGAACGGAGAAGTTAGTTTAAAGATGGATAGGGAAAAGGAAATCCGGGACTTACTCATCGGCGGTGGCTTAGGTGACTTAGTATTCACTTGGGTGGAGGGGTGTGAGTTACCTGCACCTCAGCGCGAGCTTCTTTGCCATTCCCGTGATATGACTTCTACGCTGGCGGATTACCACGGTGGTCCGGTGGACTTAGAGATTGTGCAAGAGCCGGCGGATGATCGTGCTTATGTCAGGGAGGTGCTTTTAAAGGTGGGGGAGAAGGTGGTGGAGTATGGTTTAATCCGGATTTATTTAGAGAGCTTTCCCCCGGATCTACGGACGCAGATTCTCGCAGGGAAGAGACCATTAGGAGCTTTACTCAATGAGAGTGGTCTTCCTTATACGAGTGAGCCGAGCGGTTTTTTAAAGATCCCGAGTGAGCTGTTCTCTGCCGATTTTTTCCCTCCCGCAAATAGCAATTTTCTATTTGGGCGTTATAATACCTTGCTCGATGAAAGTGGGGGAAAGCTTGCGAGAATTTTAGAAATCTTACCTTTTGAAAAATCATGATCTCAAATCTTAGCTACGACTGTGATGTCATTATCATCGGGGCAGGCCCTGCTGGGACGACGGCGGCTACGATCTTAGCAGAGGAGAAGGGACGCCGGGTCATCGTGTTAGAGAAGGAGCATTTCCCGCGCTATCATGTGGGGGAGTCTCTCATTCCACATTGTTGGGACACGCTCGATCGTTTAGGGATGACCTCGCGGCTGGATGCGGCGGGTTTTCAGTCGAAGCGCAGTGTGCAGTTCGCCAGTCCTGAGGGTGAGTTATCCGCTCCGTTTTACTTTGAGAAGCATACGGAGCACCCGAGGGCGCGGACGTGGCAGGTGGATCGAAAGACCTTCGATATGATGATGATGCAGCGTGCCCGCGAGGCGGGTGCAGAGATACGTGAGGGGGTGAAGGTGGTGGATTTTTTAGAGGAGGGTGCTGCCGTAGTGGGAGTGATTGCCGAGGATGAGGCAGGCCAGCGTTATGAGTTACGAGCGCCGATGACGATGGATGCCTCTGGGCGGGATGCTCTTTTCCAGCGTAAGAAGAAGTGGAGGCAAAGGGACCCGAAGCTGAATAAGATCGCGATTTGGACTCTGTATAAAGGGGCTAAGCGGGATCCGGGAGTGGATGAGGGGGCCACGACGATTGCTTATGTGCAGGGGAAGGGGTGGTTTTGGAATATTCCACTGAAGGATGATATCGTGAGTACGGGAATCGTCGCAGAGCGAGATTATCTTTACCGAGATGGGCGCGATTTAGCGGAGATTTATGAGCGCGAGATTCAGGAAAATAAGTGGGTGCAGGAGCATCTGGGAGAAGGTGAGCAGTTCGGCGAGTATTGGGTGACGGGGGAGTATTCTTATCGTGCAGAGCACTGTGCGGCTGATGGCTTAGTGCTTATCGGTGATGCCTTTGCATTTCTGGATCCGGTGTTTTCGTCTGGGGTTTATTTGGCCTTAACGACTGGGGCGATGGGGGCAGATGCGGTGGAGGCGGCACTGGAAAGTGGGGATACGGGGGCGGCGCAGTTTGTGGATTATGGCGAGCGGGTCTGCCAAGGAATCGAGTGGATGCGTAAGCTGGTCTATGCCTTTTATGATGATGATTTTAGCTTTAAGGATGTGGTGACGAAGTATGCTGAGGTGAGGCGTGATCTAACAGATTGCCTGATTGGTGATCTGATGGATAAAGATTACGGGAAGCTTTTTGAACGGGTGGGTGAATTTGCGGATCTGCCAGAGGAACTTTCTCATGGCCGGACGGTTCATCGGAGTGAAGAGGGAGTGCGGGTTTGAAAATCACGATTCTAACGGCGGGGACGGGAAGTTATTACTGTGGGGCCTGTATGCGGGATAATACTCTTGCTAAGGCTCTTATCGCACAGGGTCATGAGGCTCACTTGGTGCCGATGTATCTGCCTCTCCAGTTAGATGAGGAGCGGGTGGATCCTGATACTCCGGTTTTCTTCGGGGGGATCAATGTTTACTTACAGCAGAAGTACGGGATTTTTAGGAGATTGCCGAAGTTCTTTGATCGTTTTTTTAATGGGCGTTTTCTTTTGAGGGCGGTGGCTAGGCGTAGTCATCTGACCTCAGCGAGAGAGCAGGGTGAGATGACTTATCAGATGCTTCGTCTAGAGGAGAGTAATCTGGAGAAAGAGGTGGAGAAGCTGGTGGCTTGGCTAGAGCGCGATGGGAAGCCAGATGTGTTGCTTCTTTCTAATGCTCTTTTGGCGGGGCTGATCGGCGAGCTGAAACGGCGGTTGGGGGTGCCTGTGCTGTCTACTTTTCAAGGGGAAGATTCTTTTCTGGATGGGCTGCCCGCTCCGTGGTCGCAGCGAGCTTGGGGTGAGATGGCTCGCCGAGTGCGGGAAGCAGATGCGCTGGTGGCGCCGAGTCGCTTTTATGCTGAGGTGATGGAGGAGCGGCTGGAGCTGGAGTCCGGTCAGGTGCTGGTGATTCCGAATGGGATCGATCTGAGTGCTTATGAGGTGGCTGAGGGGAAGGAGGGTCGCATTGGTTATCTTTCTCGCTTATGTCCGGCGAAGGGGCTGGGGCTTTTGGTCGAGGCTTATCTTCACTTAAATGATCCTTCTTTATCACTGGTGATTGCGGGGACGATGAGTGGGGGAGATGCAGAATATGTGGCGGGATTGAAGAAGAAATTAGAGGATGCAGGCTTAGCGGAAAACGTGGAGTGGCTTCCAGATTTAAGCCGGGAGGAGAAGGCGGTTTTCTTGCAAGAGCTGTCTGTTTTTTGTGTTCCAGTGAGCTATCCTGAGGCGTTTGGGCTGTATCTTATCGAGGCGATGGCTTGCGCTGTGCCGGTGGTGATGCCTAGGGTTTCGGCCTTTCCTGAGATTATCGAGGAGGCCGATTGTGGGATTTTGGTAGAGCCAAATTCAGTGAGTGATCTGGCGGAGGGTTTACGAGAGATGTTGAATCACCCAGAACGGAAGGCGATGGGAGAAAAAGGTCGGCGTGCGGTGGAGAGGCGCTATCATGCGGGGGCGATGGCTAAAGAGTTCGATCAGGTCTTAAGAAAGGTGGTGTCACCATGAGTGAGGAGTTGGAATGGTCCCGCCCAGTGGAGTTTTATGAGACGGACCTCGCGGGAATAGCCCATTTTTCAAATTACTATCGGTGGATGGAGTCTGCCGAGCACGCTTTTTTACGTGAGCGTGGGGTGAGTTTACATGAGGGGGGGATGGGGTGGCCGAGGGTCCATGCGAGTGTTGATTTTAAAAAGCCGGTTAAATTCGGTGATGAAGTCCGGGTGAAGGTGCGGCTGGCAGAGCTGCGGACGCGCTCGCTGTGCTTTCACTTCGAGCTCGGGGTGAAGGGCTCTGAGGAGGTTCACGCGCTGGGTGAGATGGTCTCGGTGTGTGTGGATCTGGCCTCGATGAAAGCGGTGGAGATTCCTGATGAGCTTAGAACTCGCCTTGCGTGAGGGATTGGAAAAGGGGATCTGAAGGAGCGGTGATGGTCATTTCTTCCTTGGTGCTGGGGTGGGGAAAGGTGAGGCTTTTACACTGGAGGAGCATACGGGTCTGGAGGTGATAACGCTGTGAGAGTTCTTCGCTACGCTGGTAGCCGGCGTAGCGATAGTCTCCTACGATGGGGAGCTGGCAGTGAAGAAGGTGGCGGCGGATTTGGTGATAACGGCCCGTCTGGGGCTGGGCTTCTAGGAGGGTGAGTGCGTTTGGGAGGCGGGCGAGGACGTGGAAATGGGTGAGGGCTTCACGCGGGGGGGAGTGAGGGTCTTTCTGAATGGGTTCCGCGCAGGTCCACTGGTCATCGGCAGGGGAGCCATCGACAATGCTGAGGTAGGTTTTTTTGACCTGCTGGCGGTCGAAGGCGCGGCCTAGAGCTCTGGCAGCGCGGCGGCCTGTGGTGAAGAGGAGCACGCCAGAGGTGGGGCGGTCCAGACGGTGTGCGGCATTGACCTGCTGCCCGATCTGGTCGCGAAGGATCTTCATGGTGACTAAGTCGTCAGGCTTTGGGGAGTCTGCGGGGTGGACGAGTTGGCCTGCGGGTTTATTGACTGCGATGAGGTCGTCATCCCGGTAAAGAATGGTGAGGTGAGGAGTGGGCATTAGAAAAAGGAGAGGAAATTCGCGATGGTCAGCGGGGAAACTTCGGCGATACTCTAGAGAGCTAGGGAAATGATAGCGGCAAAGAAAAATATGAATTGGGTAGGATTTGCACTGATGACGGTGGTTTTTTGGGGCTTATATGGCGTCTTTCTTCACAAGGGGGCGATGGGGATGGGTGATCCTGAGTATGGGCGTTATAAGGCATTTTTAGTGGTGGGGATCGCTTATTTTTTGGTGGCTGTTCTAGCTCCTTTGTTCCTGCTTAAGGTAGCAGGCGCAGATTTAAAATTCACTGGAGGCGGTTTTAAGTGGTCGCTCATTGCGGGGATTGTCGGTGCACTCGGTGCGCTGGGAGTGTTACTCGCTTTTGGGGTGAAGGGCCATCCTTCTGCGGTGATGTCCATCATCTTCGCGGGGGCTCCGATTGTGAACTCGATCGTGGCTTTAAAGATGCACCCGCCAGAAGGGGGAATCTCAGGCATCCCTTGGCAGTTTTTTGCCGGGATTATCCTCGCCGCTCT
>CALFVL010000079.1 GCA_937928425.1 uncultured Verrucomicrobiales bacterium
CTAATCGTCGCGAAATTCCTCATCACCCCATCTATCAACAAGCCTCCCAGCACCACCAGAAGCGCCGCCCTCGTCGTAAACACCCACCTCGCCGCACCCCAAGTCTGCTTCAGGACCATAGAAAAACCCACCCGCGCACGCCCCCCCTCTAACTCACAAAACCTCAGTGAAATTAAAAAAGCCGCCACCGCCTGCCCTAAACACAGTAAAACCGGCAAACGCTGCGCCACATCCTGATCTAAGCCCAGCGCCCCCGCATCATAAACCAAAGCACCAGTCACCATCGCCAACACCATCGCCCCCGCCCTGAGCCGCATCGTCACCTCTAACACCTCATCCCACCCCTCTCGATCATCTAGACTATCATAAGCCAAAGCCTCATCTGCCCCACTTGCCGCCGCCTCTGCCAAACCGCTCAACACCCGGTTCACCGCACAAAAACCAAACAGCCACACCCCTGCATCCCTCGGAGCACAAAGTAAAACGAGCATCTCCAGCACCATCAAAGACGCCGCCAAAATCAACAAACGCCGCCGGCCCAATAAATCTGCCAAAGCCCCAGAAGGCACCTCAGCCAGAAGAATCGTCCCCGCCCAAATCGCATTCAGCGTGACAAACTGCGATAAGCTCAAACCCAAGTCTAAAAACAAAATCGCCAAAACCGGATAATAGAAACGCGCATGGAACGCCGTCGTAAACCACGCATACCAACGCACATTCTCATGCGTAAATGGCCCGGTCCCCTTAAATAGCGAAATCACATCCCACTATTGAATGAGAATCCCAAAAAGCAACGCCCCACTAAACCAACCCTCGTCAAGAAGCCGGCAACTCCTTGATCTTAATTTCCCTAAAACTGATGACATCCCCATGTCCACAAAAGACAATCCGCCCACGACGCCGCTTCACTCCCTGATGATCAGGATATTGCTCACCCACCTCATCAAGATCAGCCTCCATAATAACCACCCCATTTAGCTCCACTCGTAGCTCAGAGCCCATCACCGTCACGGTCTGCTCATTCCACTCGCCCACCGCCTTTAAATGCCCCCTTTTTGCCGCAACTAAGGAGTAGAGGCTCCCATGGAACTGATCAGCTTTCAAATTAGCATACTTAGGGTGAGTGTTATCCAAGATCTGAAGCTCCAGCCCTGTCCAAGCCGCATCTCCACTCCCCGGATAATGAATCCCAAGGCCATTATTCGCACCAGGCGTGAGCTGAAACTCAAACTTCAGAATATAATTCACATACGCTTTCTCACTCTGGAGAAAACGGCACTCCTTCGTAGCCCTGATGGTCCCATCCACCACACCATAGCCTAGGTGCTCAGTCTTCCCCTTCCCGCCCCAATCCTCGAAGTCTTTCCCGTTAAAAAGATCCACAAATTCTCCAGCCCAAACAGAGCCAATGCTCAAGATGACTAAACAGTAACTCCTCATTCCTTAAAATCTACGGTCATTCCACTGTGGGAACTTTCACGAAACAGCTCTGTAAACTCACCCTACTCACTCTGCCCGCTATCCTGAAATTCCTCCTCTTGCTCTAATGCCACCTTAGGGTCCACCTCGGGCTTCCCTTTCCTCAACACTTGTAAGGCTTGGTAAAATTTAACCATCCCCCCGATCACTGATCCAAAAATGATGATCAAAACCGTAATCACTGCCCAATCACCACTCTGTAACGCTAGATAATTCATTCTCTATTCTTCTTATATGTTACCCCTAAGCCACCCTCGAAAAACAGAAGAAACATCCCCCCCTTTTACCCTATCCATCAGGATGGCTCCTTCATAAGATGATAAGACTATTCCTACAGGATTCTCCCACCAAAATCTAAACACTTTTCACGATCTTCAGGCTCGAAATATGGCACAACTTCCCTAAACCTACTTCCTCTCACTCATCTTCTCACGACCCATGGAAACCACTCGCCGCAGGATCATTAAAAGCGGATCTATCACCTCCCTCGCCATCTCCGCACCCACTATTCTCAAGGCACAAAACACCCCCGAACAGATTAAAATCGGCGTCATCGGCTGTGGTGGCCGTGGCAGCGGTGCCCTCGCTCAGGCTCTCTCCGCAGACCCTAATGTCATTCTCTGGGCCGTGGGAGATGCCTTCCAAAGCGGCATTAATAATGCCCTCCGCGTGGGAGCTCAGAAGTCCTACTCTAGTCGCATGCAGGCCCCTAAAGAGCGCCAATTCTTAGGCCTCGATTCCTATAAGGGAGTTCTCGCATCCGGGGTGGACCTTGTCCTCCTCTGCTCCCCTCCTCACTTCCGCCCCCAGCACCTACGTGCCACGGTGGAAGCAGGAAAACACGCCTTCGTGGAAAAACCGATGGCCGTAGACATGCCAGGCATCCGCTCCATTTTAGAATCTGCGAAAATTGCCAAAGCGAAGAACTGTGCCATCCAGCACGGTTTCTGTTGGCGTTTCCACCCGGGCACCAGAGAGGCATACCAAAAAGTCCTCGCAGGGGAACTCGGCGAAGTCAGATCAGTTTACGGCACCTACATGCTGAACCCAGTCGCCCCTCTAGCAAAGGGCGTGAGAAAGCCCGAGAATATGGGCGATGTGGAGTTCCAACTACGCCACTGGCATAACTTCGAGTGGCTCAATGCCAGCCCCCTCGTGGAACAGTGCATCCACACAGTTGATAAAGTAAGTTGGGCCATGAACGACCTCACCCCCATCGCCGCCATCGCAAATGGGGGACGTGCTCACCGTGATGATCAGTCTAATCTCTTCGACCATTACAATGTCGCATACGAGTATCCAAACGGGGTCATCGCCCACGTAGGCCAACGCCAAATGAATGGCACCCACAGTGAAGTCACCGACCGAGTCTACTGCGAGAACGGTAGCATGTATGCCCCAGGACGCTGCTCCATCAAAGACCGTCATGGGAAAACAATCTGGAGATCTCGTCCTAAAAACGGAGAAGAGACAAACATGTATCAAGTCTGTCACAATGAGCTCTTCGCCGCCCTACGGGCCGGAAAAATCATCAACACCGGCGAATACATGGCCAAGTCCACCGCCCTAGGCCTGCTCGGCCGCGAAGCCGCCCACACGGGCAAGCGCATCACTTGGGAAAGTTACTTTAAAAACGAGGATGACTACGCCCCAGATGACATTCAGTTTGGAGACTCTTTCCCCGTCGCACCAATCCCAGTTCCCGGAAAAAAACGCCCACTTACCAAACCTCAGCGAGCTTAGAAACCCCCATCCTTTAGCAAAGCTAAAGCAGCGTCCGGTGGTCCCCATCTCGCCTCGTCACGCCATCACGGTCTAGCCTTTCCAGCAGAGGCATAATGACCTTCCGCGAGGTATCGAGGTGCTGGCGAAGTTCCGAAGCAGTTGCCCGTCCCTCTATCTCTATGAACTCTCGTACTTGAGCGAGTGTTTTTTGGAAAACCTCTCCGGCCAAGGTCACTTTAGGGTCAAGGGGGACGATTTGACGAGTTCGCGCTAAGAACTTATAGGCAGCCTCATGCTGAGAACTCGTCTGCAGCTCCGCTGGTAGTGGTGGAGCCAGCCCCGCTTTCTCTAAAGTCCCGATAATTTCTGCTGCCGCTGCTTCTAACTCAGGAGGCAGCTCCAGTGAGTGTGAATTATGACAAATCACATTATCTGAGACCTTAAAATTCTTCTCGGCCATCTGAAGCAGAAGCGCATCAAAAAGCCCCCTAATCGCCGTGGCAGTTCCTAGGTGCTTTTTAAGCAACTCCGTAGACATTCCCACATGATCGGGATGACTCGCGTGATAATCTTGTACCGTCTTAGATGATTTTTTGATCAAGTCCTTCCAATACCCAGCATGGGCAAGGTGCTTCTCCCCTCGTGCGATCACCTCATTCCCCTTTATTAACTTCTTAAGACCTGCCTTCACCTCCGCCTTGGAGAAGGGCAGTGACTGCACCAGCTCCACCTCAGTCACGAAGTGATCCCGCTCTAAATGAGTCCTTAAGAGTAAGAGTAAGTCATCTGGAGCCTCTGCACGCGCCAGCAGAAATGCCTGCCGCTGCTCTGAGCGAAACTGCCTCCTCGCTGGGTGGGGATCTAACACCGTAGCACCCGCAAGAGTCGCCTCGCCAGACAGCTCTCGGATGACCAGCCGCTCCCCGGCTAGGGCATGAATCGGATCGTCAAAACGAAGTTGCGCAATCGAGCAGTCCCCGGGGTTCAGGACTATGTCTTCAGGAAAGAGCACTCTTGCCTGAGTCCTCCCAGATCCGTGATGCACATAAATCCGGTGGTTCGACTTCAAGGGACGTAGGGTGCCCGCTTGTCCCGGAATCGCACGGGAAGCACGCGTCAATTCCACATCAATTTCCAGCGTCGCTTCGCCAGGAGACCCACCTACCAGAAGATGGCCTCGGGACACCCCCTTCTTGCCCTTCGCACTCAGGGGTAGATCCGGCAAGTTTAAAGCAGTCCGCATCCCGGGAACGGCTTTATCTAGCGAGGCACTATGATTCTGAATCGAGCGCACATGCGTTTTAAGGCCAGAGGGATAGGCCGTAAGCTGAGCACCTACTGTCAGTTCACCCCCAGTCAGAGTCCCTGTCACCACCGTACCCACCCCCTTAGGAGAAAAAGCACGGTCCACAGCTAAGCGCGCCTGCTCGAAGTCCCGTGGTGGAGATGCCCCTTGCAAGGTCTCCGTGATCGCCTCCTTCAATTCCTCCATTCCCAGACCAGTGGGCGCAGACACAGGCACGATCGGTGCACCCTCTAAGGCCGTCCCCTGCAAATCATCCGCCAAAATCTCCGTCACGAACTCTAGATCATCCACTAAGTCCGCCTTCGTCAGCGCCACAATAAAGTTCTTAATCCCAAGGTAGGTCAGTATCTGAAGATGCTCCTCAGACTGAGGCATCCACGAGTCATCTGCTGCGACGATGAAAATTGCCAGATCGATCGAGCCGACTCCCGCCACCATATTATTTACAAAGTCCGCATGCCCCGGCACATCCACCACCCCAATCTCGAAACGATCACTCGAGGTCTCTGGAATAGGTAAAGAAAAATGGGCAAAGCCTAACTCGATCGTCACCCCACGCTCTTT
>CALFVL010000080.1 GCA_937928425.1 uncultured Verrucomicrobiales bacterium
ATCCCGCCTTTTTTATGCTTTTTAGGAGTGGTGGGAATACTCTTTTTACTGAGAGCTTTGGCGGGTGGTTTTTTTAATGAGGAGGGCTTTGGCTTCTCCTAGGAGGAAGAGAGAACCGGTTAGGAGGGTTCTTTGATCGGCGGTGGCTTGGAGCGCGGAGGTGAGATTGAGGTGGATGGTGGAGGGCTGTTCAACTTTGTGACTTTCTGCTGGGAGTCCACGTTCGGAGTGGACGGGGACGAAGTGGAATTCGCTGGTGATTTCAGCAAGGATGCTGAGCACTTCAGTGGTGGCTTTGTCCTGAACAGCACCGAAGATGGTGAGAGCTTTCTGGCCGGGGTATTCCGATTTCCAGGTGTGGACGAGGGCGCGGGCAGCGTGGGGGTTGTGCGCGGCGTCGAGGATGAGGTGTTCGTTTATTTTTTCAAAACGCCCGGGCCAGTGGATGTTTTGGAGGGCGTATTTGACGAGGTCGAAGCTGAGGTGGTATCCGGCGGCGATCATGGCTTCACAGGCTAGGGCGGCATTTTCTTGCTGGTGTCTCCCCGGTAGGGAGAGGGTGTAAGCGAGGAGGGGTGCGGAGATGAAGTGGAGGGGGGCTTGTGCTTGGTTTGTGATTTGGCGGATTGCTTTTTCAGCTTCGGGTTCTTGCTGAGCGGAGATGAAGGGTTTCCCCCGTAGGGCGATGCCGGCTTTTTCGGTCGCGATTTCATGGAGGGTGGAGCCGAGCCATTTGGTGTGGTCGAGTGAGACGGGGGTGAGGACGCAGACGTCAGCGGGGACGGCGGTGGTGGCGTCTAGGCGGCCGCCCATGCCAGTTTCTAGGATGATGAGCTCGCACTGGCTGTCGCTGAAATGTCTCATGGCGAGGGCTAGGGTGAGCTCGAAGAAGGTGGGGTGGGTTTCCCAGTCTGAGATGAGGTCTCTGAGTTCACTGAGGAGTCGGGCGGTTTTTTCCTCGCTAATTTCGAGCCCGTTTACGCGAACTCGCTCGCGGTAGTCGATGAGGTGTGGCGAGGTGAAGAGTCCGGTGCGGAGGGCTAGGCTTCGACCGAGGGAGTCGATGATGGCGGAAGTGGAGCCTTTGCCATTAGTGCCGGCGACGTGGATGACCTTAGTGAGGTGGGAGGGGAAGGCGAGGAATTCACGAAGGAGGCGGGTGGGTGCGTCCAGCCCCAGCTTGATTCCGAAGAGTTGGGTGGAGTAGAGCCAGTCGAGCGCTTCGCGGTAGGTCACTTTAGGATTATGTCTATCAAATGCGCTCCTGCCAAGGCCCGGTGATGGCGAGGGTGAGGCCTTCGCCTTGCATGTTTACGAATAAGATGGAGCCGTCTGGCGAGAAGCAGGAGCCGGCAAATTCTGAGGTGCTTTTGGCATTTTTTGCAAGGGTGTAGATCTTACCTTCTGGGGTGATTCCCCGGACATGGGGTGTTTTGTCTTTATGCTCGCGGATGAGGTCTTCACAGATGATGAGGTCTCCCCATGGGGCGGCGCAGAGGTTATCTCCATTGGTGAGAAGTTCATCAGACTCGGGCTGGAGGAAGAGCTCGATCTGGTCGCTTTCTCCGGGGGTGAGGCGGTAGATCTGGCCTTGTTTTTCTGGTCCGCCATCCGTGCAGCAGATGTAGAAGGCGCCATCGGTATACTGGATGCCTTCTCCACGGGCGAAGCGAGCAGCCCCTTTATTAAATCCTTGCTGGCGGAGGTCCGCTGCTTGAGATTCGTGGTCCTTTATGTCAATCCACTCGACCTTCATTTTATGCCCTTCTTCGATCAGGGTCTCACTACTGGGGTAGTTGCGAAGGTCGGCAGAGGGGGTATTGACGAGGGCGAGGGCCTGCAGCTGGCCCTCGTGGAAGTTTTCTTTTATGGTGGGGATGAAACGGTAGAGGAGTCCATCACTCATGTCCTCGGTGAGGTAGAGGATGCCGGTCTGGGGGTCTAGGGCAACTGCTTCATGACGGAAGCGGCCCAGTTTCTTTAAGGGGATGGCTTTTTGAAGTTTACCATCATCAGTGGCCCGGACTTCGAAGCAGTAGCCGTGGAGTTTCCCACGTTCACTGGTGAGGTCTGAGGGTTCTTCACAGGTGATCCATGTTCCCCAGGGCATGGCGCCTCCGGCACAGTTACGGTCTGTTCCTACGAGGGAGAGGAATTCATTAACGACTTCATTTTTCTTGGTGTCGTAGACGAGATTGGTGGTGCCTCCTATGTGGGGCACTTGTCTTCTTTCCCCATGATCGTATGAGTGATCTTCTTTAAAAGAGCGAGGAGGGCGTCTTCTGGGGAAGGGGCTGAAGCGTTGTGAATTTAATCCAAGTTCATGATTACGAACGAGGATGACTTGATCTCCTTCACCTTCGAAGCAGGCCATGCCGTCTGGCATGCCGGGAACGCGGAGGCCATCGCTCATTTTGTCACCGCGACGAGAGATGATCCTGTATTGGAAGCCCTCGGGTAGGTCGAGGATGCGGTCGGGGTCAGGCCGTAGGGGACCGTAGGGGGCGACGACGCGTTTACTCTCGGCGGCGCTGAGATATCTATGAAGTCCAAGGAAGCTAAGAGCGGCTCCAGAGTTGCTAAAGAAGGTGCGTCTTTTCATATCGCGAGTGTTCCTCAGAATACGATCTTGGCAAGTGAAGTCTATCCTCTGATGAGGGTGAGGACAGCGACTTTAGAGACTTGGCCCTCTAGGGTGAGAATTTGGGCGCATTCGTGTGCGGTCGATCCAGTGGTGAAGACGTCATCAATGAGGATGATGTTCTTTCCATGAAGGTGCTTACGTTGTTTTTGTTTGATTTGGAAAGCTCCGCGAAGGTTGGTGAGCCGCTGCTTACGATTGAGCTTGGTCTGAGTGCGGGTGACCCGGATGCGTTTCAGGGCATTGTGGCAGCTGAGGCCGCTCAGTTTAGCAAGTTCGCGGCTGAGCTCGAGAGCCTGATTTCCGTGCCTGCTTTGTTGTCTTCGCCAGTGCAGGGGGACGGGGATAAGGAGGGCTGATTTGCCGAGTTTTTCAAAGCGGGGATCTTCTTGTAAAGTCTCTTTAAGGAAAGGAGCGAGGTCACGAGCGAGGTAGAAGTGGCGCTGGTACTTGAGGCGGTGAACGAGCCCGAAGGAGGTGGGCGAGCTCTTCAGGGACGCGCGGGCAAAGTGGAAGTCGTGAGGGGTGTGGAGACAGTTAGGGCAGAGGAAATGATGCTGGATTTCTCCCTCAAATGGTTCTCCACAATTCCCACAAAACGGGGCTTTTACTCGGGTGAGCTGAGCGGCACAGGAGGAGCAAAGGGCGTGGCCATTTTTAAGTGGCTCTTGGCAAAGTTCGCAGAGGGCGGGGTAGATGAGGTCGAGGAAGCGAGAAATCATCCGTCGACTTGCTTGGGAGTTTTTTCTCGTGTGAATCTTAGATAAAGGATGATGAGCAGGCTACTGATCATGAGTAAGAGAGTGGGGGCGATTCCTTCTCTTATGCTCTCGCCGAGATAAAGCTGATATTTTTCAGCTAGGTCGGGATTTTTTTGAGTTAAGGGGGAGAAGAAATGATGGGAGAAGATCCAGGCGCTGTGGAGTCCGATAGGGAGCCAAAGAGAGCTGGTGAGGTAACGAGCGAGTCCTAGGATGAGGCCTGCGGTGAAAAGAGGGATGAAGTCCAGAATCAGAGACCTAGGAAGCAGACTGTGCTGCCAAATGAGGGACAGCATCTCGAAGCCCGCCGCACTATCTCTGGGATCGCTGATGGTGCTATCATTCGGAGGGGCGAGAAAATGGACTGATGCGAAGATAAGCGAAAGAGTGATGATGGCAATGCTGGGCCTGAATGCACGTAGGAAAATCCCAAGGAAGGCACCGCGAAAGATGGTCTCTTCAATGATCCCGAGAATGAGGGCATATTTAAATGACTTCCATAATAAGACCCAGAGGTTGATTTGATGCGCCCGGTCCTCCCATTCGAGCCAACCAAGGGCGAAGAGGGTCCATGTGAAGGCTAGGCAAAGTCCCGTAGTGAGGAAAAAGGCAGTGAGGGACTGGAAAATTCCCCAAGTTTTTTTCTGTAACACTTGCCCCATTCGAGGAGGCGTGCTGCTGGGAGGGAGGCCTACGGTCCATGGGTTTCCTCTCCGGTGGCGAGCGTGGCGCCTCAGGTCTAAAGAATAGAAGAGGGGGATGAGGCAAATGAGAGCGGAAAGGAGGAGTGCTCGTCTAAAATAGGAGTTAAACCCTGCCCGATCGGCCTTGGTGGCGAGCCAGGTGACGCGATCGACGGTGTCTTTGCTAATAGCAACATTGGCGAAGCCTTTCCCGATTTCATAGAGGGTAGGCGTGATGAGAGCAGCAAGAAGAAAGGAGGCAATCACGAAGAGGATTACCTTTAAAACGTCTGCCAGAGCTGCAACTCGCACGGCGGAAGCTTAGCTCAGAACTAGGGGGGGAGGTAAACTCCGAATCTGTAAATTCAATCTTGGATTTTCTAGAGAGTGGGACCTTTAATGAAGCCATGACGAGGCATCAATGGCGTGAGCAGGAGGGGGAAGAAGTCCGTTTCTGGAGAGCGAACTATCATGGAGGACGTTTTGAACTCTATACGAAGGAGAAGGAGGAGGACCGCTGGAGTAAGTTAAACCCGCCGAAACAGGAGGATTGGCAGGCGCTCCGTGATGTCCTTTGGCGAAAATATCAGCGGAAGAGAGTCTCCTGGAATCTCGTAGCTAAGGTGGATAAGATGTTAGGTAAGGCGAATGATGGACCTCCCCAATAAGTGGATTCAAGCCGACCATGCTCATGCTTGGCACCCGTTTACAGATCAGGAAGAATGGGAGCGTGAGTCGGCACCTGTGATTGCTAGAGGAGAGGGGGTCTGGCTTTTTGATGTGGAGGGGCGTCGCTACCTAGATGGGAATTCTAGTATCTGGACCAATATCCACGGCCATAGTCATCCTGACTTGGTCTTGGCGATTCAGGAGCAGGCAGCGCGCTTATGCCATAGCTCTTATCTAGGCTTAGCCAGTGAGCGGGCGAGTGAGTTGGCGGAGGCCTTATGTGCCTTTTTCCCAGGGACTCTCGAGCGTTGTTTTTTCTCAGATGATGGGTCTACTGCTCTGGAAGTAGCTCTGAAGATGTCACTGCAGTGGCGTCAGCAAAATGGCGAGACTGAAAGGAGGGGAATCATCGCCTTTGAGGATGCTTATCATGGGGATACCTTAGGCGCGGCGTCTATCGGTGGGGTGTCACGTTTTATAAAGGGCTATGCCGAGGTGGGCTTAGAGGTCTATCGGGTGGCCCATCTAGACGACTTGATGAATCTCCCTCAGGTGGTGATAGAAAGTGCCTCGGCAATCGTGATAGAACCTTTAATTCAAGGAGTGGCAGGCATGCGACCTTGGCCAGAGGGGATGCTGTTATCTCTACGAGCCTGGTCTCAGGAGAAGGGAATTCATCTCATTTTAGATGAGGTGATGACTGGCTTTGGGAGGACGGGGGCGATGTTTGCCTGCCAGAAAGAGGGGGTGATTCCAGATTTTTTATGCCTGGCAAAGGGTCTCACGGGAGGAAGCATGCCTCTGGCGGCCACTCTGATGACGAGTGAAATTTACGAGGGCTTTAAGGGCGTTGGACGTAGTTTTTTCTACGGCCACAGCTATACTGGAAACGCACTAGGCTGTGCCGCTGCCCTGGCGAGCTTGGCGATTTTTAAAAAAGAAAACACCCTCTCTGAGGTCGAGGAGAAGGGTGCTTATCTGGAAGGAGAGCTGAGCAAGCGTTCTTTTGTGAAGGCGATTCGGCGGGTAGGATTGATGATTGGTTTTGATGTTACGGGAGGGGGGCAAGAATTTTGCCGAGTTTTACGCGAGCGGGGGGTGCTCACTCGCCCCATTTTAGATACCATCGTGGTGATGCCGCCTCTGAGTATTTCTCGGGATGAAATGGATTTCCTCCTCGCGGCGATGCCGGAGTGAAGCGAACTCAGGCTTTAAACGAAGAGGTGACTGAGAAGGGGCTTAAGAAGGGGGAGGCCCTTCACTCGGGAGCCACTTTTTGAGTTGGGCAGAGGAGATGCCCAGTGAGCTCGCGGTGGCCTTGGCGTTGTTTTGATTACGCTCCAGAGCGATGCGGATGATCTCATCTCGGACGAAGTTGAGGCTGTCTCGCTCGTCGTCTTGGGAAGCATCTAGGATGAGTGCGAGAGAGTCATCAAGTGATCCGATGAGAGAGCTGGGACTCCGGCCGATGGGAATATCCTCAGGCATGAGGATATCATTCAGGGCCAGTGCAGAAGCTCGCGCCATGGTATTTTCAAGTTCCCGGACGTTTCCTGGCCAGCGGTGTTTTTGGAGATGCTCTATGGCTTCTCCTGTGAGGCGCATCCGCGTGGTCCCATTCCGGCGGGCGATCCGGTCTAGAAAGAATTCGGCGAGTAATGGGATGTCCTCTTGCCGATCACGGAGAGGGGGAAGCTCGATTTCGACCACGTTCAGGCGGTAGTAGAGATCCTCACGGAAGCGTCCTTCACTCACTTCTAGGGCGAGATCCTTATTCGTCGCGGTGACGATGCGGACATCAGTCTTGATCGTCTCATTACTTCCGACTCGCGAGAAGGTGCCGTCTTGTAAAACGCGGAGAAGTTTCACTTGAACGCTCGGAGGTAAGTCACCCACTTCATCTAGAAAGAGGGTGCTATCATGGCTGTCTTCAAAGCGCCCAGCGCGGCGGGCAATCGCGCCTGTGAAGGAGCCCTTTTCATGACCGAAGAGCTCGGACTCAAGGAGATTCTCAGGAATGGCCCCACAGTTTATAACGAGCATTTCCTTCTTCCGCCGTGGGCTATAGTCGTGCACGGAACGGGCAATAAGCTCTTTACCAGTCCCGCTTTCTCCGGTGATTAAAATGGGTGCATCTGACTGGGCAACACGGCCGACTAGCTTCATGACATCCTGCAAAGGCCGGGAGACTCCGATGATGCTCGTCTTCCCGACAAGGCCCGGGAGCGTGCCCGATGAGGGCCCCATCGTGCGGCGCTGATCCACGGACTGTAAGGCAGATTCCACGACTTGGCGCAGCTCGAAGGCGAGGGACTCTTTACGCAGGACGTCGAGCGCGCCTTTCTGGGTGGCTTCGATGATCTGGCTCGTATTGGGGGAAACAGCGGTGAGGATGGTGAGTGTTTCAGGAGAGCTGGCACGGGTGCGGTGGAGGAGCTCGACTCCGTCAAAGGGGCTCAATTTGAGGTCACAGATGACGACATCAATCGGAGTTTTTTTAATGACTTGGTCCGCCTTATCTGCGCAATCACAGCGAAGAATCTTTAGGCCATCTGCGGTGAGATGCTTGGTGGCCCATTCGAGATAGTCGAGATCTTGGTCGACGAGCAGGAGTTGGTATTCCGGTAAAGTGCTCACAGTGAAAGTCTTTCTTAAAGTCCCCCGAAGCGGCGGTTTCTTCGAGAGTAGTCGACAACTGCTTCATGAAAATCACTTTTGTTGAAATCTGGCCAGTTTTTTTCGCTAATAAAGAACTCGGCGTAGCTGAGCTGCCAGAGGAGGAAGTTAGAGAGGCGGAATTCACCAGAAGTGCGAATGAGGAGGTCGGGGTCAGGGAAGGGGGCAGTGTCGAGCTGCTGGGCGAAAAGTTCAGTGGTAAGATGATCGGGGGAGATTTCTCCGGTGGAAATTTTCTGGGCAAGGCGGAGGGAGGCTTCTGCAATTTCTTCGCGGCTTCCGTATGAGAGAGCTAAGATCACGGTCAGGGCCTTATTTTCTGAGGTCTCTTTTTCTAAGCTAGCAAGGCGAGCACGACAGGACTCAGGAAGACGCTCAGTCTGCCCGATGCTGCGGAGACGGATGTTTTTTTTCATGAATTCTTTCCCCTTGGTTTTGAGGAATCGTTCAAGGAGTTTCATGAGAGCATCGATCTCTTTTTGAGGCCGCTTCCAATTTTCTGAAGAGAAGGCGTAAAGGGTGATAAAATCGACCCCTATTTCGAGAGCGGCATCTACGACCTCACGCACGGTTTCCGCACCAGCACGGTGGCCTGCCTTCCGTGGGAGTCCCCGAGCCTCCGCCCAGCGGCCATTACCATCCATAATTATGGCAACGTGTCTGGGGATGCTGAGTGGGGCTTGGCTCATGAGGAGAGCTAGCGGATGATGGTCTGCTCACGATCAGGTCCGACGCCGACGTAAGAGACGGGTGCACCGGTCAGTTCCTCGATCCTAGCAAGGTAGTCTTGCGCTGCCTGAGGGAGATCCTGATAGCTCCGGCAGTGGCTCGTGTCTTCCTGCCATCCGGGGACTTCTTGATAAATAGGGGTGATGTGGTCCCAGTGCTCGCGTTCGGCAGGGGGAAACTCGTGAATTTCTCCCTGAATTTCGTAGCCGACGCAGATTTTGATCGTCTCGCGTTCGTCAAGTCCGTCCAGAATGGTGACAGCAAGATCGGTGACACCATTTACCATGACAGCGTAGCGGATGAGGACGGTATCGAGCCAGCCACAGCGGCGTGCTCGTCCCGTGGTGGCTCCGAATTCCATGCCCCGGTTATGGAAAAATTCAGCAATGTCATCATTCTGAGCGGGGAAGGGACCAGCCCCCACACGAGTGGTGTAGGCTTTACAAACTCCGACGACGCGGTCGATGGCGTGCGGAGGCATTCCTGAGCCGGTGCAGGCTCCGCCTGAGGTGGTGTTAGATGAGGTGACGAAGGGGTAGGTCCCGAAGTCAATATCGAGGAAGGTGCCCTGAGCTCCTTCAAAGAGAACAGTCTCACCTTTTTTCCAAGACTGATGGATGATGGGGATGACATTCGCAAAGTGAGGCCGGAGGCGGTCTATGGAGGCCTCGATTTCTGCAAAAACGGTTTCGGTCTGAAAGGTGGGAAGGTTGTGGTGGGCGAGGGTGCGATTAGCTTCTTCTAGGCGAATACTGATGAGTTCTTTCGCCTTCACAGGGTCTCTGAAATCGGCGAGCCGCAGGCCGATCCGGTTCGCCTTATCTGCGTAGCTAGGACCGATGCCCCGCTTTGTGGTGCCTATTTTTTTATCTCCAAGAGAAAGTTCCCGAGCGGCGTCTAGTTCTCGGTGGTAGGGGAGTACCACATGCGCTCGATCAGAGATGAGGAGGCGCTCTGGAGTGATGGGGACACCCTCTGCTTCTAAGCTCTCAATCTCTTTACAAAGGCCAATAGGGTCCATGACGACTCCATTTCCAATCACGCACTGTTTATCCCAGAGAATGCCGGAGGGGATGAGGTGGAGGATATATTTCTTCCCTTTGGCAATGACGGTGTGGCCCGCATTATTGCCACCCTGCCCACGGACTACGAGGTCTGCTTCTTCAGTGAGGAAGTCGACAATTTTGCCCTTTCCTTCGTCGCCCCATTGGAGGCCGCAAATGATGGTGTTCATTTTTTTGAAATGTAGATTATTTAGCGGATTCGATAAGGGCGATGAACTCGTCAAAAAAGCCTTTATCGTCATTTGGTCCGGGAGCCGCTTCAGGGTGATGTTGGACCGAAAATACGGGATGCTTCGTACTCCTCATTCCTTCCACCGTCTGGTCATTAAGATTCACGTGGGTGACCTCAATCTCTTCAGGAAGAGAAGAGTCGTCTGTGGCGAATCCGTGATTCTGTGCGGTGATGGCGACCTTCCCTGAGCGTAGGTCCTTCACTGGGTGGTTCCCACCTCGGTGGCCGAATTTTAATTTATAGGTGCTACCGCCGAAGCAGTGGGTGAGGATCTGATGGCCGAGACAGATCCCGAAGAGTGGGACCTTCCCGATAAGTTGCTTCACCTCCTCATGGATGTAGGTGAGAGCGGCAGGATCTCCGGGGCCGTTTGAGAGGAAAACTCCGTCAGGCTTTTTAGCGAGGACTTCACTAGCAGGAGTGCGCGAGTTGATGACTTCGATCTCGAAGCCGGACTGACGAAGAGAGCGGAGGATATTCCACTTAATTCCGAAGTCGTAGGCTACGATGCGGTATTTTACGGGGGGCAGTTCTTGGTAGTTTCCGATTTGCTTCGTGGTGACGCTAGGAATAGTCCAGAGGCGGGATTCACCCTCCCAGAGGTAGTCTTTCTGGGTGGAGACTTCTTTGACGAAGTCACTGCCTTCCATAGAGGGGGCATCTTGAGCCGCCCGGATGGCCTCATCTTCATTAAGCTCAGTGGTGATGACAGCCCGCATTGCCCCTTTATCTCGGAGGTGCTTAGTCAGTGCACGAGTGTCGATGTCCTCGATGCCGATAATCTGGTGCTCAGAGAAGTAATCAGCAAGCGATTGCTGGGATCGCCAAGAAGAGGGGATTTCACAAAGTTCACCGATCACGAAGCCACGGACGTGCGGTGAGGAGGACTCAGCATCTGCGGGATTCACTCCGTAATTACCCTGAAGAGGATAAGTCATGGTGACGATCTGTCCACGGTAGGAGGGGTCGGTGATGATTTCCTGATACCCTGTCATGGAGGTATTAAAGCAAATCTCTCCAGTTGTGGTTCCAGAATGACCAAAGGCACGACCGCGAAAGCTGCGACCGTCTTCAAGAGCAAGAATGGCGTTCTTCAAGGCGCGCGGATTAGAGGGCACGGGGAGAGATGGTGCAAGTGCTTCTTTTCAGAGATCTGCTAAGTTTAGCTGAGGTTCTCCAGCTGTGTTTTTCTAAAAAAAGTGGATGATGGTACGGAAATACCCGGTGGCTCTCGAAAAAGCCACCGGGTACCATCCTGCCTTGCCTTAGAAATCCGCTATGCGGAAAAAACTTTTACTGGGGCACGTAAATCTCAGAACCACGAGCTAGAACGGTGGCCTTAGGAAGGTTCCACCCGTTCAGGGCATTAAGTTGAGAGGTGTCTGTGCCATGCTTACTTGCGAAGTCGTGGAAGGTTGTTTGATCAGTCAGGATGACAGAAACTACTGAGGAGGATTTCGTCGGCAGGACTTCTGCCTCGGTGGAGGGGGGATCGACTACGGGCGGTGCTGGAGGAGTTGAGACGGAAGAATGAGTGTCTTCGACGACAGCCACGGACTCCTTTTTAGGAGCCGGGCTTGTTGTCTTCATTGCAAGGGTGGTTGCAGTTGAAATCTTTATGGTGTTCTGCCTCTCGTCCGCCTTTTGGAGAGTTTTTCTCTTCTTAGGTGTCGATTGGGCGACGGGTGTGGGCTTTTTCTCTAGTTCTTTCACCGCTGCACGCGCAGTTCCAGAGACGCTGAGAGTCTGGCCGAGGGAAAGCCGATTCGCATTTACTCCGGGGTTAAGAGACTGGAGCTTAGCCACTGAGATCTTGTGGCGCCGAGCGATGGAATAGAAGGTGTCTCCCCGCGAGACCTTATAAGAGCTAGTCGTAGTGCTGCTTGTGCTTCGTGAGCTGCTCTGATTAGACCTGCCCTCTGAGACCTTAAGAGTCTGGCCAATGCGAAGTTTAGTAGGGTCGGTGATCTTGTTCAGAGACATGATCTTAGTGACAGAGACCTTGTGCTTCCGAGAGATCGAGTGGAGCGTGTCTCCTGACTTGACGGTGTAGCCGCTTGCAAGACTAGAGAACGAGAAAGTGATAAGAAGCGAAGCGCTTAGGGAGAGAGCTTTCATAACTGAAATGAAAGTAAGGTTAATAGTTAGGAATGGTCAACTTTATTTTTAATAAATGTTAATAATTTTTTTAAAAACTCGTCCCGTGAGGAGTTAGGATCTTGTAAAAACGCTGAGGAATTTAAAAAAAAATTCTCAGCGCATTCTTGAAATAAGTTCTAAGAGACGTGGTGAGTAGAGCGTTTCTAGAGTAGCAATAAGGCGATGGCAGGTGGGACAAAGGACATGATTACGCGGAAGGAAGACTTCATAAAGCAAGCACTCGTAGATCATGAGTCCGCCCTGATCGGCTACGCCACGACCTTCCTGCATGATGTCGAGCGTGCCCGTGATGTGGTGCAGGACACCTTCATTCGCCTCTATCAGCAGGACATGGATAAGGTGCGTGATAGCTTAAAGGCGTGGCTTTTTACAGTGTGTCGGAATCGGGCGCTTGATGTGATCCGTAAGGAAAAACGGGTGGTAAACTTAGAAGAGGAGAAAATGAGGCGCGTTCCCTCGCGTCGGAGGACGCCTTCCGAGCGGGTGGATCTGGAAGAAAGAGTGGGCCAAGTGCATGAGGCCCTTTCGCGTCTCTCAGAAAATCAGCAGGAGGTGATTCTCTTAAAATTCGAGCAAGGTCTGAGCTATGAGGAGATTAGCCGCGTCACCGGCCTGAGTTCTGGGAACATCGGTTTCTTACTTCACACTGGTCTTAAGCGTCTCCGCACATTTTTACCGGAGGACCTAGTCCAGAACATTAGCCCCCAAACGACTTAAAATTTATGAAACTGACTGCTGAAGATCCTATTTTGACAGCTTACATCTTAGGTGAGATAGATGAATCTTCCCGCATCCTAGTGGAGGCGGCCCTTGCGAAAGATCAGTCCCTAGCTCGTGAAGAGGCGAGTCTCAGTGCGCTAGCACGCCTCATGTCTGAGACCTTACAGAGTGAGCCCCTTTCATTGGGCGGGGCGCGTCAGGATGAAATTTTAAAGGCGGGGCGCATACCCGATGCGGAGCTTCTCGTGCTGGACCATCACCGAAAATCCAGAAGGCAGTCTTTCCTCGCAGTCGTGGGGGTGGCCGCAGTAGTCGTGATTGGCTTTGTAGGCCTCTCTAAGCTCGGGACAAATGGCCTGACCCATCCCAGCGTAGTCTCCTCCCCTGGTGAGGCCGCCGCACCAGCCACTGAAGAGATGGGAGAAGGAGGGCTAGGGAACCTCTCAGGAATGTCGATACAAACTTCTCTAGGCAGTCACACTAAGATTCTTCCAAGTCTGGGCCAGACGCTTGATGCGAGCTTCATCGAAAAATCACTGACCCAAGAGGGAAGCCTACCAGCACGCGAGTATTTTCAAATCGCCCCTTGGGTGAATGCTTTAACTGCAAGTTCTGAGCCAGAACTTGTGATCTCGAACATCGCAGTCTATGCAGAATTAGGACCCTGCCTGTGGAATGAAGAAAAACGACTTCTCCTCGTAAATATACGACCTCTAGATGGCGAGAGCACCCGTCTTAAGGCCACTCTAAATTTTAATCCAGAGCGGGTGCGATCTGCTTCATTACTCGGTGAAGAACTGGGAGTTCAAGTCCGGCCCGTAGGAGAAGTGCCGCTCATAGAAAATGAGTGCACTCTCCTCTACGAACTAGACACACTCTCAGGTGAACTTGCGGTCGGCTCAATTGACCTAGAAGTGGGAGACGAGGAGCGAGCCTATCTGCCCTTGAGGAGCACGCCACATGAGCTCGAGTCACTTTCGGATGACTTTTTGACCGCAGTCACCTTTGCAGAATTTGCACGCTGGGGGAGTTCAGAAGCTCGCGAGCCAGAAGAGCTAACTAAGCTTGCATCTCGTGCGCGTGCACTCTTGACCAGCGTGACTCATGAAAAGCTACGTTATCTCCTAGATATGATCCTCCTGAGTGAGGAATCGCTAAAAAGGTAAAGACCGCTAGGGGGGGCTACATCATCCCGAGCTTCATCTTCCCTTCCTCAGAAATCATGTCTTGATTCCAGGCAGGCTCCCAGACGAGTTCTACGCGGGCGTCATGAATTTCACTCAGGGACATGATGCGAGCTTGCGCATCTGCGGCGATGACAGGCCCCATTCCACAGCCGGGTGCGGTCAGCGTCATCTTAACATCCACATCAGTGCCACCATCGACTTCAGAGAGCTTACAGTCGTAGACCAGTCCGAGATTTACGATGTCTACTGGGATCTCAGGGTCAAAGACCTGTTTCATCTGGTGCCAGACTTGCTCTTCCAGAGAGGCATCCTTGAGGCGATTCTCCTCTGCCTTCTTTTCCTTTTGCTCATCTGGGTCCACGCCGAGAGCGTCGATGTCTTTTGAGGAAATCCGTGCGAGACCTGCGGAAGTGGCCACCGTATAGGTGCCGCCCAGAGTTTGAGTGATGACGACGGGAGTCCCAGCTGGAAGCGTGATGCTGTCTCCGGAGGGGATTTGTATGGCTTCGACTTCGCGAGTTAGGCTGACTTCTTCGTGCATGGTTTGATCTATAAAAAACAAAGTCCCTTGAAGAGAGGATAGGCGCAATCGTTTATTTTACCTTTTACTCACCTGAGGCTCCTAGGACTGCTTGTTTAGGTCGGCTTAGCTCAAACTGACTGAACTCGTAGGGTGAGCGATAGCGGGGGCGTGCTCGCTATGGTTTAAAAGGGAATCCGAGGGCGTTTGCGAGCGCGAGAGGTATTACAGAGAATGTGCCGAGGGCAAAAACGGTGGTAAAGAAGCTGGGAGGCCTGTTACTTCTGCATCGCGAGGCGGTGAAGGAAGGGAAAACCTTACCCGCTCTTTTGTATCCTCAAGATGGTGGGACTGATTTTATTGGGATGAAAAGTGAGGACGGTAGACTGCTGCCAATGCAGCCCTATCAGGCTGATCTGAATGCGGCAGTGAATCTTGCTTTGTCCGCCGTGGCAGCTCCTTGCGCATTTAATATTTTTCGAAAAATCCGCCTAGAGCGAAACGATGCAAAGGCCGAAGTAGTAAGGTCTAATAAGCGTGAAAAGTCGGCGTTTCCGCAGCGAACGTTCATTAAAAATAGTGAGGTTCTCTCGGAGAAAAAAAGGCAGAATGTCTTTCTCGATCACGGGGATGTTTCTCCGAGTGCAGCGGTAGAAATTGACGGCATGCCGTATAAAATCGTAACGAGCTTGGGAATCTTTGCGGAGGTGAAGAGGTGGAAGTGGGAAATGTGCCGCTTGCTGAATAATGAAGTTTTGAAAAAATTCGGAATAAGTGAGATCAGTCAGCGCGATATTCCGGATCGTGAAGTGGGTTATTTGGTCGATGACGAAGAGGATGAAATCCCAATGTAACTTGGGATGAGATTTAGCGGGCCCTGCTCTACGGAGCATCCCGCCCTTTTTTTTGTGGGGTTTTGTGGGGATTTGGGGAAGTTATTGTTGGTAGTTTTTGAGCTGTTTTAGGGCTTCTGGGGTGCCGATTGCTTTGAGGGCGCTGATGACTTTTTCAAGGGCTTCTTTTTTATCAGCCTCACTTTTGGCATAGAGGTTCTGGACGATGGTGTAGTGCTTGATGGCATCTCCGGGCTTACTTTCTGCCATGTCGATGTCTCCGGCGAGGAGGCGGAGGTGGACATCAAGCTGGCCCTGAGGACGGAGGTCGAGGGCATCTGAGGTGGCTTGGCGGGCTTCGTTAAAGTGTTTCAGGCCGAGCTGGGCTCGCGCTTTCAGGTGGAGGGCTTCGGCTTTGCGGTAGGCGTTTTTCTCGAGCTTTAGGATGGCTTGCGCTCCTCGGAGGGTTTCGGAGAAGTGCTGGGTGGCGAGTGCGGTCTGGGCGTAGAGTTTCCAGATGAGTGGTGCGGCTGGGGAGTTATGGTCTGCCATTCCTTCGTGAAGAAATGGCCATGCACGTGTGTGTTCGCCAGCTTGTGAGAGGGTGGCGCCGAGCCAGCGTAGGATGGCGGAGGGGAGTTTGGTGTTTTTTGATGAGGTCCGAAGCAGTTTGATTTCTTTTTCTAAGAGGGTGCTGTCTTCCGCTTGGTAGGCGGAGCGAACGAGGAGGGGACCAACTTGGGAGGTGAAGTTCTGGGGGTCTAATTCGCGAGCTTTACGGAGGTAGGGCTGGGCATTTTCACTTTGTTTAAGGCGAAATAGGTTCCAGCCGAGCCAGAAGTTGGCGGATGCTTGGCTTTTTTTATTAAGGTTAGGAAGTTTCAGAATGTCTCTTTGAACGGAGGCGAAGTGATCCCAGTCTTCTAGCTTTTTATAAATCGCGGAGAGTCGAAGGAGGATGTTGTGCTTGAGCTTTATCTCGGAGGATGATTTGAGGACTTGCTTGTAGTCGTCTAGAGCTTCGTTTTCACGTCCGGAGGCACTTAGGAGTTCGGCCCGATCGAGCCGAAGCTGGGTGCTTTGCTTGGTCTTAGGGAATTGTTGGAGGAAGGCGGAGATGGCTGCAAGGGCTCCTTCGGTATTCTTTAGGGCGAGCTGTGACTTTGCGACGTGGTAGCGCACGCCGAGGGTATTTGAAGGGTCGATGAGAGTGAGGTCTAGATCACGGTAGTGCTGGATGGCTTGGTCGTGTTTATCTTGATCATAGTAGTGCTCGGCGAGGAGGAGCCGAGTGGAGTGGATTTTAGGGTCCTTGGGGTTTTGCTCGGCGTAGGTTTTTAGAAAGTTCTCGGCCTTGTGGGAGAAGTCTGGCGCTTTATTTTGGTGGTCACGAATGAGGATGCGATAGGCTGCTTGATAGCTGCTTGCAGAGCCGGGCGAGATTTTAGAAATTTGTTCGTAGAGTTTGAGCAGTTCTTTTTTCTGGCCGAGTGCCTCGTATGATTTAGCTGCCATGATGAGGCGCTGGAGTCGTGCTTCTTTTGGAAGTTTAAAGCGACCAGCTTGGTAAACGGAGATGACTTCCTCCCATTCTTGGTCTTTGTAATGGAGGCCCATGAGGGCGAGTTGGGTATTGGCGTGTTGTTCGGCGAGGGAGTTCTCGCCGAGAACTTTTTTAAACCAGCGCTTGGAGAGAGTGGTTTTACCGAGGGCTTGGGCGGTGAGGGCGGTTTGTAGGGTGGCCTCGGCACGGATCTCATCGTCGGTGGATTGAGTGAGGAGGATGTAGTTATCGTGGGCTTTCTGCGGTTTATCGGTGTTTTGATAAAGTCGGGCGATGGCGAGGCGGGCTTTCTCTTCGAAGGGTGAATCACCGGCAAAGATGACGGCTCGGAGGGCGAGGAGGGTATTGGGCGTGTCTTCGAGCTGATGATAGCAGAGGTAGATGCGGTAGAGGGATTCGTGCTTTACCTTGGGGTCTTTAGTGGTGTGGGCCACGGTTTTGAACCACTTGGCGGCGGAGACCCACTTTTCTGCCTTGTAGTCGTCTGAGGCTAGGAAGAGGGCGGAGGCTTCTACGAATTTACCCTTGTTCCAGTTGGTGGCGATGGCTTCGAAGCAGGTGCGGGAGGCTTCGGTCTCTCCGACTTCGCGGTAGCAAAGGGCCAGAAAATACCAGCTTTCTAGAGCCTTAGAGTCTTTAGGGAATTTACGGAGAAGTTTGTCGAAGTTTTTGGCGGCACTTCGGTAAGCATGTTCGCGCTTCTTGGGGTCTTTTTCTTCGCGAGCGCTATTGTAGCTTAAGGAGGCGAAGTCGAAGAGGTCCCGAGCGGGGTTTATGCTGAGGGGGGCTGCCTTTTTTTCTACTTGAGGGGAGGGGAGTGGGAGGCTGGGTTCTTGGGCGAGAAGTGGGGTGGAGGGGGTGATGGGGAGGATCAGCCAGAGAAGTAAGAGAAGGCGATGATTCATGCTGAGGGAAGGGGGCTTGGTTTTTTTAAGGGGGCTTATTTCGGGGAGCGTTTGGCGAAGCGGATGTTCCAGATACCTGCTTTGGTGATTTCGTCCATGACCTCGAAAAGTTGTTGGTTCTGACCTTCACCGTCAGCACGGATGCGGACTGGTTGCTGGTCCCCACTGCCTTCGTTTGCGAGGTTAGAAAGTTCTACGATACGCTCGAGTTTTTTGCGAAGTTCATCTTTCGTGTAAACTTCCCCGCTAATGGTGATTTCGCCATCAGCGGTGAGATTGATGACGATCTCATTTGCGACTCGGGCCTCTTGTGAGCCCTCACTGGAGGTGGGAACGGAGACGCGGGTGTCTTTTTCCTGCTCGGTGATTTGATAAGTGACTAGAAAGAAAATCAGGAGGAGGAAGACGATGTCGATCATCGGTGCTAACTGGAAGTCAGCTGGAGGGGGGCTATTATCGCGAATACGCATGGGAATGGGATTTTAGGAGGAGGTCCTTTTGGGTTAGCGAGCGTCACCCATGGGGTAGTCGTCTTGAAGGGGCTGGCTGGTGGCCATGGAGACAGTGCCGTGGTTCTGTGGGAGTTGAGAGCCAACAAGGGCGAGGATGTGAGTGGAGGCTGCTTCAAGTTCTGCGGTGTGGCGCTGAACTCGCCCGCGAAAGTAGGAGTAGAAGGTCATGGCGATGATGGAGATGACGAGCCCGGCGGCGGTGGTGATGAGCGCCTCCCAGACTCCTTGCGCAAGTTCGAGCTGTTTCGCTCCCTCGATATTTCCGTTCGCGATTTCCATGAAGGATTTGATCATACCGATGACGGTTCCGAGCAGGCCGACCATGGGGGCGATCCCACCGATGTCGGCAAGGTAGGAGATGCGCTGGGTGAGGATGCCGGCTTGGCGATTCCCTTCTGACTCTGCAACTTCACGAATCTCGGGCTGGCTGGCACTGGGGTTTTTTGTGAGGAAGTCGAGGGTTTTTTGAGTGACTCGTGAGACGGCTTCTCCTCGGCGGTGACAGTAGGCGATGAGGCCTAGGTAGTCACGTTTACGGATCATTGCTTCAGAGGCATTCATGAACTTATTCGTGACGATGGTGCTACGGCGGAGGGTGAGAAAGTAGAGAAGGACGAGAATCAGGGTGAAGATGGAGAGGATGACGAGGGCCCCCATGACGTAGCCCCCTTTTTTAAGAATATCGACGATGGTGATATCCTTTACGGCGTCTGCGATTTCGGTGATTTCTTGAGCAGAGATGCTGGATGGGATGAGCGCTAGGGCCAGGACGAGGAGGAAAAAATTCTTCATGAAAATGTGTTTGCTGAGTCTAGCGAGAGATTTTTAAGGTGCAAGTGTGAGGAGTGTTAGAGAAAATGCTAGGTTGCTTAGTTGGGACGCTTGTATTACCGATTTTTCGTAATCTTTCTTCCAGAATGTCTGAACTTCCTGCGCTGCGTGCCCGCCTTTCTGAGGTTTCTCATCAGCCTGGGGTGTATCTGCATAAGGACCGGCTAGGATCGATCATTTATGTGGGTAAGGCGCGGGATTTACGGAAGCGGCTGAGCACGTATTTTATGCCATCTGGGAAGAAGCGGGCGGACCGTAAGACGCGGGCTTTGATCGACTCGATCTATGATTTCGAGGTGCACGAGGTGCGGAATGAGCAGGAGGCTTTGTTATTAGAGGGGAAGTTGATCAAGCAATACCGCCCGAGGTATAATGTGAGTTTTAGAGATGATAAGAGGTTTCTATTAGTGAAGGTGAATTTGGATGATCCCTGGCCTAAGTTCCAGACGACGAGGTTGAAGAAGGGAGATGGGGCGAGGTATTTCGGTCCTTTCGCGCATTCGGGGGCTTTGAGGGCGACGGTGACGTGGTTAAATAAGGAATTTGGTCTTCGGCACTGCCGTCCGCGTAGTCCGGGGGAGTCTGA
>CALFVL010000081.1 GCA_937928425.1 uncultured Verrucomicrobiales bacterium
CTTCCTCTAAAGTCAAAGGAGTCTTACCATCTAGGCCGAAACGACATTCGATGATCTTTGCCTCCCTTTCATCTAAGATTTCCATAAGATCATCCAATTGATTATACATGTTTTTCTCAGATAGAGCATCATAAGGGTTCACGGCATGTTCATCGCCAATGACTTCTGAAAAATTAGAACTATCCTCATCTCCGATCGGAGCATCTAGTGAGGTAGGCCTCAGAGAGGCACGTTTAAGAAGGGTTAATTTTTTCACAGAAATCCCTGTTTCCTCAGAGAGTTCCTCACTGGTGGGCTCTCGCCCGTATGCCTCTGCTAAGATACTAGAGACTCGCCGAAGCTTCGCAATTTTATCCACCATGTGGACAGGTAGGCGGATTGTCTTACTCTGATTCGCCAGCGCTCGTTTAATTGATTGCTTGATCCACCATGAACCATAGGTGGAAAGTTTCCCTCCTTTTGTCGGGTCGAAACGCTCCACCGCCTTCATTAAACCGATGTTTCCTTCAGAAATAAGATCAGAGAGGGGTAGTCCGTAATTAGCGTAGTCTTGAGCAATTTTTACGACCAAACGGAGATTGGCTTTAATCATTACGATACGAGCCTCTTTATCCCCGTTTTGGATCTTTTTAGCTAAGCGCATTTCTTCTTCAGGCGATAGCAGAGGATTATTGCTAATTTCACGCATATAGATCTGCAAACTATTGTCAGATTCATAAGTAGGTCCGTTCGTTCTCGGTCTAGGAGGAGCTGTATTCATCGTATCCTGTTTTCGCTTAGGGTGTTTTAACAAAGCGCGCTTTGTGCATTCATCGTAATCACAATGTAAATTCGCTCGTCAAAGATTCTGACGAAAAAGCATTCAAATAAATTTCCCAAAAATGCAAAAACTTACTCTAGGGAAACCAGGATTCTTCTTAAGCCTTGCTCGAAAGATCCTTATCTTCAGATGAGATGTTTAAAGAAAAAGAAAACCCTCTACACTCAATGATCTTTTCGCTAAACTCAGGATAATAAACTTCTTTTCTTATGCCCCAAAATCTATGCCTTTTAACGATTCTTTGTGGCCTTCTTTCTGGTTTTCACAGCTACGCAAAGCCCGCTGAGCGCCCTCCATGGTCGAAGATCGTAAGCGGCCTCGAGGCCCGACCTCTTAATGTGAAAAATCGAGGGAATGGTCCCCTCTTTGAAAAACTCAAAGGTTCTTCACTTGGCGTCCCCTTCCATAATCAACTGAATCGTGAGAACATTAAAAATTATCTTCTAAACGGAGCTGGACTTAGTGTAGGCGACTACGATGGGAATGGACTCCCTGATCTCTTTCTGGTCTCACAAGATGGACCAAATAAACTTTACCGTCAAAACGCGCCTTGGGTCTTCGAGGACGTCTCAGAGGCAGCTGGCATTCGCGATATCAAGGTCTGGGGAAGTGGGGCAGCTTTTGCCGATATTGACAACGATGGCGATCTAGATCTCTACGTATGCAATAAAGGAGCCTACGATGAAATCTACCTAAACCAAGGAAATGGGACCTTTAAAGGAAGTACTCTCGGCACCGGGAATTCCGCACTCAGAGCCCCCTCTATGGTCGCCTTCTCTGATTATGACCTCGATGGGGATCTCGACTTTTATCAGACTAAGACAAGGCTCCTCGGTCTTAGTGAACTCTATGATGGTAAAGTGCAAATGGTGAAAGATCATGATGGGCAATGGCAAGCACACCCCATCTATCAAGATGATTTCGAGGTTATTGACGACATTCCCCGTGAGTTAGGAGCTCAGGATAGCCTTTTCAGAAACGAGGGAGCTTCATCCACGCAGGCCTTTCGTTTCCTAGATGTGACGGAACAAAGTGGAATTAAAATCGCCCGTGATCATGGGCTGGCCGCAGTGTGGTGGGATGCAAATAATGATAATTTCCCCGATCTCTACGTCTCAAACGACTTTCACACCCCTGACCGCCTTTACCTCAATAATAAGGACGGCACCTTTCGGGAGAGTATTGAAAAAAGCCTTCCCTACACCTCTTGGAGTTCTATGGGCAGTGACTTTGCCGATATTAATAACGATGGATACTTTGACTACCTGAGCACAGATATGTCATCCACCACTCACTTTAAACAAAAGACGATGATGGGGGCCATGCTCGACACTGCTTGGTTCCTAGACCACCTCGAGCCGAGACAATACATGCGTAATGCCATGCATCTTAATACCGGCACTGGGGCGTTCATTGAAATTGCTTTCTTCGCCGGCCTCGATAGCACCGACTGGACATGGGCCGGAATCTTCGGCGACCTTGATAACGATGGTCTAGAAGACTCCTTCTTCACCAACGGGATCGAGCGCAATGTCCAAGACTCTGACCTTAATTTGAAACTTGCAGCAGCTAAGGAATCAGGAGCTAGTAAAGAGGAATTACGAGAAATGTTTCTCCAAAGCCCCCGTTTTAAAGAGCGAAATTTAGCGTTTAAAAACACAGGTGAATTGAAGTTCATAAACGTCTCGGCAGATTGGGGTCTAGATGACCTCAGCGTAAGCCATGGGGCGATTATGGCCGATCTCGACCGAGATGGAGATCTAGACATCATCGTAAATAACATGAATGATCCTCTAGGAGTCTTCAGGAATAATGGAAACGCAGAAGGAATTCTCATAAGCCTAATGGGCAAGGAGAGCAATTTTTTCGGTCTCGGTGCCCGAGTCACCGTGGAACTTGAGGACGGCCAAATCCTCTCGCGTATCCTTACTAGCTCCCGTGGCTACCAAAGTGGCTGTGAACCTGTCCTTCATTTTGGTCTAGGTGAGTCTAAAGTGATTAAGGCCCTTACGGTGCAATGGCCGAGTGGACAAACACAACGGTTCAACTCCCTCCAGAGTCAGCATCACTATCGCATTACCGAAGGGACAAATCACCTTCTTCAGCCCTTAGCAGATACCAGTAGTCAGCTCTTTAGTAAAGATCCCACGCAGCTGGGAATAGACTTTAAGCACGAAGAGAACCTCTTTGATGACTTCATTGAGCAGCCGCTTCTCCCGAATCGACTCTCGCGCTGTGGGCCTGCCTTCTCGGTGGGCGATGTCAATGGCGACCTGCGGCCTGACTTCTTCTTAGGAGGCGCAGCGGGCTTTCCTTCCCAACTCTACCTCCAGAAAAATGATGGATCATTTCTAGCAGCACGCTCCGCTCTCCCTCCTAGTGAAACCGCCTACGAAGATGTGGCTTCCACTTTATTCGACTTCGACCAAGATGGAGACCTTGATCTTTACCTCGTTTCTGGCGGAGCGAGTCAACCCGCAGGCCACCCGCACTACCAAGATCGTCTTTATCAAAATGACGGTGAAGGGAATTTCACTCCTACACCAGAAGGATCTCTCCCACCCCTCCGTTCTAGTGGTGGCTGTGTGAGCGCTTGTGATATCGACCTTGATGGCGATCTAGATCTCTTCATCGGCGCACGGCATCTACCTGCTCGTTATCCTACCGCAGCAGAGTCAGCTCTTCTAATTAATGATGGGGGGCGCTTTGTGCAAATAGACTCTCCGCTTACCCAAGCAGGTATGGTTACCGGAGCAACTTGGGCTGATCTCGATGGGGATCAACGTCCTGACCTAATTGTCTCAAACGAGTGGGGCCCGGTGAGAACTTTCCAAAATACCAGCGAGGGGTTTATTGAAACGACCTTAAAAGCAGGACTTTCAGAACTCACAGGGTGGTGGACTTGTATCACTGCCGCCGATCTCGATCTTGACGGTGATCTTGATCTTATTGCCGGGAATTTCGGTCTTAATACTAAATATCGCGTTGGCTCTAATCATCCTGCCACCCTTTTCGCTTCGGACTTCGGTAATCAAGGCAGCCTTCAACTCGTCGAGGCCAAATTAAAAGATGATATCCTTCTCCCCGTCCGAGGTCGAAGTTGTTCCACCATGGCTATGCCTCATCTAAAAATGCGTGCCCCGAGCTATAAAGATTTCGCTCAGAAAACCCTACCCGAACTCTACACTGCTAGTGCGTTAGAGAAAGCCCAGCGCCTCGAGGCCACCACACTAGCAAGCATGGTTTTTATCAATGACGGCTCAGGAGTTTTTAGAGCACAGACTCTCCCTTCCCTCTCCCAGCTCTCACCAGTCATGTCGATGGCTGTCGGAGACTTTAATAAGGACGGCATGCCAGACCTTGCCCTGGGCCAAAATTTCTATGATGCCCAGCGGGAAACTGGACGAATGAACGCGGGGCTTGGACTCATTCTCCTAGGACAGGGACAAGGGAGTTTTAAAGAACTCTGGCCGCTCGAAAGTGGTTTTTATGAACGGAAAAACAACCGTAGTCTTAAGGCCGTGGATTCTAATTCTGATGGAAAAATCGACTTAATTTCTATTAATAATGATCAAAAAATCGGGGTGCATTTAGGCCTAGAGTGAACTCTTTTATTGACTGATAGTTGTGATTTAGGCTACACGCTTATTGGTTAAAACATGAAAAAGATATCAAGTCTCATTACGGTATGCCTGCTTCCGGCAAGTTCTCTTCAAGGTCAGACAGATGTTCTGCTTCATAGTGAAGACTTTGAAACAGGAGGCACCAACTTCACTCCGGGAAATGCGAATATTACCTTTGCACTCGCTAGTGATCCTGACCCATCAGGCACTCAAGGCACAGTAGGTTCAGCTGATCTGGGAGGTGGCCTCGCCCGCTGGGGCTCTGTGAGATCGATTCCTCTTCTAGTGCCATTTCCGCCAGGAGTGGAGGCAGGGACATCTACCTTTACTGCTACTATGAGAGTGCACTATCCCACGGGCACGACTTCTGTCCCAGGAGACCGGACTGGTTTTATCCTAAGATGGAATGGCGTGAACAATCAAAATAGCAACCTCTACGTAACTAGCGATGAAATCCCTCTCGATACTTGGTCTGAAATTTCACTAAGCGAGGTCATTCCCGCAGTGGATGCCAACGGAAACGCCGTTACTTCTGTCTCTATCGTCCTTTCTTTTGACGATGGAGGAAATGATGCTGCTGATGGACTCGCAGTCTATGTCGATGACTTCCGTATTACTGCGACAACTTCTGCCGATGATCCAAATCTTCTGCCTACTTCTGCGATAAATTTTGGGAATGTGGACCAGAATGGCGGTCCTCATACCAGAGACATTAACCTTACCAATAGCGGCCTGAGCAACGATCTCATCATCGACTCTGCTGAGCTCAGCGGAACGAACTTAAATCTATTCAGTATTCCAGACCTGCCCTTTCCGCTCGTTATTCCTCCCGGAGAGTCACAAGTTCTCAGAGTCAGTCATGATCCAGAAACAGAGCTAGGCCCTTTGTCAGCAGTCCTCACTCTCGTCACGAATGATCAAAGTTCTCCAAATATGGTCACCCTGATCAACTCGGAATCGGTGGTTCCCTTTGAAGGCGTAGAGCTGGTCATGAACGGAGACTTCGAGACAGGAAACCTCGACGGATGGCGTGATAACGCTCGATTTGACTTTACTGATACGATCACTCGCAGAGGGATCGGAGCAGGCGTTTTCAACTTTCAGGGTGGAAACCAATGGGGTGATGTTAGGCAAAGCAGCACAGCTGCCCCAGGCGAGGAAACTGGGAGTATCGCAATCACTCCAGAAATGCATGGAAGACCATTTCAGTATAGTGCTTGGTATTACCGTCCTTCCGTAGGGGGTCCAGGAGAAGATGATACCATTTCAGGGATCTTCCGCCTTAATTCAGTGAATGGCCCGGGTACCTTGTCCACACCCCAAGTCCGGATTGGTGACATGCCTACCGACACTTGGGTTCGTGTCTCGCTAGATGGCGTCATACCCGCAACTGAAGCTGATGGGATCACCCCACTGAGGCAAATCACTGCTATCTGGAGTTTCAGAGACCTTAATGCGGACCTTCCCGGAGGAGAGCTTATGTTTTTAGATGATGTGAGTTTCAGGGTGAATCTCCCAAGTCTCGTACCAACGACTGACCTCGTGATTAGCAATCTCGTGATTGATAGGACGACTGACGATGTAAGCTTCAACTTCCCTGCCACGATTGGCACTGAATATACCATTGAACGGAGCGTGACTCTCCTTCCCGATGGCGAACCTGGGGGCTGGCTCGCAATCTCAGACGTAGTTGCCGATGAAACGATGGAAAGCTTTACTGACCCTGCTGCTGCTGCTGCCAGTCCGCTCTTCTTTTACCGAGTTCGCGCAGTTGAATAAAGACGGGGACCACTAAAAAGCTAGAACACTTTGAATTTCTCAAGTGGCCTCGTTCCTCTGAGGGGAGACCTGATGAGAACAGGATATTTACGGTGAACTCGGTCCCAGATCTTTCCTAGAAAGGACTCCTCACTTGTCTTGATCCTTGTTTTCTCAGTCAAGTCAGCACAGTCTCGGCCTAGGATTGATGAATGACCGGACGATATTATTAGCGCAAGCTTCTAAAAAGGGACTGAGTGACTTCCGACCTCTTGTCATCCTTAAAGATGCGATCACGACTGAAGATATCGCCCCTCTTTCTGCTGAGGAAACTGGTGAAAAGAGTCCTATTGGCAAGTATCTCCTTGAGAATAAACTTCCTAAATCATGCTTGGACTCGCCTGATCATGCTCAAGAAAATGACCATCTGTTAGTTCGTAAAACCTTTAGTAACTCTCAGCTGGATAACCTCATGGCTCCAGAAACTAAAGGTGGGTATACTCAGTACTTCGGTGATGCGCACGTGGCTGTGCCAGATGTCCCGATAGAATCGCTCAATCAGGCTCAAGCGACTTTCATCTATGATGCCGCATTCGCTTACCAGCAAAGTGGGCGTAAGCTTCTCGTCATTGCAGGAGAAAACTATGGCGAGGGTCCCTCTAGTCTTCGAGCTGCCCGAGGGACGGCACTTCTAGGAGTCTCTTGCATCATTGCTAAATCCTTCAATGAAAAACATCGGTCTCAGCTCATCAAGCAAGGCATCCTCCCCCTCACTTTTCAAAAACCAGACGATTACCAAAAAGTCGCTAGAATGCACTCTTGCACCTTTAGCTTTAGTGACTTTCCGAAGCCGACGGAATCAATGCAAGAGATTCGTCTCGAAGCAAGTTGCGGGTTCACATGTGCTGTATCACTTCAGTTCAAAACAATTTCAGAAAGAGACAACTACCTGTCTAAAGTCCCTCTCCCCTACTTACGAGGGTGTTTCCTGGAAGAGTAGCATCTCTTTTTAGTTTCCTATCCGCGCTCTAGCGGAAGGTGATCTTAGAAAAATCCGGCTGCCCATTACTGAATTCGAGGAGGACACTCGGCTCATACTTTTCACAAAGTGGGTGCTCTCTTTTAAGAAATTCTGAAAAACCGAGGGGCCCACCGCAATCCTCTGGTGGACTATGTCTCTCACCGGTATGGAGCTGTGGTTTGTTTGTTTCACAAGTTCCACTTAGTCCGGCTTTTACGAAATTTTCAATAATGACCCTATGAGCCCACTCACTTTCCTGCCTGTGGAGGTTAAGGAAGTGAGTTTTGCGGGAGCGAAGTATCACGAATTGAAAAAAGACGATGTGAGCGTCACTTATTCAGCTCCTCATTGGGTGGATAAAGACGGTAATGGAAACCCCACAGATACCGCCAACGGAGAGAAAGATTATTCCGTTGCCTATACCCGAAACACCAAGCCGAGTATAGGAGCTAAATTCAGCATTCAAGGCTTGCCGAACAATTTGGCAATCAAGCTGAGAGCCAAAGGAAGCGATGGAATTGAGATTCCTGAGACAGCAGCACAAATCAATGGGAACGATGTCATTCTTCCAGTCACAGCGAGCAGCACGAACTGGCCGAATACGATCAAGTTCTACGATCGAGCCGACGCCAACAAAGCCTTTAAACTGGATTGGGAAATCAAGGTTGGAGACAGTGATTGGGCACAGGTAGCGTCGACCAAGCATCAGGTTTATTTGACTCTTAATGACCCAGTAACCGCAATGAGACAGGAAACTCTGTTTTATCTGAGCGCAAAAAATGCAGATGGAGTAGCTCAAGAGGCAGCCGTAACTACCTCAATATGGAACGAATTTACTGATTTAGATGTCAGAAGGATAGATGGAACACAACTTACTTATTACAAATCATTTCAGTGCAATAATGTTGAAACTGAAAGTTTGTTGAAAAACGGTGATGGCCAGTGTGGCTCATGGGCTAAGTTCTTCATAGACCTTAGAAAAGTGCATGGGATAGATGTTCCGAATGAATACGTGGTATTTAGGCCTTCAGCTGATGACGGGTTTTTAGTCAAGAATTGGAATTTTAATGGGGCGGGGACAAGTGGAGTTGCCGGTTATCCTTACTTAAATATCCCAGATGCACCATTTCCTAGTGCGAACTCTTACTCTTGGAAATTTGCTGAAGTTACAGATCAAAACGGAATACCAGGGCAAGGGAATCCGAATCCGGCTTCATTATTTGGGAATCACCAAGTTGTTATAGACGGGCAATATTATGATCCATCGTATGGGAAAAAATTCGCATCTCTGAAAGATATTGATGACAATGCTATAGATGGTTACTTCCGAGTAGTTCCTGCTGCCATCAACGAGCCTGACTTTAACTTGGATTTAAATGGGGACGGAGACAAAATTGATATGGGAGTCCAGATCAATGTCTTTTTAATAAGAAAGAATCCTGCGGGTATGGATTTGATTGAACAAAAAATTAATTATTAGAAATGAAATACGTATACTTTGCATGCTTGATCCTATTGCTTCCAAGTAGTCTTATGGGACAAATTAAAGTCTTAACTGAAATGAAGGAAATTCGGATTGCAGGAAATCTTGCTGTAGCCACTTCGACTCTTGCCAAAAGATTGGCGATTGAAGAATACACGCGAAAATCATCCATAGGAGTAGATGCACTAGACTCGGTAAAGAGAATCTATTTGGTAAAACTCGATTTTTCTATTGATGGTTTTTCTAAAGTTAAACAAAGCATCTGGGCTGTGGAGATTGCAAAAATAAATAGTGAAACTAAGGCTATTGCCTATATTCATCCAGAAAGCTCCAAAGTGATTTTCGTAAAGGCTCCTTGGTTAGAGCAGAAAACAGATACCTAGGTTTAATTTTTATGCGCAAGCTGTAATCCTGTCGGAGAATCAACACCCAAGACCCAAAGCGTAAGAGCAATCCCGTTCCGTCACGTCTCGTGCTGATGAGGTGCTGCTTGCGGCTTCGCCGTTAGGAACAAAAAAGCACCTCGCACGAGCCGCGCCGTCACTACCCGCGCTGGTAGTTCGCGGGGCGGTCGTTGGGCCTCGATGGTCGTCTCTGGCGACTCGCTTCGCTCCCACGCCAATCGCTCCCCTCGGCCACTCCCTTCGTTGTGTTGGAGGCCGCCCGTCAGCCGCTCCCGCTGTCACTATCGTGCCAGACGCGGCTGCAGACCCTTCCAGTCGTTGCTTCGTTCGGCAAGCTCTCTTTCGCGCCTCCTTGCAGGGCGGGCTCGTTCGCTCCGGCGTGTTGGGACGGGGCGCGCGCTGCCAGCGCCTTCGGCGATTTTATAGAAGAAGACGCCCCACCACGCCTCCGCTTCTGGTCTCTTTTTTGGGCTTTCTTGGGTTCTGCAACTGGGCTTCTGCAATCGGTTTGCTTCCCTTCGGTCAGAGGCTTTTCAAAGATGGGTGCTCCTGCGTCGCAGTCTGCCTCCCCAGACCTCACTCCGCTCGCCCAGAGCCTCCGTCATCATGTTCCGCAAGCTCCACATCATGACTCCGGCTCCCGTGAATCGAAGTGGCTCTGATGGTGCTCGGGGGAGCTGGTTCAGGAATCAAAGCGTATTGGCTCGCACCTGCCGCCTTCGTTCATCGAGAGTAAAGCCTTGTCCTCGTCGCTCGCTTAACGCTTCCGCGCTCCTTCGTCGCTTGTGCAGCTGCTCGCTCTTGCGGGAAGCCTTGACTCCCGACCACTTCGGCGGCTCATGGCATCTATCGTTTCGTTTTTTCCAAAACAAAACTGTGTTTTGCTTTTGCAGTGGGGGAGCCTGAGAGAAGGAGCAAAGCTGAAATCGTGGGTGTCGGTCGTAGTCGGTCTGGCAAGCATGGTTCAAAGCGTTCTGGCTTCGGTGAAGCGGCGTTCTAGTTTGGGAGTTCGCCCGTATATCAATCCCAGACCATCCCCCTCCCTTGGCTTTAGTGGTGCTGGCATCGGCTACGCCTCGCCATCCCCACACAGCCCCACCCACGAACAAAGAACTTAAGGCTCTGTTGTCGGCTAACGCCGACAAATCTTCTCAGGATAAGAAGAGAATCTTCCTTCCTTAGCTGTTCTCCCCACCCAAGCCGTCCCTCCAAAGGAAAAGACGGCTGAAGAAAAAAGTTATGAGCTTCAGGTCTTCTCAGCTTGGTCAAGCAGTGCTTCGACGACTCCAGCAATCCGATCTTGTTGCCTTCTTGGAAGAGTTGAAACCTGCTCAAAAATTTGACGAGTTTTTCCAACAGGCCCGCCTTTGGGTTTATTCGTTTTACGGCCTAGTAAACTATCAACGCTAATCTTCAAGGCATCAGCGACCGCGATCAATTGATCGGCTTTGAGTCCGACGCTTTCGCGCTCCCAATAGGTGATAACCTTTTGAGAAACTCCGATTTTTTCGGCGAGTTGAGTCTGGGTGAGTCCTGCGTTTTGACGCATCTCGCTGAGGCGTTCGCCGAACTCGGTTCCTTTTCGTGTCTTGGGTCTACCTCCGGGCATGACCGCATTATACGGACGGTTTGAGAAAATACTGGAAACTGCTCGCATTGATACTAGGATTACTAGTAATAAGTGGGCATGTCAAAAACTTCTTTATCAAACTTGACAGCTTTTTAGCCATGACCCAGCCACGCACCGACTTCGCCGAGATCAAGAAAACCACCGACATCGCGCAGGTGATCGCAAGCTACGGCATCGAATTGAAGCCGTCTTCACGGGGAGACTTGAAAGGGCTTTGCCCCTTCCATGACGATCATGAGCCTTCGATGGTGTTGACACCCGAGAAAGGGCTGTTCCACTGCATGGCTTGTGGTGAAGCGGGAAACGTCATTCAGTTTGTTGCGAAGAAAGAAGGCATCCCCGAGAAGGAAGCCGCGTTGCGGCTCCTTGATGCGCTGCCGGGCATCTCACGGGGAAGCTCGATGACGGCTGAGGAAAAAAGAATCGAAGTTGACCCTTTGGCAGACTCAGAACTTTTTGCCGCGATTTTGGAGCACTACCACCAAGCCCTTTTTGGAAGAAACAAGCGCGGAATCAATTACCTCAATCGCCGCAACTTGGCCGAGATGGAAGCCTTGCAGCACTTCAAAATTGGCTTCGTCGATGGAACGCTGAAGAAAAAGCTCTCTGCCTCTCAGCTGGAAAAAGCCAAGGTGTTAGGACTCATCAACGCCAAGGAAAACGAGAAGTTTTACAATCGCATCGTGGTTCCCGTCTTTGACTCCAACGGCTCCGCCGTCGGACTCTATGGCAGAGACATCACAGGCAAGAGCGAGGTGAAACACCTCTACCTTGCGGGAGGTCATCGCGCGGTTTGGAATGCTCAGGCCGCAACCGTTTATCCTGATGAACTCATCTGCGCGGAGAGCCTCTTCGATGCGCTTGCCATCTGGATGCACGGCGGGAAGAAAAACGTGACGGCTGCTTACGGTGCTCGCGGCTGGACGCCGCATCACACCAAGCTTCTAAAAAAAGCGGGAACTAAGAAATTGATCTTGGCTTTTGATGCTGACGAAACAGGTCAGGAACGAGCCCGAGAACTCGCCGCCGAGCTGACCGAGAAATTGAACCTCTCAAGCCATCGAATCAAGTGGCCAGAGCACGCGAAAGATGCGAACGATTACTTCCTCTACAATGCCGAAGCGGATTTTAAAGGGAGTAAAGAAAGTTTTACGGCTCTCCTAGCAGCAGCTCCACGCATCGGCTTTAGGAAAACAGACTCTCCCAAACTCAGCTTGTTAGAGCAGACCGAAGAAGCGGCCATCTTCCAGAATGGCACCGTGAATTACAAAGTGCGCGGAGGCATGGGCGGAGTTGGAAATAGCGGAAATATGAAGGTGATTATCACCGCGACTGCTGCTGAGAAAACCCACACCGACAGGCTAGACCTTTACGCTTCACGCTCCAGAAAAGCGTTTAGTTCTACCGCCGCTTGGAGGCTCGAACTCGATGCCGAGAAAGTCGAAGCTCACTTGCTCGAACTCCTCGACCAACTCGAAAAGCTCAAAGAAACCACCGCCCAAACGAAGGAGGTGAGAGAAGAAATGAGCGAAGGAGAACGAGCGGCCGCGCTCAAGTTTTTGAAGTCTTCCGACTTCTTCAACACGCTCTCCAAAGACATCGAAGCGATTGGTTACGTCGGAGAAGATCGAAATAAAAAACTCGCCTACGTCATAGCTAGTAGTCGACGACTTCCCAAGCCCCTTTCGGGAATCGTCCGCAGCCAAAGCGGAGCGGGGAAAAGCTACCTCATGGAATGCGTGGCCGATCTCATGCCGCCCGAGGATGTTCACTTCTTTAGCCGTCTCACCCCGCAAGCCCTCTACTACCTCGAACGCGATGCTCTCCAGCACAAGCTCCTCATCGTGGACGAGCGCAACGGTTCAGAAGAAAGTGAATATCCGATCCGCACACTACAAACGCGCAAAGTCCTCAAGCTCGCGGTGCCAGTGAAAGACCCTAACAGTGGGAGAATTAAGACCCAGACTTTAGAAATCCTTGGCCCCATCGCCTACATGGAATCGACCACTAGCCAGAAAGTAAATCCCGAGAATGAAAACCGTTGTTTTGAAATTTACCTCGATGAAAGCGACGAGCAGACCAAAGCCATCTTTGCCGCGCAAAGAAAAGCGCGCACCCTCGACGGCTGGAAGGTGGAACGGCTGAAGGAAAAAGTCCGCAAGACTCACCACAACGCCCAGCGGCTCTTGCGTCCTTTGAAAGTCATCATCCCATACGTTGACCTTTTGGAGTTCCCGCAAAGTTGGCTGCGAGGCCGCCGCGATCACGACCGCTTTTTATCACTGATTGAAGGCATCGCCTTCCTTCATCAATACCAGCGCACAATCGGCCAAGACGGGAATCAGGAATACATCGAGGCAAGCGTGGAAGATTACGCCCATGCCTACGACCTTGCCCAAACCGTCTTCGCCAACACCTTGGGAGATTTACCCAAGCCCGTGATGGACGTGATGAAGCAGATCGAGGCCATGCTTGGTCAGTATCAGAAAAGCGAGTTCACAAGACGAGACGTGCGCGAGTTTACGAGGCTTCCAGATCACCTTTTGAAGAAGCACATGCGAGCCATCGAGGACTTGGAATATGTCAGCGTCACTCGCGCTCCGCAGGGCGGCAGCTTCCGCTACCGCCTCTTGCCGAAGCAGAAAGCCCCGCCCGTGCTCGAAGGTCTCACACCACCCGAGCAACTCAAAGAAAAGTGGGATAAGTGGGTGCAAAGTGGTTCTGCCCCTCAAAATCCACTCAAGCCCTGATTTTACAAGGCATTGCGCCAAGTGGTGGAACTGGAACAGGAAAACATGGAAACTTTACTTAAAAGCTGGGGTGAATGGATTGAAGCACAAGGCTTTGCCGCTGGAAGCGTCAAAGACCACCGCCAAAAACTCCAAGGCTTCCTCGACTTCTTGGATGGTTCTTGCCCACTCGAAGCGGACAAAAAGAAGCTCTCTTCTTACCAAAGCCACCTCTTCGAGATGACCAGCAAGAAGACGGGCAAGAAACTCTCCTGCAACTCGCAAATCAACCGCCTCACCGTTCTCAAGAACTTCTATCGCTTCCTTCAGCAAACGGGACGCATCGCAATCAACCCCGCCGAAATCATCGTTTTGCCAAGGCATCCCAAACTCATTCCACCCGTGCTCTTGAAGAGCCGCGAGATGAAGAAACTCCTCGATGCACCAGACTTGGGAAATCCGCTCGGCTTCCGCGATCGCACTATCATGGAAGTCTTCTTTGCCACGGGAATGCGCCTCTCAGAACTCACTTCTTCAGACCTTGAGGATCTCAATTTTGAAGAAGGCTTGATCCACATCAAACACGGCAAAGGTCAAAAACAACGCCTCGTTCCCATGGGTGAAGCTGCCAGAAACTGGCTGCAAGAATACCTCGAAAACGTCCGCCCAATCCTAGCCAAAGACAGTAAGACAGAAGCCGTTTTTTTGAATCGCTTCGCTCGCCGCATGGACAAGAACGGCTGGCAAAAGAAGCTCGCGCAATACGTGTCTAGCGCAGGAATCCAGAAGAGTTTTACCACTCATTGCTTCCGTCACCAGCTCGCTACCTCGATGCTTGAGCGCGGAGCCGACACCCGCCACATCCAAGAAATCCTCGGACACGAAACGCTGAAAACTACCCAGCGATACCTCCATGTCGTTAAAGCCGAGTTGAAACGCATCCATGCCAAGAGCCACCCTCGCGAGTCTGCTCCCGTGGCTTCGGTAAGCTATCAGAAAAGAAAATAATGGAATGGCTCGCGGACTACAAAAAGCATCTCGAAGCGCGGCACCTTGCCGCAACGACCATCGAGCAAAGAATGAAGATGCTCGAAAGCTTCCACGAATGGCTAGGACTTAGAGACCTGCGCGACCTTGATTTAAACGATATTTTAACTTACCAAAAACACCTCGCCAAACCGCGTAAGACGACAGGCTTGAGCAACTCCATCGGCTACCAACACACCCAGCTTCGCTGCGTCAAAAATTACACCGCCTTCTTGAAGGAGCGTGAACAACTCCTCATTGATCCTTGCGAAAATCTGCCCGTGCTCCACTCGCCGAAGTCGCTTCCCAAAGGAGTTTTAAGCAACGCCCAAATCATGAAGCTTCTCCGCATGTGCGACGTGAGCGATCCCTTAGGCTTCCGTGATCGTGTCATTATGGAAGTCCTTTTTAGCTGTGGCCTTCGGGGCAGAGAACTCTGCCGCCTCACCATCTACGATCCCGACTTTGACAAGAAGACGCTGCGCGTCCTCCAAGCTAAAGGCCGCAAAGATCGCGTCGTTCCCATCGGCAAAGCCGCCCTCGAATACCTCCGCGAATACATCGCCCGAGTCCGCCCCATCATCCTCGAAAAGAACCAAGGCAACCGAGGGAAGCGAGCCAACGGGGCGGCCGCACTCTTCCACACCCAAATCGGAACACCTCTGCGAGTGGACACCCTCTGGAAAATCATCCGAGGCTATCGAAAAAATGCCAACCTTCCCGAGACCGTCACCACCCACAGCTTCCGCCATGCCTGTGCCACCGAAATGCTCAAAGGCGGAGCGAGTGTGAGACACGTCCAAGAAATGCTTGGCCATGCCGACATCACCACGACCCAGATTTACACCCACCTCGCCAAAGCCGACCTGCAAAAAATCCACCAGAAGACAGCACCCAGCGAACGCCGCAAGGACAAAGCCGCTCCAGTTTTTGAAATGACCAACTGGCGACCTCGAAAACGAAAAAAGCCCCGAAAAATCAAGAAACGTCCCTGACTTTTTTCCTTCAGCCGTTATCTTCTAAGCAGTGGTAATGCTCGCAGAACATCCAAGCTCTCGCAAACCGCGCCCAACTTATAGGCGCAGGAGTGTATCACTGCGACCCCACACGCAAATAAATTTCCTGCCCATAGAAGTAACGAAACTCTGATACATTTTCTTGAAAAATATCGAGCAACTTGTTTCCGGCTTGATCGAAGCTGGTCTCAGTCTCGCCGTGATCGAAGCTTAGCTCAAGTCTACCATTTTCCCACACCTCGAAGCGGTCGGGTCTGCTCCCTTCCCAGCCGAAGGCATCCTGAATTGCTAAACTTAGATGAGCATAGTCACAGTCAGCGGGGAGGCTAAGTCGTCGCCAAATTAGAGGGGTCGTTCTAAGAAGCTCAATTCGGAAAATAAAACGGGCAGGGCTCGTCAATACACGCTCCTCTTCTCGGAGAGCCTCGGTCTTTAGCATCATATCTAATGATCCTCCCGCTGTCATTTTTTTAGCGAAATCCTCGATGAGCTCGCTGCCCCCAGGTGTATTCACGACCTTCTCCATAAACGCCTCGATTTCTGACTCTGGGGCGTCAGAGGCTGGTATTTGTGAGAGAAGATGTTCTAGGGGATCGCTCATGTGGAGGGGTATTCTAGTTAAAATAGGTCAGGAAATTTACGCCACCGTAATGCCGCTGAATTTCTAAAGACCGCAGGGAAATTCACATAGCAGCACCTAGGAGCATCGCTTGATCTAAGGGTGTGGTATTTAGAGAAGCTCGTAGTTGCGTAAACTTAGTTTTAGGAAATTATGACTCTTGCAAGTTAGGAACGAATTGACGCTCTTTAAATAAGCGTGAGTTACGGACATATTTCTCAGCCCATTTTTTGATCTCTTGTTGCTCTTTAAGACTCAGTGTCTTTACCACCTTAGCGGGGCTACCTAAGACGAGAGAGCCTTCTGGGATGATGGTTCCCCCAGTGATGAGCGCATTGGCCCCAATAATCGACCGAGCACCGATCACACTTCCATCTAAAATACAAGAACCCATGCCCACTAAAACTTCATCTTTCACGGTGCAAGCGTGAAGGACGGATGAGTGCCCTACCGTGACCAACTCTCCTACGTGACAGGGAAAATCATCGGCAAGGTGAATCACGGCATTGTCTTGGACGTTACTTTTAGGTCCAATACTGATTTCATTGATGTCACCTCGCAAGGTGGCATTATACCAAATACTAGCCTCCTCACCGAGGGTGACTCGGCCAATTACGTCAGCACTCGCTGCGATGAAAGCTGAGTCAGGAAGAGTGGGCCAAAAATCACAAAAAGGTTCGATTGCCATGGCCACATCTTAGGGAGGGACAGAGAAACTCGCAAGAAATGGAAGGAAATCATTAGCATTCTTAGGAATCTATCTGAGTGTTCATCACTGAAAGGATTTCCTTATCACCTTCTATGCATAATTTCCTCATCGTCCTCGCCTTCCTCGTCATCGGGCTGGCTCTGCGATCATGCCGGACCTTGCTCTTCAGAAAGCTGGGAGCATTCACCTTTCTTTTAGTCATTTTTCTCACCCTCTACTTTTCCTGTGGGAGCTTATGCGCTGGATTTGCTGGGATCGGTATCTGGTTCTTTCTGCCTTGGTATGACCTTCTCACCCGAGTCAATAAACAGAAGATTCCTCTCAAAAAGCGGCTGAATCTCTCCCCGCCTCCATCAGAAGAGTATTTCCCGAATGCTTCACGCTTGATCAGGGAAATTCAGGAGGCTGAATTCGATCATGTCATTGATAGCGGGTGGGATTGGGTGGGGATGCAGCAGCATTTCCGCTTTTTTTGGAACCCTGAGGCCATGTCTGTCGCGGCAGTCTGTCTTTGCGAGCAAGAGCAGGTCGCCTTCGCATTCGTCACGATATCTTCTCGAGCACCTGACGGGCGCTCAGTCCACACCACGAACTATCCATTTTCTCCAAGTCTAAAGCATTCACCGCTCGCCCACTGGGATCATCTCCCTTGCGAGCGTAACCACTTCGAGGCCATCTACCAAGATCACCAAAGGCATCTCCAAAAGCTGGAAATCACTTCTGATTCTCTCCTGATGCCCGATCCTGATGCTCTCCTATTACAAGTAGAGGAAGAGATGCAGCGGCAAATTGATCATAATCTTGAATGTGGGCTAATTAGGATGACTGGAGATGGCTGTTTCCAATATTCTACGAAGGGACTTTTTTTTCTTTGGTTCCAATCAGTGAAAGACATGATCCGTCTCTGTTGAGTGATGTCGATTAGTGAACTTCTAACCCAGACCCATGAGAGTCCCCTTGAGCTTTCATATTGCGCGCAAATTCAGGCAGTGAAGCAACGGGAGACTAAAGGGGGAAAACCTTACCTCGAATGGATCATTGCAGATGCTACTGGGGCGATCACGCTGAAAGTGTGGAATAACCACCCCCAATTTAGCGCTGCGGAAGACATCGATCCTGAAACCCTCCTCCATTTTTCTGGTGAATGGACTCAAAATCAATACGGGGTGGATGGGAAAGGGTGGAAGTTCCGCTTTCTTAATGCGGAGGAGAGGAGTGATTTCTTAGCAGGTGACCCAGCCACAAGAGAAAAACAAAGCCAAGACTGGGCCGATATTGTCCAATACATCGCTGAGATTGATGATCCTAGGCTTAAGGCTCTTTGTGACTGCTTTATAGAACAGTTCGAGGAGCGCTTTAGAAGAACGGGTGCTGCTCGGAAGAATCACCATGCTAGGCGTGGAGGATTAGTAGAGCATGTCGCGCAGATGATGCGCTCTGCTTCAGCGATCGGAACAGTTTACCCTTACTTAAATCATGACCTCCTGATCGCTGGAGTTCTTTTCCATGATTGTGGAAAACTATGGGAAAACACCTATCCTGAAGAAGGGTTTAACCAGCTTCACCTTATGCACGGAGAAATGCTCGGCCACATCCCTCTAGGCATGGAACTCGTAAACAAACTTTGGCGCGAACTTCCACTTGAAACTTGGAAAGATCTGAGACCCACGAGTGAAGATGTCCGCCTGCATCTTCTCCACTTAGTCGCATCACATCATGGTCAGTATGACTTCGGCTCTCCCACTCTCCCACGAACTCCTGAGGCCCACGCGCTCCATTACATCGACAATCTCGATGCCAAGCTGGAAATGGTAAAGGATGCCTATGCAAGCGCGAATGAGACCGCTCCGGGAATCTTCGAAAGAAAGTTCCCGCTCCCTGCTCCACTGGTCTCACCACTCGCACCCTTTGCCGGTGGAGGTGGCGGCGAAATTAATGGAACCCCTCCGGAAGTGACGAATGAACTTTTTTAAACTCTACGCACATGCGGGCGGACGACTTGGTAATGGATTTAAGAATCAACTAGTCTCGGCGAAATGACGATTTGGTTGACGGGATGCACCGCTGGCTTAGGGAGGGCATTGATTCCTGAGTTTTTGAAAAACCAGCATCAATTTGTAGGCTGTGGGCGTAACGAAATTGCCCTAGCTCATTTGAAAGAGAAGTTTCCAGAGGGGAATTTTCTCACAGCTGATATTGCGAGCGATTTCTCAGTCGCTGAGTTCTGTAAAGAGGCCTTGGCCCTTACGGGTGCTCCAGATTTAGTCATTAATAATGCCGCCACGATTAATTCCCCAGCCCCACTGTGGGAAATCTCCGCAGAAGAATTTAGTCAGGTTACAGCGATTAACATCAATGGCGTTGCGAATATGGTCCGCCATGTCATGCCAGTTATGCTGGCTGCAGGCCAAGGAGTGATGGTGAATCTATCCTCAGGCTGGGGCCGTTCCAGCTCTCCAGAAGTCGCCCCTTACTGCGCTAGTAAGTGGGCCATCGAGGGCCTGAGTCAATCCCTCGCCCAAGAACTCCCTGAGGGAATCGCGGTAGTTGCGCTTAATCCAGGAATCATCGCTACCGGAATGCTCCGGAAGTGTATGGGGCAAGATGCCGAAAATTATCCCTCACCAGAAAGCTGGGCGACCACTGCGGCTCCCTTTCTCACTGCACTCACTGCCGCCGATAACGGGGCCTCTCTTACTGCTCCATGATTTTAAAACTACCCAGAAGAAGCATCGAGTTCCCTCGCCGTGCCTTGCTGATGGGGATCGTAAATATTAACGATGATTCCTTTTGTGGAGACGGTAGCCTAGATCCCTCTGAAGCACTTGCACAGGCGAGTCAGCACATCGCCAATGGGGCTGATATCATTGACATCGGGGCCGAGTCAGCTCGGACCAATCGGAAAGCAATTTCCATTCAGGAAGAAGTCGAGCGCCTCCAGTCATTTCTACGCCATTGGCCTAAACTCCGCGATGAAGCACGCAGAACTGACGAGCAGCAACTCACTCCCCCGCTCCTCTCGATTAATACTTGGCGTCCCGAGGTGGTCTCAAAAGTCATCACGAGAGAAGTCGATATCTTAAATGATATATCGGCCCTTCCGGACGATCGTAATGCACGCCTCTGTGCTGAGCACGGTGTGGCCCTTCTCATCATGCACTCAGTTGGCCAGCCGAAGGAACCTCACACTGAGCAAAAATGGTATGATTTGATTTCTTCAATGCGGGACTTTTTTGAAAAAAAAATAGCCTTGGCTCTTAACGCTGGTCTATTCCGAGAACAGCTCATTTTAGATCCCGGCCTCGATTTCGCGAAACAGAAGAAAGACAATCTCCTTGTCCTGAAAGAACTTCATAAAATCGTTCAATTAGGCCAGCCCGTTCTCCTTCCAATTTCTAGGAAAACGGTCATCGGAGAAGTCTTAAACCTCCCTTCGCCTGCAGATAGGGACGCCGGAACCATCGCCTTACTCACCCAAGGCTTCATCCAAGGCGCTCACATATTCCGTGTCCATAACACTTGTGCGTGTTGGGAGGCCTTAAAAGTTCTCGCTCCTCTTTCGCCCCGTAAACTTACGATAATCCTGAATATGGCCATTTCTGCAGATGGCAAAATCTCCACAAGTGGGAACTCGCCCTCGCACTTCACCTCAAAGAATGACCTAGAGCATCTCTTAGAAATCAGAAAAAGGGCGGACGCTATACTTGTCGGTCGCCGTACCTTAGAAGCTGATCAGATGACGATGACCGTGGAAGGTAAGCGACCTTGGCGCTGTGTCATTTCTGAGCGTGGGATTTTCGACCCGACACATCCTTTTTTCTCTTCTGAAGGAGGGGAACGGCATCTAATACTTGGGAAAGATGCCGAGACACCCCAATTACCAGCCACTATTCACCATGCCACGCTTGGAGATTTTTTAGAGACTCTTCGAACCAATCCTGATATAAATACTCTTCTTTGCGAGGGTGGTGGTAATCTGGCCAGAGAACTCTTCGAGCTTGATCTCGTGGACGAGATAAATCTCACTTGGGCGCCCCATACGCTCTTAGGGGGTAAGGAGGCCCCAACCTTGACTGGACTCCCGGGCGACTTCCTCCCTAACTCTCTCCAATATCAATTAACTCAAGTTACACCGGGCGCTGAAAATGAATTTTTCTTAAGCTATCATAAAAAGCTCACTTAATTTCTCTCCAGCCCTACGATCAAACTGCCCCTCTCTCGCTTTGTCCTCCTCGCGCCGCCGTCTCATTCTTATTCTGACATTCCTCCTCCTTGCCTACCTAGGAGGGCAACTTTGGGATATTCATCGTGTCGGCCACCTCAGTCGGAGCCGCCACGCTGACTGTGCCATCGTTTTAGGAGCAGCTGCATGGCATAACAAACCTTCCCCCGTCCTCCGTGAACGTCTCAATCACGCCATCACCCTCTATCAAGCAGGGGCAGTGAAGACCATCGTCCTCACAGGAGGATATGGAAAGGGTGCCGATTTTGCTGAATCTGAGGTAGGCCTCGAATACTGTGTTAAGAAGGGCATCCCGCGTGAGGTTATCTTCGCAGAGAACGAGTCTCTTAATACCTTAGATAACTTGAAGGAGGCCCAAGAAATCATGTCTCAAAGAGGCTTTAAGAAAGCCCTCCTCGTCAGTGACCCTTGGCATCTCAAGCGTGCCCGGAGGATGGCCGCTGACCTAGACCTCGAAGTCTACGTTTCTGCCACCCCTTCATCTCGTTTTAAGTCTGTGGGAGCCAAGTCTCGCTTCCTAATTGGAGAGTTAGCCCTTTACCACTATTACTTACTCACAGGGAAGTAGAGAGCTTTCTCCATGGTCAAAGTCAGCTCCACTCATTAAGTTCATCCCATGACTTCAGCAGCCCAAAAGGCCTCCGTTCTCCGCGAAGCCCTCCCCTACTTCCAGCGCTTTCGGGGTAAGACCTTTCTGATCAAAATGGGAGGCTCTGCGATGGATGATCCAGCACTCGTCCGTGAAGTCATACATGACATTGTTTTCCTAGAACTCGCTGGGATACATCCCGTCATCGTGCATGGCGGGGGAAAAGCGATCTCAGCCGCGATGGAGAAAGCAGGACTAAAAGCTCATTTTATCGGCGGGCTTCGGGTGACTTCCGAAGAAGCCATTCAGATCGTCGACCAGACGCTTCACGGTGAGATTAATCGCAGCCTAGTAGAAACAATCGATCAGCTAGGAGGGAAAGCTTGCTCGATCCATGGAACCTCGGTTTTTAAAGCCCAGCAACTCTACGGGAAAAGCGAGGATGGGCAGAAGCTTGATATCGGACGAGTAGGACAGGTTTCACAGGTCCTCATCGGAGACGTGCTCTCCGCTCTATCTAAACAGCTTATTCCTGTCATCTCGCCTCTCGGTGCTCATGAAGATGGTGGCGAGACACACAACATTAATGCTGACCTCGCCGCTGCTGCACTAGCTTGCGCTCTGAAACCAGCTAAACTGGTCTACCTTTCAGATGTTCCCGGTCTTCTGCGTGATCCCTCAGATGAGAACACTCTGATTCACTCTGTCTCATCTGAAGAAGCCCAAAGCCTCATAAAAGAAGGGATCATCTCTGGTGGAATGATTCCTAAAATCGCCTCCGCTCTGGAAGCTCTCGAAAGTGGTGTTGAAAAGATCCACTTCATTGACGGAAGGACTCCTCATACCCTCCTTCTAGAAATTTTCACCAAATCAGGGATTGGAACCGAGATTCGATAAGATAGTCACAGATGAATTTAGATTTCAGGGTGACAAAATAAAGAATGGGTACAAGTTCCTCTAAGTCCTTAGGGGCTTTTTAACGTTGTTGTTCCCTGTGCGAGAGAGTTCGTAAAACCTCTCTCTCGCACATTGGAACATTACAAGATTTTCTCAGTCTTGTGACTTACCAAGTATATGTGAGGCCTGCGTAAATAGAACGTCCTGGTCCTATGATTTCTGTCCCTTCTCCGAAGGCGTCAGAAAAAAGTTCGTAGTCCACATCGAAAAGATTGTCTACTCGGGCATGAAAACGCAGTGACTCAGTCAGCTGGTATTCACCATAAAGTCGGGTTAGAAAACGGTCATCTGTTTGTGGATTTCCTGCCGGAAGATAAGCAGCTCCCTCAGCATAGCTGAATCCTACCCCTATCAGCCATGGCCCTGCATCGTAACTCACATCTAAGTTTGCCAAGTAGTCTGGCACATCAATCACTTCCTCATCGAATTGAGCAGTTAAGGCTAAGCGGTAGCGAAGCTTTTCATTAATAAAATGACCACTCGCACTCAGTTCTAAACCACTGAGTGAGGAATCTCCTGAGGAATTCACCCTCTGGGTCCTCCCTGGACCACGGTTCTCAGTCACAATCGCATCTTGAACCTCTTGATCAAAGTAACTCAACTCTAACTTGTGATCACCAAAACTCTGAGTCACCCCAACTTCAAAGCCTTGGATCGTCTCGGAATCAAGATTAGGATTCTCTTCTTGGGTAGAAAAGGGAGACACAAAGAATTCTGAATCTAAGCGAGTTGGATTCCGGAAAGCCTCACTGAATCTCACGTGAAAGCGAGTGTCTGAGCGATCGACCGTATAAACGGCACCTGCGCTCCAAGCACTATCTCCACCAAATTCGTCATGCTCGTCATAGCGTCCTCCTACTTCTAGTAGAAGTGCCTCATTCACCCTGTAGTAAAGATTGGCATAAGCTCCGTAACTCGTCTGATCTGTGTCTTGTCCAGTTGTGTTTGAAAAATCACTTCTCCCGATCTCTGCTCCGGCGGCCAGAGTGAGTGATTCCGAAAGTTCCACCTCATTACTCCAGTTAAAAGTAAAACGCTCAAAGTCGATCCCAAATTCAGAATCTCCAAAAGCCGAAGAAAAGTCGCCCACAAAATTTTCTTGATAGTAGCCTAGGGTCAACCGCGACTGCCATCCCGGATTGATTTGATAAAACGCATTCAGGGCGAAAACGGAAGTCTCGGTATGAATTTCCGAATCAAATGTCCCAAAGCCGCTGATCGAGCGAGTCTCTAGAAAATTATCTGTCCCTCGATAAGTAAATTTCAAACGTAAATCGTCACTTAATTCCCACTGTAAGGCCACATTGGCATGACTCTGCTCGAAGTCATGAACCGGCAAACTTGAAAAAGTGTCATTCGAAGTGAACTGGTGCCCGATTTCAGCACCGTAAGAAAAGTTACCAATCTTCCCCTGTGCACTTAAGCTCCCACGATAGCTTTCAAAACTGCCACCTTCTCCGAAAAGCTTGAAGGTAGGATCCCCCTCTCCCACTGCCGTCTCGTAGCCGATCACACCACCACCTGCTCCTGTTCCGAAAAGCACACTCTGAGGACCACGGAGAACCTCAAGGCGGTCAATTTGCCCAAGGTTTGCCGTCCCAAGGAAACTTCCCACGGGATTTGCGACATCGGCGATTTTAACCCCGTCCACCACAAATTGCTGAAAACTCGAGGGGAGACCTCGCACGATGACAGTCCCAGTGTTTCCAGTAAGCCCCGCAGTGGAAAGCCCCTGTGTTCCCGGATTTAGATTAAGAGATTCCAGAAGAAGGTGTCGTTGTTGGCGGGCTAACTCTTCTCCGCTTATGACTCCGATCGAGGACGCGTTATCATTACTCGTAGAGTTGATCCTTCGTGCTAAAACTGTAAGTGGTTCTAGAGTTTCAACTTCCTGCGCGAGATTCTCTTCTGCCAGCAGTAGGCCCGTCAGTCCGATAAGGACATTCTTTGTATTAGTCATTTTTTAATTCAAAAAAAGGTCCCTGAAATCCGCAGGTTCCTATTTTTCTAAAAGACCTCAGGCTGGCGATCTGGCTCACCTTGGCTATCCTAGAATAACCAAAGCTCACAGTGGCGGGACCGCTCCGGAGTTCTCTATTCCTAAAGTCACCGGATTCCCCATCAATTTCTTGCCCCTGCGAAGGGCTTCCCGAAGCCGCTACCCTCTCTTCGAGAACAACATTTTTAGAAAAGCCCAAGAAGTCACGAGAGTAAAACCAAAAAATTCTCCTCCATTTTCTCGTGAAAAATTGTTAAAATTCAGACTTGAGATTTCCATGACCAAGAATGATTCATGGACTTGTTAGACCGAATTTCACTCGAAACCTCGGTCTAACCTTCCGCACGATTTCTACAAAATATTCATTCTCGAACTGATATTCAATAGCCCTCCTCTAACCAATGTTCCTGCGATTTTTTCTATTCCTTCTCCTGCCCCTCCTCTCTGTCATACTTGTAAGCTGCTCTGGATCAGGTGGATCATCTACCTATAATCCAGACATCGGGCCTTTTGATGAAGATGGGAACTACGTAGAAGCATGGGCTGATAATCCTCCAAAACGGGGCTCTAAGCGTAAAACTCCAGCTCCTAAGTTAGCGACTCCCTCAAGGCCAGAGCCCAAGCCACCAGTCGTGGTAGCAGCCCGACCAGTTCCTAAACCCGTCCCCGTAGCTAGGACCGTGAACCTGCCCAAGCCTCCACCACCAGCTCCCGTTGCGCGGGTGGCTCCTAAGGTGAAACCCACACCTAGGCCAGTCGTCGTAAAACCAAAACTACGGCCCAAACCTGCCGCCCCGGAACCTCGCAGGCTAACTCGCCACACCGTTAGAAAGGGAGACACCCTCTATAGCCTCTCTAAACGTTACGGGACCTCCATCTCTGCCATCAAAAGAGCTAACGGCATCTCAGGTTCTACCATCATTACCGGAAGGTCTTACGTGATTCCCAGATAAAGAAAGCTCATTAAAAACCTCCATGTAAGTTGCACCCTCATACTTGAGGTAGTAATGATGGATCATGAGGTTGTTTTTCACTCTAGTCCTTCTGATTGGTCTAGCACGGGCTTACGATTCCCAGCTTAAGGGCCCCGGGCTCTCTGTTGAACTTATCGCAGAAAATCGTAATATCGTCCCAGGAGAGCCTTTCACCGTCGGGCTACACATCCACCATTTTGCTGGCTTCCACACCTACTGGAAAAATCCCGGAATCGTTGGTGTCGCGACTGCTCTTGATTGGACCCTTCCTGAGGGCTTCACCGCCTCTGAAATTTCTTGGCCCTACCCTGAGAAAAGCCTCATGGCTACCCACCCTTGCCACGGTTATGAGCGTGATGTCACATTACTCGTCACCATCACTCCTCCGCATGAAATCACCACCGAATTTGTCACTCTTAGTGCGAGAGCTATCTGGATGTGCTGCGCAAAAGGCTGTTTCCCGGGCTCGCGATCCTTTCAAATGACTTTACCTGTGAGTCCTGACTTAATCCCAGACCCTAGCGCTAAAGCACACATTCAGAAAGCTCGTGCTGAGATACCACAAGCCAGCGACCAGATTCACGCCCTTCTCCTTAGCCCGTCAGAGGGCTCCGATCTCAAGGTTAAATTCACGGGGATTCGGGCACCTCAGGGAGCCGATCTCTACTTCTTTTCTGGAGACCACCAGATCTCATCTAACCAAAAACAGAAATTCACCCGAGAAAGCGACGGATCTCTCATTTTATCTGTCCCCAGATCTGAGTATTCACCGAAAGAACTTCCCTCCTTACGCGGTATCTTAAAAGTCAACGAGAGCCACTACGCGATCGAAGCTTTCCCTCAGCATTAGTCCATCGTATGTAAAATCAATTATCACTTAAAATTTTACCATGAGTTATCTTGATCTTCAAAACACCACCCGAAGACACTTTCTCCGCGATTGCACTACGGGCTTAGGCGGGATGTGGCTAGCCCAGCAGCTAACCATGGACTCAGCAGCATCCCCGCTCGTCATTCAACACGACACATCAGCTCCTCTCACCCCTCAGCTTCCCCCCATGAATGGGAAAGTCAAACGAGTGATCTATCTTCATATGATCGGGGCACCATCACAGCTGGAACTTTTTGACTACAAGCCTGTTCTGAAAAAGTTCGATGGCAAGGACTGTCCACAAAGTTTTCTAGAAGGAGAACGCTTCGCATTCATCCAAGGGACTCCTCAAATGCTCGGCCCTATTTATCCGTTTAAACAGCATGGTGATTCGGGCGCATGGATCTCTGATCGTCTCCCTGAACTCTCGAAGCACGCCGATAAACTTACCTTCATCAAAACCCTAAAAACAGACCAATTTAACCATGGTCCGGCTCAGCTCATGGTCCAGACTGGAAATGCCCGTTTAGGCTACCCCTCGATCGGCTCGTGGGTGACTTGGGGACTTGGCTCAGAGAACCAGAACCTCCCTGGCTTTATGGTTCTGCTTTCAGGTGGTCGAGTGCCCCGAGTTGGTAAGTCACTCTGGGGCTCCGGCTTCCTCCCCTCAGTTTATCAGGGGGTCCAGTGTCGTTCCTTCGGAGACCCCGTCCTGAATACTCGGAACCCGAAGGGAATTTCACCCAAGTCAAGACGGCGTGCCTTAGATGCCCTTCAGGAACTCAACCACGAGACCTTCTCCCAGCTCGCTGATCAAGAGACTGTTACTCGAATTGCTCAATACGAGATGGCCTTTCGCATGCAGACTTCAGTTCCAGAAGTGATGTCAATTGACGATGAGCCACCCGCCATGCACGAGATGTATGGGACTCAGCCCGGAAAAGAATCATTCGCCAATAATTGCCTCCTCGCACGCCGCCTTGCTGAAAATGGAGTCCGCTTTATCCAGCTTTACGATTGGGGGTGGGACTCTCATGGAGCTGCAAAAAATGAAGCCCTCAATGAGGGATTTCTCGGTAAGTGCCGTTCGATCGACAAGCCTATCTCAGCTTTGCTCACGGACCTCGAACAGCGAGGAATGCTCGACGATACCCTCGTCGTTTGGGGTGGCGAATTTGGGAGAACTCCCATGCAGGAAAACCGCAACGGTGCAAAAATGGCATTTCTAGGGCGTGACCATAACCCCCATGCCTTCACCCTCTGGATGGCAGGTGCCGGGATCAAACCTGGGATGAGCCACGGCGAGACCGATGAAATGGGTTACCGTGCCCTCCCCGGGCAAGAAGTTCCCCTTAATGACTTCCACGCCACTCTTCTTAAGCTTGTAGGGTTCGATCACAATAAACTCTCTTTCCCCCGACAAGGTCTTAATGAGAAACTCACAGGGGTTAAACACGCCCACGT
>CALFVL010000082.1 GCA_937928425.1 uncultured Verrucomicrobiales bacterium
GAGAGCTTCAGCCCGTGTCCTAGGACTAAAGTGGAGTAAGCCCGCGCTCTCTTTCATGGGCTGCAGAGCATCTACGATTTTTTGTGCATCCAGATCGTGAACTCCTTTCAGGTAGCCTTCTTGATAACGCGGCTGCATGAACTGTGCGAGACTCTGCCCCTCGCCATGGCATAGAAATTGATACGCCAACCACTCCGCGCGGTAGACCTCACGTGTCTCAGAAATCACCTCTTGTTCCCAGACGGATTCAGTTTTTAGAAAGGCTTCATCTGCCACTGGTTCAAAAAAATCCGTCCCACTCAGGTGGAAGCACATCGCCCCCTCTTTCGGCACGATACTGAGTTCTAATTCCTGTTCGTTGACCGAGAAGTGGTGCTTCCCGAATTTAATGATCGCCTTACCATCAACGAAGAGTTCTTTACGATCTTTCAAGGCTCGCACGGCATCGTCACGAGTCGTTTTTAAGCGGGTCTGAATGCCATCACCCTTTACCGCCTCGCCCAGATCACTCAGCTCTTCGATGATATCACGGATTTTCTCGATCATGAGATCACCTGCGAAATAGCCATGAATCTCATGAATTTCAGAAAAACCTTCTAGACGATTTTTAATCCCAGAGAAGATCCGCTCGGCGGATTTAACTAGCTGGTGACTCCGGCGACTTTTCTTCTCTAATAAAAGTTGCTTACGGCTCTCGAAAGCCTCGTAAATCTCTTCCCGTTTTCCGGAGAGTTCTTCAAGATAGTCATCAAATTCTGAGAATTTCCCTTCCAGTTCCTCTAACTGAACCATCACCTTCGTGAGGTAATCTTCGCAATTTTTTGCGGTATCGCAGAGGTCTAGATAGTTCACGACCGCTTGGCTGAGGAGCTTCATCTGCGCCCCGAACTGGGCCATCCCCTCTCCCTTCGCCAAGGCCAAGCGCTTATTTTTCAAGCCCGCACGCACTCCATTCAGCGAGGAGTAAATGGTCGAGATACTATCAATAATTGCCGTGGTCTGAGTGGCATCCTCGATCTTAAGATTCCCGACGATGTCGATGAGCATTTCTAGCTCCACGCCCGCCTCATCTAGCTTATGAGTAACCTCATCTGCCTCGACGACCTTGACAAGTTTAGGCACTCGGGCTTCTTCCTCCTCCACCGCTTTCCGGTAGGGGTCAAGAGCCTCGGGTTTTAGTAAGAAGGCGACCGTACTATTAGCGACTTTCTCGGTAGCTTCTACGATCTCAGTCTCCAGCCCATCGACTAGAGCGTCATCCACATAGCGTAAGTCTCGCAGACTGATGATCTCGCCACGCCTTTTACGCAGTTCCGCAAGATGGTGAACATACGCAAAGATATCACCCGCAGGTGAGTGCTGAATAGCGCGTAAAAGCTCATCAGTTTTTTGTTGAGCAGACTGGCTACGCTCTGTGGCTGAGTGGCGCAAGGCTTGCACTTTCTCGAACTCATCAATCGCTGAACTCGCAGCGGCACGGATTTCCTTAAGCGGAGCAGCTAAGTTGCCAGTCTCTTCCTGACTGAGCCAAAAGTATGAATCAATAATGTCACTCGTCTTCTTACTTAGGTCAGGGTAGAGGTCTCCATAACTATCATCTTTCCTTAGTAGAGTGAGAACTTCACGACACTCCGCCATTCCTCGGACCAGCTCGGTATTGCCAATTTTAAACAGGAGGGAATCACTCTGAGAAGCTTGGCGGGTGGCGACCTCATCACTCAAGTAAGAGCTTTGCCAAACCTGTAAAGCATGATGTTTAGAAGCTTCACTTTCACTCCGGAAGATGATCATCCGCCCATCTGGAAAGAGAGAATACCCACTACACAGAACCGGCGTCTCTACCGCCTGATCTATCATATTGTAAGAAAGGAGGACGTAATCTCCACTGAGACGATTATAAAATACAAAGAGAGTGTCTTCCCCATTCGCACTCAGCACGCGCCGTTCAAAGCGCATGTCAGTCAGCTCCGTTTCAAAAATTTTAGACTCGCCAGTCAAGAGCAGGTAACCATTGGAAAAAATGATTCCTTGCTCATCCGGCAGGAGCACACAGGAGTGCCCGATGGCATCGATGCGGTGCACTGTCTGAGTCTTTTCATTAAAGACAAGATAACGGTGCAGTTCCTCACGATATGGAAGGATCTTCAGTAAGATTAGGGGACCTACCGTAGCGTAGAGAATCTCGGCATCATCGAGACTTTGATCAATTTCCGTAACGGGCTCTTCGTAAATACCCGCCCCAGTCGCAGTATTATCTTCCACCTTAATCGTGAGATCACCTCCCACTGTTTCCACAAAAACGCGGTCCTCGATCGAGATATGAGGATGCTCTCCCGAGCGCTGCATATCTCGGTGAGCACGCTGCCACTCAAATTCTTGTTGAGGGGGAAATTGATACTCATGATCGAAACGGTTGCCCAGATATTCCAAAGTCCCATCTCCCTTGATGAGCCATTTAAAGGCCTTAAGATCGGTGATCGATTTCCCGATCCGCATGGCCATGAACAAGTGAGGGCCAATCACCATGAATTTCACAAAGACTGCCTCGCGATAGTATTTAAAAAGATACTTAAAATCATCGCTAAAGCTCGGTGCTCCGAGGACTTCTTTCACCTCGATCGCCCTAAACTCATGGGCCTCTTGATCATAGTCATAGGCAGAGAAAACATCACAAATTCCGGTGGTAGCCTTTAAGCCGAACTGGATATTATAGCCGAAGATGAAGCGGTTCGCCCCGACCGCTACCATATCGCGCGGAACACAATTATGCTCTGTCGAGACGCGCTCCGTGGAAATCAACTCTGTCTCTACCGCCCCAAAGACCTGCTGCCGCTCGACGTTTAGAGCATTAAGCTGTGCCTGGAGTTTACTACCGCCCTTTTCAAGACGGGCACGGATGACCTCATAGGCGCCGCCCTCTAGTTGTTGTTTCTCTTCTGGCATGAAGTGCTTAGGTGACAGGGACTTTTAGGGGCTCTTCTTTTCCACAAGCGTTCTACCTTCACTCATTAAAAAAATGACAGGCTGTTTCTGGGCAACTTATTGATGGCAGAGTGACTTAGCCGAATTTTTTAAGGAGTTCAGCGGCGGTCATCTCACCCACACCGAATTTCTCGGCGGCTCCGAGCATCCCGGAAATTTTTTGCTGCTGGTCTCCCCTTGCACTACTAGAGAGTTTAGCTAGGAGGGCCGTGATACTTAGATTCTTGAGATCC
>CALFVL010000083.1 GCA_937928425.1 uncultured Verrucomicrobiales bacterium
GAAAGGTTTTCTAAGAGGCGAAAATTACTCTGATTGATTATCGCTAGCTTTGGTAAATCGTTAATTTTTAGGAGATTGGTGCAATTAGCTATGCGGTTCACTGGGTCTAGGAGAGAGGCGAGGAGATGAAGATTACTTAGGAAATAGTAGATAGGATTGCCAAGGAGGCTTAATTTGAAAAGACTGCTTTGTGATGACCTTTTTCCGTATCCCATTTCTTTTGGGCTTTTTACCATTCTTTTTAGCTGCTCAGGAATTTCAGGTGGATGATGTGATCCACCCGATTGTGGCGAAACTTCCTGCTCCTAAGGTGGTGGCAGGATTCGGCAAAGGATTTATGGCGATTTCGACGAGTTCTGAGGAAGCGGCGCGACATGTGGAGCAGGGAATGGCTCAGTTAAATAGCTCCTGGGACTTCGAGGCTTACCGCCATTTTGTGGAGGCTGCTAAGCTCGATCCAGATTGCCTGATGGCTTATTGGGGAATTACGATGAGCTTGGCAGGGAGCCAACATGAATTTTTTGCAGAGCGGAAGCATGCGGTGGATCGGATGCTGGATCTGATCGAGTGGGCTCAGAGGGAAGGGGTGGAGAAGTGGACTGAGATCGAGCGCGCTTATGCTCAGGCGGCTGGGCGTCTTCTTACGGAAGGAGCTTATGCGGCAGGTGATACTTTTAAGCTCATTGCGACAAAATTTCCAAATGATGTGCAGGCACGACTGTTTTCTAAATTTTTGAGACGGGATGGTTTTGATGAATTTGGTAAAGCCCGCTTGGGCCAGCAACGGGCCAGCGAGGCGATTCTGAAAATTTTGGAGGAAAACCCAGAGAATCTTGCAGTGATGTCTTTCTGGGTGACGAGCCAAACAGAGGGGCCTTTAAAAAGTGCTCAGTTACGGGAGAATGTTTTACCAGTTGCTCGGAAGCTAGTACGTTTACACTCTGATTATGCCCCCTTTTATTTGATGTTAGCTCATGCCGAGGCCCATAGTGGGAATGCTGCCTTGGCGATTCAGGCAGCTCAGAAGGCGGCGGCGTTTTATGAGAAGTATATGGAGGAGCAGAAGGTCACGGTCTTTGACTGTGAGGGCTGGGTGCGGGCTAAGTTATATTTAGTGAACTTACACGAGGTGAAGGGGGAGCATGGGAAGGCGGTAGAGTTAGCACGGGAGTTGGCGAAGGTGAAGATTACCAAGGAGCGGGTGTTTTCTAGAGGAGCTGGCCTTTTACTCTGGGAAGGTCGCACCGCAGGAGCGCGCATTATGATGGGACAGAGCCATAAGTCGAAGTTTTATGAGGGGCAAAAAATTATGGAACTTCTCCCAGAAGAGCAGTGGTTTAAGGAGGAGTCTTTTGCGATTTATTACCGCGATTGTCTCGCCTTCTATTTAGGGATTCGCGTGGCAATCAGTGTGAAGGATATCAAGAACGGTCAGGAGCTTTATGTGAAGTTCGTGGAGCGAGTGTCTGCCTTTACGGCACGCAAGGAGGTGGCTCAAAAGACAAGTACTTACTCGAATTGGCGGCGAGCCTCCCGAACCTTAGGACTGGCAGGTTATGAACTCAAGGGGATGTTGGCAGCATTGGAGAGGGAGCCGACGCGGAGTTCTGCGGTGAACTGGTTCCGTGGAGCGATCGATCGTCAACACTGGTCTGCGAATCTTCTCCCGCCATCTGTGGGGTATCCCATGGAGTTACGCTTAGGGGACTTCTATATGAGTAAGGGCGAGATTAAGAAGGCTGGTAAGATTTACCGAGCGGGATTGGAAGTGCGGCCTAATCATTTAGAAACTCTGAAAGGTTATCAGAGAGCTCTTGCAAAGCTGGGTAAAACGGAGGATGCGGCTATCTTAGCAAGGCGGATCGAGGCAGTGAGCCGCTAAAGAAGGGGGGGCCTTTTACCTTAGCTTTTAAGGTCGATGATAATGGTATCACCGGGCTGAATATCGGGATATCCATCAGGTGAATATCCGTGAGGGCGCATAGTGGCGACGTAGTCCCCGCTTTCATCGAGACGATCGACTACGATCTTTCCAATAATTCCAGTATTCCGGCGCACGGCGAGGATGCGCCCCGGCTGGAAGTTGTTACTCTGCGAGGGGGTAAAAATAACGAGAGCGTTTTCTTTACTCGCTGAGGTGACGGTCCCCATAGTGAGAGCATTTTTCACTCGAAAGGCAGCCATTCTTTGCTCGTCTTGATTTTCTTTCTTCTCCTCGAAAATTTCTTCATTTTCTTTCTCGAGGGTGGTGTTCTCGACTGTGAGCTCTTCTTTTTCGGTCTCGAGTGCCTCGATTTTCTCTTGCTGAGACTGGATGATGGCCTGCATGTCATCAGAAATGGGAGTGGGCTCAGGCTGTGGTTCTACCATTGATTTGGGAGGAGGCACTGGAGATACAGGATTTATGGCACGGAGACGGGCGAGTTCAAAAGCTCGCTCCTCAGCATCGAGCTGGTCGAGCTTAGCTCGTAGTTCCGCGATTTCTTTCTTATCTGAGTCGCTTGCTCGACTCTGAGTGAAGTTACCGAGGGAGAGAGCAAAGCCAACGACGAGGAGCAAAGAAGTCGTGGCTAAGAGGATATTAGTGGTGTTCATAGATGTGTGGGGGAGTTTAGCTCTGAGAGGGAGTCTTTGTCAAAAACGGATCTTTTGTAAAAGGTGATGTTTATGTGGCATCATTCTTGCAGGATGGGAGGGGGACGGTAGGATCGGCCCATGGCAAATTCTTATGATCTTTTAGCGATGAGCACTTCTGGTGGGAGTTTCTTTGGAATTCCGATGCTTTATTTTTTAATCCTAGGAGGGTCGATGTTACTGAGCTGGTTAGTCAGCACGAAGTTGAAGAGCCGTTTCCGCGAGCATTCTGAAGCACCTCTGGCCTACTCTGGTAGGGAGATTGCCCTTAAAATGCTTTCCGATGCGGGAATCGAGGATGTGAAGGTCATTAGCACTCCGGGCCGACTTACTGACCATTATAACCCAGCAGATAAGACCGTGAACCTCAGTGAGGCGGTTTATAATATGAGAAATGTCGCAGCTGCTGCTGTGGCTGCGCATGAGTGTGGTCATGCGGTGCAGCACGCTAAGGCTTATGCGTGGCTGAGTTTTCGCTCTAAGATGGTGCCGGTGACTCAGATTGCTTCTAAGCTCATGAATATGATTTTCATGATTTCTATTGTGGGGATGTTCGCTTTCCGCATTCCAGGTTTACTCTGGATTGTGGTGGGCTGTCTGGCTGTCACTTCACTTTTTGCGGTGATCACCTTACCTGTGGAATTTGATGCAAGTAAGCGTGCTTTGGCGTGGATGGAGGGAAGTGGAATTGCGGGTTCAATGGACCAAGGAAGGGCACGCAATGCTCTTTTCTGGGCCGCGATGACTTATATGGTGGCCGCAATTTCTTCCTTGGCCTGGCTAGCCTATTACTTGTTCCAGTTATTAGGACGGGGTGATGACTAATGGATTTTACGGAGATTGACCGAGAAGACTTCCGGAATGTCTTAGGCGAGATTGCGGAAGCATGGATGCCTTTCGGCAAGTATGGGCCGGAACATTACCCTCCGAGTGGGCTCCCCTTGACTGATCTACCCCCAGAGTATCTGGCTTGGTTTCAGGAACGGGGCTGGCCTAAGGGGCGTCTCGGGGAACTTATGGCGATGGTTTCTGAGATTAAGGCGACTGGTGCGGAGCAGGTATTCGAGCCGATGCGACGAGCTCGCGGTGGGCGCTACTCGGTCAGAAAAAGGCGGCCTGAGAGTGATTTCTAAGCTGTAAAGGCTGGTTTAGAATTTAAGGGCTGGTCTATTTCCTTAATTGCGGAAGACGAAGTCGGCAACGAGAAGGCGGTGGTCTGAATTCTTGCGTTTAAAGGTGCGGGCACGAATGGGGACAAGTTTATCAGAGCTATAAATGTGGTCGATGCGGAGTAAAGGGAGAGCGCGGTGATAGGTATTAGCCCAGCCTGTGCCGACTTCGGCGAAGGCATTGGTAAATTCTGGCTCTAAGATCCGGTAGACGACGTCATTGGCGGGGGCGTTAAAGTCACCTGCAATGAGGGTGGGAAAGCGGGGATAGGAGCTTTTTTGTTTTAAGATACTGAGGGCGTAGAAGAGCTCAATCTGGCGGAGACGGCGATTATGGCTGTGCTCTTGCCAGCAGCTACGGTTGAAAAGACGAAGATTGGTGGCAGCAGGTTGAAGGTGGACGTTGAGAAGCTGAACGCTACGACCATTCGCTAGCTCTGCGAGGAGGATCTGGCTACGGTAGCGGGGGACCTGAATCTCGCTATTTAAGTTACCCCGGACGAGGATGGCGCAGGCTTTTTCTGCTGAGTAGCGGTAGTCTCCAGCACCATTAAAAAGCTGGTCGATGACTTGCTTCAGGAGGTAGGTGTGCGGGACTTCTTGGAGGAAGATGATGTCAGGCTGAAGACCACGAATGGCCTCTACGGGATTGGCGGCACGGGCACAGTTAAAGGTGATGACACGGAGGACTTGGCTACCGGCGTGAGGTTCTGGGGGGCCATGATGGAGGGGAGCTATTCCTAGCCGCCCGAGAGAACGGGTTTCATCTGAGAGGAGGAGGATGGTGAAAGTCCAGATGAGAACGAGGGTGAGTGAGAGTCTGGCGCGGTAGACGATGAAGCAAAAAGCGGCGACGAGGAGACCGAGAGAGGCCCAGACCCAGATTGGAAAGACGGTGAAGGCTGCGAAGCGGCTAGGAAGGCGAATGTAGAGGATGACGGTAAAAAGGTGCAGGGCCAGTGATAGGCCGAGCATGGTCATGGGTAAGGGGTGCCATGGTCTCCGGTAAATCATGAGAGGTATTTCCTTAGGTGATGAGTCTACCTTTGAAGACTTTTAGCGCTTCGACGATGAGGGGATCATCATGGAAGTCATCGGCTGGGGCTGGGGGAGGGGCTTTTGTCGAGTCGTCGCTCTGGGGAGGTGCTGGTGGGGGAGAAGTGGGATTTAGGGTGGTGGGTTCTGCTGGTGCTTTGGCGGCAGGTTCTGGCTCTTCACTGGTTTCAGGTGCACTCTCGATGAGTTTATCTAGTGCAGAGAGGGAAGAGTCAGGGCTTTTGGGAGGGGCTTGTTTATCAGGGATGGTCTCTAGTTTAGGGGGCGAGTCAGGAGCTAGGATGTTAGGGGCTTGGAGAGCTTCTGCCATTTCACTGGGGTCGGTTTTCCCAATGGCGGAGATGACATCGCTGAGGCGAATCTCTTGGAGATTTTGGATGGCTTTTAGAGCTGCGATTTCGAGATGGAGGCGCTTGTTAGAAGCCCATTTCATCCGGCTTTCAGCTTCTGAGAAGGTGTCTATGACGGCGAGAAGGCGATCTGGTTTTAGGGCGGCGGAGGCCTGGGTGAGGTCTGTCCAGAGTGCGTCTGGGAAACCCTCTTGACCAGCAGTGGGATCAAGCTGGGCTACGACGAGAGCACGGATTCCGCCAACGACTTCTGCGAGAAGTTGGGAGAGGTCTTTGCCTTTTTCAAACTGTTCTAGGATGATGGCGAGGAGGCAGGCAGGGTCTTTCTGGAGGATGCCAAGGAGAAGAGAAGCTACAGTCTCTCGGGAGGTAAAGCCGAAGATGTCTAGGACGTTTGCTTCGGTAATCTCATTACCACAGAAGGCGACGAGCTGGTCGAGCATGGACTGGGCATCACGCATCCCACCGTCTGCGCCTTTGGCGATGGCCCAGGCAGCTGAGTCATCAAGTTTTACTGATTCTTCTGAAGCGATGTGCTGGAGGTGGCTGGCGATGATCTGGGTGGGGATGGGGCGGAGGTCAAAGCGTTGGCAGCGCGAGATGATGGTAGGGAGGATTTTATTCGGCTCGGTGGTAGCGAAGATGAATTTTACGTGAGGAGGAGGTTCTTCAAGGGTTTTTAAGAGGGCATTGAAGGCTCCCGGGGTGAGCATGTGGACTTCATCAATGTAGATGATGCGGAATTGACTAGAAGCGGGGGCGAAGCCGACGGTTTCTAGGAGGGAGCGAACTTCATCGACCTTGTTATTAGAGGCGCCGTCGATTTCAAGGACGTCGAGGGAGCGGCCTTCGGCAATTTCGACACAGATGGGATCATCAGGATCAAAGTCGATTGAAGGGCCATCGGGACAATTGAGGGCTTTTGAAAAGATGCGAGAGGTGGAGGTCTTGCCGGTGCCACGTGGACCTACGAAGAGGTAGGCGTGGGCGAGGCGATTTTGCTCAATGGCGTTACGCAGGGTATGGACGACGTGGTCCTGACCTAAGACATCGGCGAAGGTGCGGGGGCGGTATTTTCTGGCAAAAACCTGATAGCTCACGGGGAAGATCGTAGTGGAGAATGAGTTTTTGTCAGTGCCGAGTTTCGAAAATTCTACAAGTCTTTAGCGTGGAGGGGGTGGGGACTGGATAAGGAGGCAACCTTCAAGGAGAGGTTGTAGGACGTGAATGAAGTGTTGGCCTTGGTCACGGAGTCTTTCACCAAAGCGTTGTTCAACCTGACTGAGAACGTAGTCGAGGTCTGCCCGGACGAGGGCGTTGATGGGACCGCGGATGGAGGCAAGGAGGAAGCAGTTTTGTCCGCAACGGACCACTGCGGTGTTTTGGTTCGGTAGTTCGAAGCTTTTCTGAAGTTCGCCCTCGCCATTATTGAGTTCCTCTACGAGGCGAGCGAGATCATACTTAATCTTTCGCGGAGTGGAATGACGAGAGGGGTCATGGCTGGCGTAAGAGATGAGGGAGTTCGATTGGTAGCGCAGAAGGTAGACTTCCTCGACTCGGTAGCGGTGAGTGCGCTCAAAGACGATGTCATCATAGGTGCGGCTGGTGAGGAGGGCTTTAAGTCTCCACGCGATCCGATCAAGTAGGCTGATCTGGCCGAAGTGGTGGATGGTCTGCATCTGCTCGGCGATGGCACGCCGGACCGTGGCGCGTAGCATGGGCTCGAGATACATGTGGAGTCCGGTCTTCGGTGCGTAGAGGGCTTTCTCGAGCGAGCTTTCTACGATCGGAAGGAGGGCTTCAACAAGTTGAGCATCGTGTAAGTTTCGCTCGATATCTTCGAAGCCAGGCAGGGTTTCTTGGTATGCAGAGAAGTTGCTGGTTTTTTCTTCTGGTTCGCTTTTTCGAGGAGAAGTGGGGCTACTTGGTGACTGCTGAGGAGCGACTGATCTTGTCGCAGGAGCAGGAGAATCTTGACCCTTTATTAGAGGAGGGCTTGGTTCCTGTTTCGTGGAGGGCTCTGGTGAAAGGGATGGCGTCTCAGATGGCGACGGAGTTTCTACCGCTGCTGGGGTAGGGACTGAGGCGGGGGCTGCGGTAGGAATGATGGGTGTTAAATCCGGGGCTGCGACAGGAGGGGATGGAGCAGCTGGAGTGGCTGGAGTAGCTTTTGCTTTTGGGGTGGCGGCTGGTGATGGGCTTGTGGGGAATGGTTCGATAAAGGGGTTTGTTTTTTGGACTGGTTTACTAATAAGCAGAGGCGCGGGCATGGGAACTGGAGGGTCTTCCATAGCGGAGGCGACTGCCTGGGCGAGGCTGGAGGGAACTGGAAGTGGGGGGAGTTGGTGGGGGCTTTGCGATTGAGGAGGTGATGGTTCAGAAAATCTGGGAAGCTCTGATTGGAACGATTGCTGAGGTGCTAGCGAGTGAGTGGGGGATGAGGAGGCACTGGGCATGGCAGCCCCGGCGAGAAGTTCACTAATTCGTGGGAAGGAGGAAGATCGCTGAGACTTGTAGGGGTCTTCAGTGCGAGTTGTGCTGTGTTCGATCATCTGTAAGGGGGAGAGTTTTTAAAGGGGTGTCTGTTGGTAGCGGAATTTGTTTTTAAAGGAGGAAGCCCTCGATTTGATCTTTAGCCGATTCGTTCTCTGTTTCTGGATATGAGGCTGCGTGAGCGAGGCGTGTGAAACGTTCATGGAGTTCTACTCGATCGGCTTTCTGAGATTTCAAGGAATGGAGATGCTCATCCATCTGTCCCTTAAGTTGTGATATTTCGTTCTGAAAGTGAGAAATAATTTCACGGAAGCGGGCGTCGATCTGAGCGGTTAGCTCAGAGCTGGAGTGCTCGTAGACGGGAGAATCGTGCTGAGCAGAGTTTGCAGCTAAGTGAGGAATTCTGTCTTTTTGTTTTTTTAAAAAATTGAGTTCTTGATGAATGCTGGCTTGGTCCTGTTGTAAACTCATGATCGCTTCTTCAAACTGAGAAGAGTCCTGTTCAGGGAGTTTATTTTCTAGAGAACCCTCGATACGAGCGAGGCGACCGTGCATGTTTTGCAGGTCTCTACCAATTAGGATCTCACGGATCCTTTCAACGTGCTGAGAAGGGTTCAACTCAGAGGAAGTCATAGTCGCAGTAGGTTAGATAATTTCTGAGCAGTAAAGGGGTGAAGGGTGTCTCAGAACTAACGTTTTTTTTAGAACTTATTATCATTCTCCCTGAAAGTGCAATAAAATCCTCATTTGTTCGGATTTTTAAACTATTTTACGGATTTCGATGATCTGGAGAGTGAAGAAAGACTTTCGGCTGGGGTATGCTGCGTTATAGTGCCCTTGATGGCTTCTGAAGATAAATCCCCCGTTAGGAAGGGCGCGAAGAATAGCGATAGGGAGGTGGACTTAACTAAGGGCTACGCGAAGACGCGGAAGAGTCTAATTGCGCGTTTAGAGAACTGGGATGATCAGCGGACTTGGGATGAGTTTTATCAGACTTATTGGAAATTGATTTACTCCGTGGGAATTAAGGCGGGACTTAGGCACGACGAAGCCTTCGATACGGTGCAGGAGACGATTCTTTCGATTGCGAAGCAGAGTAAGAAGAATCTCTACGACCCGAAGCAGGGTTCTTTCAAGACTTGGCTCATGAATATGACGCGTTGGCGTATTAATGATCAGTTCAGGAAGCGTAAAAAAGATACTGCGATGCCCGGCGGAGCTTGGGAGGATGATCGCAAGACTGATGTGATAGATCGCTTCGAGGATCCTAAGGGAGATCTGTTAGAGCGGATGTGGAATGTGGAGTGGAAGAAAAATATCGCAGATATGGCCCTGACACGAGTGAAGGCCCAAGTTTCTCCTAAGCAGTATCAGATTTTCGATTACTATGTGATTAAGCAATGGGAGGCTAAGAAGGTGCAGGACCACTTGGGGGTGAGTATGGCCCAAGTTTATTTAGCGAAGCACCGTGTGGGTTCAGTATTGAAGAAAGAGTTGGTAAAGCTCGAGAAGGATGCAAAAAAAGATTAGGCCAGATCCTCTTATTCCAGACCATGAGGTCCTCCGGAAGATTGGAGGAGGGGCTTACGGGGAGGTTTGGCTGGCTCGTGGGGTGACAGGGGCCATGCGGGCCGTGAAAATCGTCTACCGTGAGGACTTTTCTGATGAGCGGACTTTTGAGCGCGAGTTCGAGGGGATCCTCCGCTTTGAGCCGATTTCTCGGGACCATCCGGGTTTTGTCAATATCCTCCACGTGGGGCGAGGGGCGGATGAATCGTCCTTTTATTACTATGTGATGGAGCTGGGTGATGATGCCCACGGTGAAGGAGAGGTGAATCCGGTGGAGTATGAGCCACGAACTCTAAGGAGTGATATGCTCCGGGCGAGTGGGGACCCTCTACCAACCGATTTTTGTATCGAGACGGGGCGGCGTTTGGCAGAGGCTTTGGCAGAGCTGCATGAACGCGGCCTAACTCATCGTGATGTGAAGCCCTCGAATGTTATTTTCGTGGAAGGGAAGGCGAAGTTGGCTGATATTGGGCTAGTGGCGGCTAAGGATCAGCGCACTTTCGTGGGGACTGAAGGCTTTGTTCCGCCAGAAGGTCCGGGCTCTGAACAAGCCGATATTTATGGCTTAGGAAAAGTTCTTTATGAGATGGCTACGGGGATGGACCGCTTGCAGTTCCCTGAGTTACCGGAGCGAGGTCCCAGTGATGTTCAGCGGAAGAAGTGGATCCGCTTGAACCGGATGATTTGTGATATTTGTGATCCAAGGAGCGCGAAGCGTAAGATCCAGAGTGGCGAGGAACTAGCGGATGCCCTCGCACTTCTTCAGCAGGGGAAGACGAAGGCAAAAAAAGTGCCTATGGCGGTGAAGGTGAGCTTCGTAATCGTGGCCTTCGTTGGGCTTTTTGCGAGTCAAGTGTGGATCGAGAAGACCTGGGGGACTCACATCATCGAGGGTAAGTTAGAGCCTTTGCCACCACGTTTTGTGATGGTGAAAGTTATTAGTGATCCAGAGGGGGCTGAGGTATTTAATGAGGATGGTGAACTCTTAGACTACACTCCGGCAAATTTGCCAGATCGTGAGGTGGGGACTGAATTGGTATTATATCTAAAGGCTCCACGTTGTAAGGAACATAAGGTGGAATTCGAGGTGGTGGATGAGGGGCAGCAAGTCATGGTGATCAATGAGGCCCTGTCCTTATTCTCACCGCCGAAGGAGGGGGAACCATGGTATGACTTTCTTGGGCAGACCTATCTTCCTCATGGTGCAGAGGGCGATCAGCATCAATCAAGTGTGCACGTTTCTGAGCAAGACTGGCGGCGTTTTCTTAAGGGCACGGGACGGAAGTTTAACGAGGTCATCTTCCGTTATGGAGGTCGGAAGATCGTAGCCGTAACAGAGGGAAAGGCTAGCGAGTACGCTAAGTGGCTCATGGAAAACTGTATCCAAGAGGGATACTTTGAAGAATACTCAGATGAAAACTTGGAAGAAAATCGTCATATCATTGCGGACTATGATCGGCGATTTCCTGAGAATAAGCTTCCTGAGCAAGCTCGGAGAGGTGAGAAAATTTTGCGCCCTTTTTATTGTGTCGTGAGACCGATTCCTTACGGGACCATTGCGGTCGATACCGTGCCTAGTGGCGCTTACGTTTATATTAATGATGAGCCGGTGGGGGTTACTCCTTTTGGTGGGCCGGGCTTTGAGGAGAAGGTGATTCCAGGTCGCGTAGACTTAAGATTCGAGTATGGAGGATATACCACTTTCACTCACCGATTTTATCTGCGGGATAGTGGGAGTTTTAAAAAGGTCTTCACTTTGAAAGAAAATTTAAGTCTCACACCGGGTGAACCTTGGACTAATAGCCTCAAGATGAGTATGGAGCCCCTGAGTGAGACCTTAATGGTGGCGGCTTGGGAGACGCGGAGCGGAGATTGGCGTGCTTATTTGAAAGCGACGAATCAAGGCTCAGGTGAGGCTATTTTAGATGCGAATCCAGAAGTCCCTGTCGTAGGGGTAACTCGGACCGAGTGTGAGGCATTCTGTGAGTGGCTCACCGAGACTGAGCGGCCTGACTTCATCAGCCAAGATTACCGTTACCGGCTGCCAAGTGATGAGGAGTGGAGCCAGATGGCAGGGCTGGTAGAAAGTGGCCGGGGACCAGCGGACCGTGAAAAAGAAATCATCAATAAGGGAGTATTTCCCTGGGGAGGAAGTTTTCCGCCAGAGCTTGCGGTGGGAAATTACTCAGATCTGTCTGCCAGTGAATCTATTCCGTCTGAGCGAATAATCGCAGGTTATGATGATGGTTATGCCAAGCTAGCACCAGTGGGCGAGTTCGTAAAAAATCAGTATGGGCTCTACGATCTAGGTGGGAATGTGCATGAGTGGGTTTCTGATTCCTATCTAAGTGATTCCTTAGGAGTGCTACGTGGTGGGGGCTGGAATAGCTTTAGCGAGCCGAACTTAGAGTCGCGCTTTCGTAACCTTGCTGATATTGATTCACGGAAGGAAAGTTTTGGCTTTCGAGTCGTGCTTGCCAAGGAGCCAGAAGATGGGCAAAAGGAAGACCCCTTAAACGAAGACACTGATGGTTGAAATCCGAATAGATTATGAAGGGCAGCTGCGCTGCAAAGCTCAACACATGCCTTCTCACACGAGCATAGAAACTGATGCCCCTACCGATAATCAAGGAAGGGGCGAGAGTTTCTCACCGACTGACCTTGTGGCGACAGCTCTAGGCTCCTGCATGGCTACGATGATCGGGATTACTGCTCAGCATAAAAGCATCGATGTCCGAGGAATGCGGATCGCGGTGCAGAAAGAAATTTCTGCTGATTTACCTCGGCGGATCGGCAAGCTCTCGGTGGAGGTATTCATGCCCTTGAGTGAGTCCCACCCAGATAAGAAAATTTTCCAAAGCTCAGCGCTCAGTTGTCCCGTGCAACATAGCATTCACCCCGATATCGAGGTGAATTTCACTTGGCACTGGAGACCTGATTCAGTCTCACCATCCAGCCCGCAAGGTGCAGGCTGGGCTGGGCTGGGATAGGGCCATCTTAGCTAATATCGAACATGCCGTAATCACCATCAGGCTTACGCCATACGATGGAGATGACATCACGGCGGGCGTTTTGAAAAGCTACAAAGGGGCGTTCAGTGAGGTCCAGCTCGATCACGGCCTCTTCTTTGAAAAGACGGCGCAGGCTGACTGACTCCTTATGGACGAAAAAGGGCTCTGGTTCCTCTGTTTCATTCACTTCGTTAGGAAGATTATCGAGAAAATCAGCCCGGTAACTACGCTCATCAAGATAGCGGATACTCTCCTCTTGGCGTGGCGTGCGGCGTTTGAGGAGGCGGGTTTTGTGTTTCCGCATCCGCCGTGTGATTTTATCAATCGTGAAATCGATACTTTTATACATATCTTCTGTCTCGGAAGAGGCATCAATTACGATGTGATCTGCGCAGAAGAGGATGATCTCAGCCTTGTGCCTACGGCTTCCTTCGACATCTAGAATCGCCTTCACCTCGATGATGCGAGGATAGTCTAGGTGGATACCGTTTATTTTCTCTATGGCATACTGCCGGAGTGAGTCAGTGACGTCTTCATGGCGGACAGTCACAGTAATGTTAGGGTCTACGTTTTTTGTTTGCATAATGAGTTTTGGTAAAAAATTTACCTTCCCTCACTTGTAGCAAGTGCTGGGCTAAAATGCCACCTCTTTCGGCCTCTAATTTAACCTTTAATTTCCAATAACATCTGAGCGTTATTTGGAAATTTTTTCATGAAGAAGAGGAGACGCTCCATGGCCTCGATCGGTTTATGCCCGGCTAGTCCACGCCGTATCATGTAGAGTTTTTTAAGCGTCATCTCAGGGAGGATAAGCTCTTCTCGGCGGGTTCCTGATCTGAAAATATCGGCGGCAGGGTAAACATAGTGTTCGGCTATTCGGCGATCTAGAACGAGTTCCATATTACCTGTCCCCTTGAATTCTTGGAAAATGGCCTCGTCTGCTTTGGAATTCGTCTGAATGAGAGCCGTGGCGATGATCGTGAGCGAGCCTGCTTCTCGGGTATTTCGAGCAGCAGCGAAGAGACGGCGAGGCATCTCCAAAGCACCCGCAACGATTCCACCAGACTGGTAACCCCGTCCTCTGCCCTGTTTGCTGCCTCCCATGTTCCCGTTATAAGCACGGGCGAGACGCGTGATGGAATCCATAAGGATGAACACGTGCTGGCCAGCCTCGACGAGGCGTTTTGCCCGTTCTACACAGAGCTCGGCTAGGCGGCAGTGGTTCCGAGGTGATTCATCATTTGAGCTTGCGTAAATTTCGGCATCTGGAAGTTGGCGGCGGAACTCAGTGACCTCTTCGGGCCGTTCATCGACTAGAAGGATGATGAGATGAATATGCTCATCATGGCGCTCCTGCACCGCCTGCGCCATATGGAGAAGCAAGGTCGTCTTACCAGAACGGGGAGGGGAGACGATGAGACCACGCTGGCCGCGCCCTACTGGTGCCATGAGGTCTACGATCCGAGTGGTGAAACGCTCGGAGCTGGTTTCAAAACCGATCTGTTTATTCGGGTTGATCGCCTTAAGCTCCTCGAAGGCTGGGAGCTTGCGAGCTTCCCTAGGTTCTAAGCCGTTAATAGAAGTGATTTCGACCATCTGAAAGCCACGCGTGCTATCTCTGGCACTTCCTTTTATGACGACACCGGGGCGTAGACCATATTTACGAGTGAGATCAGGCGGAACAAAGACATCTTCCTTGTGCTGTTCGAAATTTTGCTCAGCTTTCCGCAGGAAGCCGAAGCCCTTTGGGGCGATTTCGAAAAGTCCTTCCACTCCGATA